>JAUIEM010000320.1 GCA_030428695.1 bacterium
TGTTCATGATCCTCGTGCTCGCGGCGGCCTTCAACTCCTTCCTGACCATCCAGGAGATCCCGCAGCAGGCCGCGGCCTGGCTCGAGTCCTCGATCGACAGCCGCATCGGCTTCCTCCTGCTCGTCAACATCTTCCTGCTCGGTGTCGGCTGCGTGATGGACATCATGAGCGCGATCTTGATCCTCGCGCCGCTCCTGTGGCCGATCGCCGACCGCTTCGGCATGGACCCGACCCACTTCGGCATCCTGTTCATCGTCAACCTCGAGATCGGCTACCTGACGCCGCCGATGGGCATCAACCTGTTCGTCTCCGCGAGCCTGTTCCGCAAGCCGCTCGGGCGCGTGATCCGCGGGACCCTGCCGTTCACCTTGATCCTCCTCACCGGCCTCGTGCTCGTCGTGTTCGTGCCGGGCATCAGCACCTGGCTGATCGGGGGAGGGCGGGCCCAGGGCCCGGAGGAGTTCCGCATCTCCGCGGAGGTCTTACGCATCGGCGAGGAGCTCGAGCTGTCGTGGACCGCCGAGCCCGGTGCCCACGCCTACGAGGTGGTCGTCGGGGTCGATCCGGACTTCACCGACCCGGAGGCGGTGACCGTGGTCTACGGGCCCGGGCCGGACCTCGAGTGCCGGTACACCTTCGCGGACCCGGGCACCTACTACCTGCGGCTGCGCTCGCGCAACGAGGACGGGGCGAGCCTGTGGCAACGGCCGACGCGGCTGCTCGAGATCAACTCGGCGGGCGAGCGCGTCTGGATTCCGCTGCGCTCCGCCACCGGCGCACCGCTCGGGGTGCGTGTCAGCCTGGAGTGAGCCGATGGATCTGCACGTCCAAGTCGATCGTTTCTTCGGCCTGATGGCCCGCCTGCAGCAGAGCCGCATGCGCCCGGTCGAAGACACGCAGCACTGGATGCCCTTCTACGAACGCTGCGGGCTCGAGCAGCTCTTCCCGGCGCCGGAGGCGCGGCCCTGGGCCCGCCGGGGAAGACGCCAGCGGCGGGCGGGCTTCGACATCGCCTCGTACCTGTTCAAGAGCGCGCACCTGCCGCTGCACCCGCAGCGCGCCGCGCGATACCGCGAGCGCCAGCAGGCGCTGCACCTGTTCCGCGTGGTCCGTTTCCGCCGCACCGGCACGCGGCCGCGGCGGGCGATGGTCTACCTGCCGCCCTGGATGCAGCCGGGCAGCCTGCTCGACGACTTCTACTTCGGCCCGCTGTACGCCTCGCGCCTCGACTGCGATGTGTACTGCCTGCAGCTCGCCCACCACGGGCGCCGGCAGCTGCCCGACTCACGCTACGACGGCTCGCTGTTCGTCAGCGCCGACCTCGCGATGACCTGGGAGGCGATCCGCCAGTCGGTGCTCGACGCGCGCACCGTGCTGCAGTACGTGTTGAACCTGCGCCGCTACGACCAGGTCGGGCTCTCCGGGATCAGCCTCGGCGGCTCCCTGAGCATGCTGTGCGCCGGCCTCGACCCGCGCTGGTCCTGGGTGATGCCGGTGGTCGGCCACATCGACGTCAGCGACGTCGTCGCCCACGCCCCGATCATGCACGGTGTGCGGCGCGAGCTGCGGCGCTTCGGGATCCCGCTCGCCGAGCTGCGGCGCCTCAGCCACGCGCTGGTGCTCGACAGGCTCGACCCCGCCATCCCGCCGCAGCGGATCTGCGCCCTGCCGGCCGACCGCGACCTGTTCCAGCGCCCCGAGGCGGTGCACGCCCAGCTCGAGCGCTGGCCGGGCATGCGCTGCCGCTGGCTGCGCGGGGGGCACATCTCCGCCCTGGTCGCGCTGCCGCTGGTGCTCGACGAGCTCAAGGCGTGGACCTACGCGCAGCCGGTCGCGGCCGCGCACTGAAACCTGTGGAGGACACCATGGTCTTCGAGCACATTCTCGCCGCCGTCGACTACTCCGAGATGTCCGCGCGCGCCCTCCGCACGGCCGCCCGCCTCGCGGTCAAGAGCAGCGCGAAGCTCAGCGTGCTGCACTCCGAGGTGCCGAGCGTGCCGCGCGAGGACGTCGCCGACACCCTGGAGCAGTTCATCGAGGGGGCCGGGCTGCCCCCCGAGGTGGAGCCCGAGCAGGTGCTCGCCAGCGGGGTCGCGGCCTTCGACGCCGTCGAGTGGGCGCGCGAGCACGAGGTCGACCTGATCGTATGCGGGACCCACGACCGCAGCGACTTCGGCAGGCTGATGCTCGGCAGCTTCACCGAGCCGATCGTGCGCATGGCCCACTGCCCGGTGTGGATCGTCAAGAAGGAGACGCCCTCCCTCGAGGGGCGGACCATCCTCCTGCCGACCGACTTCTCGCCGACCTGTGAGATCGCCCGGCGGCTCGCTTTCGACCTCGCCGACCTGTGCGGGGCGTCGATCCGCGTCCTGCACGTCATCAGCCGCCCGCCCTACAACTTCGGTGACCAACGCCACCTCGACGCCTTCGTCCAAAGCGCGACCCCCGAGGTCGAGCAGGAGCTCGCCCTGCGCTACGCCTCCCTGAACCTGACGGTCGAGCACGAGGTGACGAGTGGCCGGCCGAGCCGCGAGATCCTGCGCGCGCTCGAGCGCAGCGAGGCGCCGCTGCTCGTGCTCGGGACGCACAGCCTGGCCGGAGCGCACCGCTCGATCCTCGGCGCGGTCGCTTCCAAGGTCTACCAGCTCGCGCCGGGGGGCGTGCTGCTGGTTCCGTGGGTGCAGGACTGAGGGCGCTACCGATTCCGATTCCGATTCCGATGGGAGGATCGCGATGGACATGCAGTGGATTCCCGAGAACCCGCCGCTCTGGAACGCAGACAAGGTGCGCATCGTCGGTGGGGCCCCCGCCGGCGTGTTCGACACCCGCTTCCAGGAGCTCGACGAGGGCAGCCAGGTGCCCGGGGAGTGGTGGCGGGTGGAAGCGGACGGACACACCGTCGGCTACGGCTGGCTCGAGCTGGTCTGGGGGGACGCCGAGATCCTGCTCGCGACCGATCCGGAGCAGCGCGGCAAGGGGGTCGGCAGCTTCGCTCTCGAGAAGCTCGCCGAGGAAGGCGCCCGTCACGGCGTCAACTACGTCAACAACCTGATCCGCCCGACCCACCCCGATGCGGACGCCCTGAGCGCCTGGCTCCAGAAGCGCGGCTTCGCGTCCGTCGAGGATGGCCGCCTGGTGCGCAAGGTCCGCTGAGGCGCGCAGCGCACACGCGGAACGGTGCAGTGGAAGTCCCGGTCGGTCCTGGCTACGGGACGCGGGCGCTCGGCATGATCCCCTCGTCGCTGAGGGTCGTGTGGTACAGCGGGTGGGCGAGGATGTCCGCGACGTCCATCACCTGCCCGTCGAGCAGCGCGTAGCGGTGCACCAGGCGCACGCCGTGCGAGTAGTCGACGTACCAGTGGACGTGCACGGTGCTCAGCGGCTGGATCGGCGTGCCGTTGGTGTAATGCCAGCCGTAGATCGCGACCTTCTGCGGGTTCCAGGCCAGCCGGTTCGTGATCACCACGTCCTTCTTGTGCCCGACGACCAGCTCGTCGAGGGGCCGCCCGACCCGCTTCGCCTCGATCATTGTGTTGTGTTGCTCGATGTAGGTCGAGGAGGTCATCTGCGGCCCCGGCGTCATCGGCTGGGGGCTCTGCACGTCGTCACCGACCGCGTGGATGCCGTCGACGATCTTGCGCGTCGGCAGGTAGCAGTCGAAGGCGTCGGCGACCGTCTGCGCGTCCTGGCTGCCGAGCCCGATGCGCACGTAGTCGTCGTCGCTGCCGACCGCGAGGTAGTCGCGGGTGACCCAGATCCGCGCGGTGTGCCCGTTGGCGGTGAAGTCGATCGCCTGGAAGGTGCGCAGGAAGTCGGGCAGGTTCCCGTCGGTCAGCTGCTGGACGACCTCCGGGCCGCGCTGCAGCAGGTCGTGGTAGCGGACGAGGTCGATGAACTGGCTCCCCGACAGGGCGTTGGACGGCCGGTCGGGGATGCTCGCGCCCGGGGTGATGGTCGACGGCGGCGCGGGGTTCGGATTCCCGCCCGGAGTGCCGCCCCCGGTGTTGCTGCCGCCCGGGGTGCCGCCCCCGGTGTTGCCGCCGCCGGGGTTGCTCCCGTTCAGGCCGAGCACGCGGTCGAAGGCGCTGACGGTCTGGGGTCCGACGATGCCGTCGGCGGTCAGGCTCTGGGAGCGCTGGAACTGCAGCACCGAGCCGAGGGTCAGCGGCCCGAAGGCGCCGTCGGGGTAGGTCGGGAAGCCGGCCGCGGTCAGGGCGTACTGCAGGGCCTGGACCTTCACCCCGCGCTGGCCGTAGCGGATGTAACGGCCCTGGCGGGCGCTGTCGAGCTCGTCGTACAGGCTCGGGGCGACGCCGTTCTGGGCGAAAGCCGGCAGGCACAGGAGGCCGAGCAGGGTCAGGAGGATCGGTCGCGACATGGAATTCCCCACGGAAGAAAGAGGCGGTCATACCGGGCTCGTCAGGGTGTAGCCCGGAACGATCCGGTTTCGTGCACCGCGGAACGCTTTTGGTTCGCGGCGCAACAAAATGCGCCGACCGCGACCGCCGTCGTCCTCGGGAGACCGCATGCGCAGCACAAAGTTGCGATTCCCTGCGTGATTTTTCTTGTGCGGAGGGTGGAGCTGCGTATAATCGGCGCGGCCCGGCCGGAAACGGCAAGCACGCCCGCGGAAGTGGCGGAATTGGCAGACGCGCTAGGTTGAGGGCCTAGTGGACTTCGGTCCATGAGGGTTCGAGTCCCTCCTTCCGCATCCCAAGCCCAAGATTTGTTCTTGGGCTTTTCTTATGGCCATGCGCTACACTGTGCGGTCGACCCCCGCAAAGGACCCGGGCATGATCTCCAAACGCGCGGAAAACCTCGCGCCCTCCGCCACCCTCGCGATCACACAGGCCGCCGCGCGGCTCCGCGCCGAAGGTCGCTCGATCATCGGGCTCGGGGCTGGCCAGCCGGACTTCGACACGCCCGACGAGATCAAAGAGGCCGCGATCGCCGCCCTGCGCAACGGCGAGACCAAGTACGCCCCGACGGCCGGCATCGGCCCCCTGCGCGAGGCCGCCGCAGCCTGGGTCAACGACCACCACGGGCTCGGCCACGGCGCCGCCAACGTCCTGGTGACCGCCGGCGCGAAGATGGCCCTGGCCTTGACCTTCCAGGCGCTCGTCGATCCGGGCGACGAGGTCGTGATCGTCAGCCCCTACTGGGTCAGCTATCCCGCCCTGGTCGAGCTGTGCGGCGGCGTCAGCCGCATCGTCGAGGCGCGCTTCGACGAAGGCTTCCGGCTGCCGGTGCAGCGCATTCTCGACACGGTCAACGAGCGCACCCGCGCGGTGATGCTCAACAGCCCCTGCAACCCGACCGGAACGGTGTTCGCGCGCGAAGATCTGGTCGCCCTGGCCCGGGCGCTGACCGCGCGCGGCATCTACGTCATCTCCGACGAGATCTACGGCCACCTGATCTTCGAGGGCTCCCTCGGCTTCGCCGACGACCCCGAGGTCGACGCGAGCCGCGTCGTCATCGTCGACGGCTTCTCGAAGGGCTGGGCGATGACCGGCTGGCGGCTCGGCTTCGTCGCCGCCACAGCGCCGATCATCTCCGCGCTCGACCGCCTGCAGGGCCAGTCCGTCACCTCCGCGACCACCTTCGCCCAGTTCGGCGCGTTGCGGGCGCTCGAGCTCGGCGATGCGGTCATCGCGCCGATGCGCGAGGAGTTCCGCTTCCGCCGCGACTTCGTCAGCGAAGCGCTGGAGAAGCTGCCGGGCATCTCCCTGGTGCGTCCGGAGGGGACCTTCTACGCCTTCCCGAAGATCGACGGGGTGCTCGGAGGCAGCTACCGCGGGCGCGACCTGGTCGGCAGCGCCGACTTCTGCCGCGCCCTGCTCGAGGAGCAGGGGGTCGCGACGGTGCCCGGGGCTCCGTTCGGCGCCGAGGGCCACATCCGCATGTCCTTCTCCGCCTCGCGGGCCGACCTCGAAGAGGGCCTCGCGCGCCTCCAGCGCTTCGTCGACGAGGTCGAGCATGGGGCCTGACCTCAACCCTCCCCCTGCGCCTCCCCCCGACGCGGTCGAGAGCGTGCGCGCGTGGCGCAGCAAGCCGGACGGCGTCGAGAAGCTGTTCTTCGTGCTGATCGGGCTGGGCGCGGTGGTGGCGCTGGTCCTCGCCTTCCAGCTCGAACCGGACGACCGCGGCTACGGCACCCACGAGCAGCTCGGTCTCTCTCCCTGCGGGATGATGGAGCACGTCGGCATCCCGTGCCCGTCCTGCGGGATGACGACGTCCTGGAGCCTGGCGGCCCACGGCCGCATCCTCGCGTCGGTCGCCAACCAACCCTTCGGCGCGCTGCTGTTCTTCGCGGCGTTTGCCGTCGTTCCCCTTTCCCTGTACGTTCTTAGTGGACGCTTCTCCGCCTTCAACTGGCTGCTCGAGCACCGGGGGTCGTTGTGGGGGGTCGGCTTCCTGATCCTGTTCGGTCTGAGCTGGATCTACAAGATCTGGCGCGTCGCCTAGCCCGCCCCGGGCGGCGGCGGCCTGAGGAGTGAGCGATGCGCCCTGCCCTGTTCGTCTGCCTCGCGCTCGCCGGCCTGTGCCTGGCCGGCCCGACCTGCCCGAAGTGCGGCCATGAGGCCGCCGAGGGCTGGAAGTTCTGCCCGGTTGACGGCGCCCTGCTGATCCAGGGTTGCCCGACCTGCTCGCGACCGGTCAAGAGCGATTGGCTGTACTGCCCCTACGACGCGACCGCCCTCGGCGACGCCCCCCGCGTGGTAGTGCCTGAGCCGGCTCCGGAAGAGCCGCCCGGAACGCCGGGGCTGCCGGGTGTCTCCTCGACCGACGAGGTTCCGCTCGACAACCTCGCGCCGGACAAGGCGATCGACCAGTGGTTCGCCCTCGTCTCCCGCGGGGAGCGCGAGCAGCTCGAGGCGCTGATGACCCCGGAGTTCCTCGAGCAGCTCGGCGAGGAGATCGACCTCGAGGACTACTTCGACAAGCTCCTGCGGCCGGCCAACCGGTTGATGTTCAAGACCAGCCACCGCAAATTCCTGCGGATGCGCATCGGTGAGAACCGCGCGGAGTTCGAGCTCGAGCTGATCATCCCCGAGCGCCCCGACGACCCCCTGCGCTATCGCTTCCTGCTCGAGGAACGGAACGGGCGCTGGTTCGTCGCGGGCATCGCCTGATGCCGAGCGTCGCGCAGCTCGTCGCCTGGATCGAGCGCTTCGCCCCACCGCGCTACGCGATGGAGGGCGACCGCACCGGTTTGCAGGTCGGGTCGCCGGCCCGCGAGGTCCGCAACGTCCTGACCACGCTCGACCTGACGCCCGCCGTCGCGGAAGAGGCGATCGCGCGCGACTGCCAGCTGATCGTCTCGCACCACGCGGTCATCTTCCGCCAGCTCACCTCCCTGCGCACCGACCAGCCGCGCGGGGCGATGCTCCAGAAGCTGCTCGCCGCCGACATCGCGGTGTACGTCCCGCACACGGCCGTCGACGTCACCCCCGGCGGGATCAACGACCGGCTCGCCAGCCGGCTGGGCATCGTCGAGCCGCGGCCGCTGCGCCGGCTCGGCGACGAGCCCGGCATCCTGCTCGATGTCCTGTCCGAGGACGCGCTGCCGGTACACCATCTCGGCCTCGATGTCGACGAGGCCCACGAGCTGCCCGGCAAGTCGAGCTGGCGCTACCAGCTGACGACCGGCAAGACCTCCTACCGGCATGTCGTCTCCCGGCTCGAGGGCATGGGGGCGCGGGTGATCGCCGCGGTGGAGACGCTCAGCTCGCGGTCTTCGTGGGGCATCGGGCGGGTCGGCGCCCTCGCGGAGGCGTCCACCCTCGACGCCTTCGCCGCGCGCGTCCGGCAGCAGCTCGAGGTGCCGGCGTTGCGGGTGGTCGGGGAGGCCGGGCGGCCGGTCTCGACGGTCGCCGTGCTGTGCGGCGACGGCAACCGCTTCCTCGACGACGCCCTGCGGGCCGGCGCGGACGTGCTGGTGACCGGGGACGTCTACTACCACACCGCCCTCGCGGCGCGGGCGGCGGGCATCGGCCTGATCGACCCCGGCCACCACGCGACCGAGCAGCTCGTCAAGGGGCTGCTCGTCGAGGCGCTCGCCAAGGCGGCGGCGGAGGAAGACGCGGAGGTCGGCTTCCTCGCCGCCGAGACCATCACGGAACCCTTCAGGTTTCTCGCCTGAAGAGGGCGTCTGCGCCGAGGGATGCCTACTCCGGTGGCACGAAGCGGTAGCCGACCCGGTGCGCGGTCACCAGCAGCGTCGGCCGCGCCGGATCACCCTCCAGCTTCTTGCGCAGATGCAGGATGTGGTTGTCGATCACGCGGTTGGTCACCGCCGCGTCGCCCCACACCGCGCGCAGGATCTCCGCCCGGCTGACCGCCTCGCCGGCCCGCTCGAGCAGGATCCGCAGGATCTCGGCCTCGAAGAACTTCAGCTTGATGGTGCGGTTGCCCCGGCGGACCTGGAAGCGGTCGAGCTCGAAGCACAGCGCGCCGAAGACCTGCCGGGCGCTGCTCGCGGCCTGGCCGAGGCGGCGGAGGATGGCCTGGATGCGCCCGAGCAGCTCGCCGACCGAGAAGGGCTTGACCACGTAGTCATCGGCGCCGACCTCGAAGCCGGCGATGCGGTCGTGCTCCTCGCCCCGCGCGGTCAGGAAGATCACCGGCACCTGGCAGCCCGCCTCGCGCACCTCGCGCAGCACGCTCAGGCCGTCGCGGCCGGGCAGCATGATGTCGAGGATCACCAGGTCGGGCGGATCGTCGAGGATGCGCTGGAGCGCGGTCTCGCCGTCGCTCGCCTCGAGCACGGTGTAGCCGACGAAGCCGAGGTTGTTGCGCAGGATCAGGCGCAGATTGGCCTCGTCCTCGACGAGCAGGATGCGGTGGCTCATGTGTCCTCCCCGGGCAGCCACAGCCAGAAGGCGCTGCCCCCTCCTTCCCGGGCCCGCATCCCCGCGCGCCCTCCGTGGCCTGCGGCGATCTGGCGCACCAGGGCCAGGCCGAGCCCGGTGCCGCGTTTGCCGCTGCGGCGCGCGTCCTCCCCGCGGGCGAAGGCCGCGAAGATGCGCTCGCGCTCCGCTCCGGGCACACCCGGGCCGCGGTCGAGCACGGCGATCTCGACGCCTCCGTCGCGCGGTCCTGCCGAGAGGCGGATGGCGGGCCCGGCGAACTTGCGCGCGTTGTCGAGCAGGTTGAGCAGGGCGCGCCGCAGCGCCTCGGTGTCGGCGCGCACCGGCGGCAGCCCGGGTTCGAGCGCCAGCTCGCAGGCGGAGCCGTCGCCCGCGAGCGCCGGGCCGTAGGTCTCGGCGAAGCTCGTCAGCTCCGCCGCCAGGTCGATCGGCGCGAGCGCGTAGCGCACGGTCCCGCGCGCGGCGCGCGAGAAGTCGAGCACGTTGCCGACCAGGGCGCTGAGGCGCTCGGTCTCGGTGCACAGCATGCCGAGGTAGCTCTGGCGCTCCTCCTCGGAGCGCACATGGCCGAGCTGCAGGGTCTCCGCCACCGCCCGGATCAGCGACAGCGGCGTGCGCAGCTCGTGGGAGATGCCGGCGACGAAGTCCGCCTGCATCCGCGACAGCTCGAGCGCCCGCTCCGACTGCCGCCAGAGCAGCAGCGGCCCGAGCAGGAGCAGCACCAGCGCGGCGATGCCGATCGCGGCGAGCGCGAAGCGTCGCGCCTCCAGGGTGACGAGGGCGGGGTCCTCGGGCAGGTCGGAGAGCGCCAGCTCGAGCTCGGGGAAGCTCCCGGCCAGCGCCGCGCGCGGAGCCTCCGGGTCGGCCTCGGGGGCCGCGCACAGGCCCAGGCTGTCGGCGATGCGGAGGGCCCCGGCGCGAAACTCCTCGCGGCTCTCGACGAAGCCGACCGCGCAGCGCAGGTCGCCGCGTTCGACCCGTCTCCAGGCGCAGCGCCGCGTGCCGATCGGGAAGCTTCCGCGGGCGCCGCCCCGGGCGAGCTCGGACATCATCCGCGCGGCGAGCCAGTCTCCGAGCTCCACCCGCCAGCGCTCGCGCTCCGCGGCCGCCTCGGCCCGGGCCCGCAGCGCGTCGCGGGCGGGGAGCCGCAGGCCGTGCGCGGACGCGAGGCTGTCGGCGTGGCGGCGGTACAGGCGGACGACCGCCGGCTCGCGGGCGAGGGCGGGGGCGGCGAGCTCGATCTCGAGGGCGAGCAGCGCGGTTTCGGCGGCGGCGGGGCTCGACGCCAGGCGGGCGACGGCGAAGGCGGCGTACGGCCTGCCCTGGGGGAGGTCGTGGCCGGGGAAGCCGGCGAGGAAGGCGCGGAACAGCGCGACGGCGAGGGATTCCTCCCCCAGGCGCTCGGCCCCGGCGGCGCGGGCGAGCGCCTCCTGGGCGGCGCGGGGGCGGGGCGTCCGGGCGAGCGCGGGGGGCGAGCCCGGGGCGAGCACCCGGCCGTCCTCGGCGACCGCGAACCAGCGCCCGGGCCGGGCCTCGAGGGCGGCGATCAGGCGGAAGATATCACGGCCCGGGAGCTCGTCCAGGCGGGCGGTCTCGCGTTCGACCAGGGCGCTCTGCAGCACCGCGACCCGCGCGCCGAGGATCCGCTCCGCCCCCTCGCTCCAGGCCCGGCGCAGGGCCTCCGCCTCGAGCGCGCTCGCGCGGTAGGCGAACGCTCCGACCGCGAGCACGCCGACGATCAGGCCGAGCGTGGTCAGCACGCGCAGCCCGCGCCCCGGGCGGGGTCGGCGGGAGCGGGGAGGAGGAGGGGGAGCTGGCATCGTTCAGGGCTTGGTCAGCTCGAGGCTGTCGAACAGCCGGCCCTGGTCGTCGAGGGCCTGCAGGCGCAGGGTTCCTCCGGCCAAGGAGAGCATGCAGAAGTGATGGGTGCGGCGCAGCTTGGCGGTGAACCAGGAGCGGGTCGGCGCGAACTCCTCGAGGTAGCCGCCGGCGCCGCCGATCTGCAGGTAGATCACGCCGTCGTCATCGACCGCGCCGTCGCGCAGGGGCCAGCTGCGCTCGTAGGTGTGGATGTGGCCGAAGAACACGATGTCGACCCCGTAGGCCTCGTACAGCGGCACCAGCGGGCGCACGCGGCGGTCGCCCTGGCCGCTCTCGCCGCGGAAGCTGTCCCCGTAGTCGTCGCTGTCCGAGGTGAAGGGCGGATGGTGGTGGACGACGAACTTCCACAGCGCGGTGCTCGCCGCCAGGCTCTCCTCCAGCCAGCGGTATTGCTCGCTGCCCGTGTCGCAGTCGCGGTTGCTGTCGAGCATGAAGAACTCGGCGTCACCGTAGCGGAAGCTGTAGCGATGCTCGGGGGCGGGGTTCGCCATGTAGCGGTAGTAGTTGTCCGCGTCCTGCTCGTGGTTGCCGAGCACGCTGTACAGGGGAACCCGCCCGAGCAGCGGCGCGGCGGGCCCGAGCAGCTCGTCCACCCACTGCTGGCGCACGCCGCCCGTGCCGACCAGGTCGCCGGCGTGGATCGCGAAGTCGGGCCGCTCGCCCCAGGCGAGGGCGGCGAGCCGGGCCCAGACCTCGGGGTTGCTCTGGGAGTCGCCGAAGGCGGCGAAGGCGAAGGGCGTGCCGGGGGCGACCGCGGACTTGAAGGTCAGGAGCTCGCTCACGAACGGGCTGCCGCCCTCGAGGTGCACCTGGTAGAACCACTTCTGGCCGGCTTCGAGGTCGGGCAGGCGCAGCTCGTGGAAGGTGTCCTCCGTCTCGCTCACGACCTCCCGCGCGAGAGGCAGCCGGCGGCCGTAGCGGACGCGGGCCCGGCAGGGCTGCGCGGTCTCGAACAGCACCCGCACCTCGGTG
>JAUIEM010000321.1 GCA_030428695.1 bacterium
ACAGCGACCGGCGGGCCCTGCGGGTACGGCTGCTCGGCGCGGGGCAGAATCCGGACGCGCTCGGCGCCGAGGTCCACGCCCAGGCGGGCACGCAGCACCTGGTGCGCAAGCTGCGCACGGGCGGCTCGTACCTCGCGCAGTCGGAGCGGGTCGCCCACTTCGGGCTCGGGAAGACCGCCGCGGCAGAGGTCTCCGTGCGCTGGCCCACCGGCCGCAGCGAGCCCCTCGGGACCCTGGAGGCCGGCTACCTGTACGAGGTGCGGGAAGGGGAAGGCGTCGTCGGGCGGCAGGCCTTCGCGGAATGATCCCGTATGATTACCGGGAGATCTCGGGCACTTCGAGCTTTCTGCGCTGTTCGGCTTCGCCTATAAGGGCGTGGTTCTGGAGATGAAGCGGATAAGGGAGGCTCGCGGCTCGCCTCCCGCCGAGCCCGCCGACGCCCAAGGGACCGAGGGCTAGCCGGCAGCGCGCGTTTGTCCTGTCCGCGCAGGCCGAGGTTCGCCTACCGCCGCGCCACCCCCCCACACCCGCATCTTTACAAGCGCGCGCGAGCTTTCTACAGTCGGGCAACCTGTCGCCGGGCCTGCGGAGGAGCGTACGCCCGGGGAGCCGAGCGGGCGCTGCCGCCCGAGCAAAGGAGCCGCGTGCGCCCGTCCGTGTCCTGGCTGCGCTGGAGGACCCTGCTTCCCCTGCTGTGCCTGCTCGGAGTGGCGGGCCTGCTCGGGGCGCGCTGCCTCGCCTCCACCGACCTCGGCTACCACCTCGCCGACGCCGAGCGCAGCCTCGCGGAAGGCTGGCCGGTCGACCGCGCGCCCCACGTCTGGGGAGTGCGAGGAACCGACGGACCGCTCGCGCCGGGGGGCTGGCTCGACGCCGAGGGCCGCCTGCACCAGGTCAACACCAGCTGGCTCTCCCAGCTCGCCCTGCTGCTCGCCTGGCGCATCGGCGACGGCCTCGCCTTGTGGTCGCTGCAGGTCCTCCTCGTGCTCGCCCTGACCGGGCTGGTCGTCCTCGCCGGCCGCCGCGCTGGATTGTCTCCCGGCTGGGCCTGTCTGGCGGCCCTGCTCGTGTTGCTGTGCGGCTTCGAGCGCTTCGAGCTGCGCCCGGGACTGCTCGCCCGCGTGGTGCTCGCCGGCCAGCTCGCCCTGCTCGCCCCGGCCCTCGTCGGGCGGCGCCGGGTGCAACGGGGAGAGCTGCTCGGCACGCTGGTGTTGCAGGTGCTCGCGGTCAACCTGCACGGCTCCTTCCTGCTCGGCATCGGCCTCGGCGCCGCGGTGCTGGTCGGCGCCCTGCGCAGGGGCCGCGGGATCCGGCCGAGCGCCGGCCTGTGCGCCGGTTTGCTGGCGGCGAGCTTCCTGCACCCCGCCGGCTGGCGCGGGGCGCTGCTGCCCCTGGAGACCCTGCTCTTCCTCGCCCGGGAGGAGATCGGGCGCAGCGCCCACCCCTGGAGCGCCATCGGTGAGTTCCGCCCACCCTTCGACGAGGCCTTCGCGGCCTCCTGGGCGACGCCCGTCTTCGGGGCCCTGCTGCTGCTCGCGGCGCTCGCGCTGCTGCTCGCGGCCTTCCGCGGACGCTGGGGCAGCGCGGCCGTGCTGCTCGGGGCCCTGGGGGTCGGCCTGTCGATGCGCCGCAGTCTGCTGGTGGCGGCGCTGCTCGCGGCGCCCATCGCCTTCCAGCAGCTGTCGCTCAGCGTGCGCGCCTGGGGGGTGCGGAGCGACGGGCGCTGGCTCGGACCGCTCGCCGGCCTCGGCTCCTTGACGGTCGCGGCGGCGCTGCTCGGAGGCGTGTTCTTCAGCGCCGCCCAGCCCTGGTCCCTCGCCCCCGGCCTCAGCCGCTTCGACCTGCCCCTCGGCGCGGCCGGGCAGCTCGCCGCGCGGAAGCTGCAGGGGCGGCTGTTCAGCGACTTCGACAGCTCCTCCAACCTGCACTGGTTCGTCCCCTGGCGGCCCGCGGTGCCGGTGCTGACCAACACCTTCGTCTACCCGCCGGCCCACCTGGCGCGGCACTTCGCGTTGCTCCGCGGAGAGCTCGACTTCGCGCAGGAGACCGCCGGCGACAGCATAGGCGTGGCCGTGCTGAGCTCGAACAGCGCGCCCTTGTTCCGCGCGCTCGCGGCCGATCCCGCCTGGGCGACCGTCCACCTCGGGCCGCGCCACGCGGTGTTCGTGCGCCGGGACGGACCGGACGCCGCCTGGGCGGACGAGGCCCTCGACGCGGAGCGCTTTCCCCTCGCCGCCTACCGGGACGAGCTGCTCGCGACCGGCTCCTCCCCCGTGGCCGCGCTGGTGCAGGGCGGCCAGAACCTCGAGCGGCTGCGCTGGTACCTGCCGGCGAGCGAGCTGCTCGAGGAGGCCGTACGCCTCGACCCGGACCATCCCTCCGCCTGGGGACTGCTCGGCGCGGTGCGGGCGGCGCGCGGGATGCGGCGGCTGCTCGACGGCGAGACCGCCGGCCGCGACGACTGGCTCGCCGCCCGGCGGGCCCTGCGCCGGGCCGTCGAGCTCGGCGACCTGCAGGCCGGGCACAACCTCCACTTCCTCGACCGCCAGCTCGACGCCCTCCGCCAGGGGGTGCTGCTCACCCCCGCGGACATGCACCCGGAGGAGACTCCGTGAAGCCCACTGCCCTGCTCTGCCTGCTGCTCGCCCTCGGCTGCGCGGCGCCGCCGACGCCGGAGAAGCCCCTCGACGACGCCCTGGCCCGCGGCGGCTTCACCACCGTGCGTCCCCACGATCCGCAGTTCCCCCTGCACATCCGGCTGGAGATCGCTGCCTCCGGCCCCCTCGAGGTGCTGTTCGAGCAGGGCGGCGAGCGCTGGCGCTACACGGCGGAGGCTGCCCCCGCCGCGCTGGTGCTGCCAGGCCTGCACCCCGGGGAGCCCTGCCTGTTGCGGGTGACGGCGGGGGAAAAGAGCGAGCGCCTGTCCTTTCCGGCGCCGGAGCCGGACTTCCCCCTGCCGCCCCTCGAGGTGGTGCGGAACCGGCCGGGACGCGAGCCCGGCCACCGGCTGTTCAACCTGATGCGCGAGGCGGAGTACGAGCTCGGGCTGCTCGCGATGGTCGACGGCGAGGGCCGCCTGTGCTGGCTGTTCAGCGCCCCGAAGAAGATCACCGACGCGCGGGCCCTGGCGGACGGGCGGTTGCTGTGCCTGGTCGGCAAGGACGAGGCCTGGGAGCTCGACGTGCGCGGCGCGGCCCCCCTGCGCCGCTGGCACGCCGCGAACCTGCTGAAGGAAAGGCCGCCGGGCAGCATCCCCGTCGCCTGCGACACCTTCCACCACGAGCTGCTGCCGCTCACCGAGGAACGCTGGGCCGTGCTCTCGACCGAGCTGGTCAAGCTCGACTACCCGACCAGCGAGACCGACCCGGACGCGCCGCGGCTGCCGACCTGGGTGGTCGGGGACGTCGTCGTCGAGTTCGAGCCCGCGAGCGGCGCGGTGCTGCGGGAGATCTCGATGCTCGAGCTCCTCGATCCCCAGCGGCTCGGCTACCTGTCCCTGTCCGGGCTCTACAACGGCCCGTACGGCAAGCGCACCGCCGACTGGTCCCACGGCAACGCGATCCTGCACGACCCGCGCGACGACTCCTACATCCTGTCGCTGCGCCACCAGGACGCGCTGGTCAAGGTCGCGCGGGCGACCGGTGAGGTCGTCTGGATCCTCGGGGACCCGAAGGGCTGGGAGGAACCCTGGCGCGCGAAGCTCCTCCGCGCCCCGGACGACTTCCCCTGGCCCTACCACCAGCACGCCCCGAGCTTCACCCCCGACGGGGACATCCTGCTGTTCGACAACGGGAACTTCCGCGCCCTGCCCCACGATCCGCCCCTGCCCGCCGAGGAGTGCCGGAGCCGGGCGCAGATCCTGCGGGTCGACGAGGCCGCCCGCACCGTCGAGGAAGTCTGGAGCTACGCGGGCGGGGCGCCCTTCTACTCCCCCTGGCTCGGCGACGCCCAGTGGCTCCCCGCCACCGGCACCGTGCTGATCGTCGACGGCGGGCGCACGGCCGATGCCTCCGGCGCGCCGACCCATGACGTGCGCGGCAGCCACCACTACGCGCGGCTGCTCGAGGTCCGCCCTCCCGACGGCGAGGTGCTGTTCGAGCTCGCGGTCGGCGACCCGCGTCCGGGCCAGACCTCGTGGGCGGTGTACCGCGCCGAGCCGGTCGAGGATCCCTGGCGCCAGGCCGGCTGGACACCGCTCCCCTGAGCTGTGGTACCTTGTCGGGGAAGATGCTCGGAGGAACCGATGCGCGCTCTCGCCTTCACCTTCCTGCTGTTCGTCGCCGCCTGCGAGAGCACGCCGGCGCCCGCTCCTCCGCCGCCGGTCCCGGACGCCGAGCCCGGGAAGATCGACCTCGACGCCCTCGGCCGCTCCCCCGACCTCGACGCCGCCCTCGCCCGCTGCGAGCGCGAGCTGGCCTGGATCGCCCTCCAGCGCGACGCCCGGCCCGACGACGGAGCGCTGCGGGCCCGCCGCCACCACGCGCTGCTCGTCCTGGTCGAGCTCCATCTGGCGAAGCACGAACGCGGCCCGGACAGCGACGGGGAGGCGCTCCGCGCCGCCGATGAGAACCTCGCGCTCGTCGACTTCGCCGCCCTGCCCGCCCGCTACGACCGCGCCTGCGCCCGGCTCGCCCGGGCCCTGATCGGACAGGCGCGCGCCGTGGCCACGGGAGATCCAGAGGAGGCCCTGCTCCTGCTCGCCTCCGCAGAGCACTGGAGCCACCGCGCCGGGGAAGACGCCGCCGCCGCCCTCGACGCCGCCCGCGCCGAAGCCTCCGAAGAGCTGGTCGCCCACGCCCTGACCGCCTCGCTGCTCGCCCGCCGGGGCGGGCGCTACGACGAGGCCGAGCGCCTCGCCCACGAAGCCCGCGGCCGGGCCGGGCCCGCCCAGCTGTGGCGGGCCGAGCTCGCCCTCGGCCTCGCCCTCTACGAGGCGGGCGCGACCTACGACGCGGTCCAGGCCTTCGAGCGCGCCTGCGCCGCCCTCGACGGGCGCGCGGGCACGGCGACCTCCGGCGCGAGCGAGCCCTGGCTGCACGCAGCGGCGGCGCACTTCGAGCTGTCCCGCGCCTACGAAGGCGACGCCGGGCCGACCGACCCCGCCGCCTTCGCCGCCCACCTCGAGGCCAGCCTCGCCGCCGCCCGCGACGGCCTCGCCTTCGTCGCCGAGCGGAGCCTGCTGCTGCCGCGGGAGCACGCCGACGAGCACGCCCTGTGCGCCGAGCACCGCGCGCGGCTGTACCGCTTCGAGTACCGGGCCCTGCGCGCCCTGCCCGGTCGTGCCGCCGAGGCCGAGGACGCGTTGCGGGGGATGCTCGGCCGGGCGCCGCAGGACGCCGCGCTGCACTACGCGCTCGGCCAGCTGCTCGAGGAGCGGGAGGCCGTGGATGCAGCGCGGGAGTCCTACGCGCGCGCCTACGGCCTCGACCGCGAGCATCTGCCGACGCGGCGCGCCCTCGGCTTCCTCGCCGTCGCGCGATCGCGGGAGGCCTCCGACCTGTCCCCGGAGGAGCGCGACAAGGCGCTCGAGACCGCACGCCTGCACCTCAGCTACGTCGCCGAGCGCGACCCCGGCCGCGAGGTCTACGCGGCGCTGCGCGACGTCGCGCGCGCCCGCGGGGACGACGCCGCCGCGCGGCGCTGGGAGGGGAGGCTGCGCGCGCTCGGGGACTAGCCCACGCTAGCCCATCAGCTCCCGCAGCGCCTGCTCCGCCCGGTCGCGCACCGCGTCGCGGTCGTCGTACCCGAGCCCCGCGGTCGACAGCGGCGCTCCCACCCGCACCTCGATGCACCCCGGGGTCGGGCGGAACCCGCCTCCGAGCGCTTCCCAGCTCCCCCGCAGCGCGATCGGCACCAGCGGCACCCCCGCCTCGATCGCGAGCACGAAGGCGCCCTTCTTCAGCGGCTGCAGCCGCCCGTCCCGGCTGCGCGTGCCCTCGGGGAAGATCAGCAGCGAGCGCCCGCGCCGCACCTTGCGCGCCGCCAGGGCCAGCGAGCGGCGCGCTTCCGCCGCATCCCCCCGGTCGATGAAGATGTGGCCGGCGGCGCTGAGGTACTGCCCGAGGGCGGGCACGAAGCGCAGGCTCTGCTTGCACAGGAAGCGCAGGTTGACCGGCACGGCGCAGAAGATCGCCGCGGCGTCGAGGGAGCTCTGGTGGTTCGCGAAATAGACGGCCGGCCGCCCCGGATCGACGCGCTCGGCGCCGACCACCCGCAGCTCCTGGCCGAACACGCGCAGCACGAGCGGCGCCCACAGGTGGCGCACCATCCGCCAGGCGGTGTGGCCGCGGTCGAAGACGCAGGTGAAGATCGCGAACGGCGCGAGGAGCAGGGTCCACAGCCCCGACAATCCCCAGGCGAGGAGCGCGAGCCCGCGCGCGACCGGCCGCCGTCCGTCCTCGCGGGGCTGGCTCAGAGCACCGCCAGGCCGCGGTCACACAGGGTGCGCCAGGTCTCGGACACGTACAGGTCCGAGAGCGGCGAGCTGTAGCCGTTCACCTTGTGGGCCGAGGCGAAGGAGCGCTTGATCGCGTCGAGGGGCTGCGGCTCGAGCCGCGTCTTCTCGAGGGTCTCGGCCAGCCAGGCCGCGCGCCGGGCGGGCAGCGGGAGCGCGACGGGCCCCGCCCCGTTCTCGACCACCAGCTCGGCCCGGGCCGGCGTCCCCATGTAGGGCAGCAGCCGCAGCTTCGGCACCTCGCCGGTCCAGCGCACGACGTTCTCGGCGATCAGCCCGTGCTGGCACAGGGTCAGCCACGCCGGTGACAGCATGAAGCCCTCGAAGGAGGCCTCGTGGGACACCGGATAGGTCTTCCCGTTCAGACCGGCGATCTCGTAGCTCGCCTCGAGGTAGTTGAGCAGGATCGGCCCGTTCTCGCACGGCCGCGCCTGCTTGAGCATGCGCGCGAGCCACTCCGCCTGGCCCTTCGGCATCGGCAGGGTGTGGTCTTCGTCGACGCCGTGCAGCACCAGCTCGGCCATCGGCGCCGTCCCCGGCATCATCGGCAGCGAGCGCACCGACGGCGCCGGCCCCAGCCAGACCAGGCGCTTGTCGCGGTGGATGCGCGAGGGCGGCTTCGCCAGCTTGCGCGCCCGCTGCTTGAGCACGTTCGCCATCAGGTTCGGGTCGACCGTGGTCTTCGGCACCGGGAAGTCGAACCAGCCATCGACCGACTTGTCGGTGTGCATGCCCATCGCGAAGAAGCGCAGCGCCGTGTTCAGCCCCTTGTCGAAGCGCTCGTGGTCATTGGCCGGATCGTCGTGGGCGATGATCTGCTGGATGAACGAGTCGCCGGGGATCGGCCGCAGCGAGATCCCGTACTCCTCGGGGTTGCGCCCGATCGGGCTGTGCGGCGTCACCCCGAACTGCGCCCAGCTCGCCGAGGTCAGGAGCCCGTGGTGGAAGAGCTGCCGCACGACGTCGAGGGCGTCGATGGTCTCCTGGGCGGTCTGGGAGGGGAAGCCGTACATGATGTAGGCGTGGACCTTGATCCCGGCCTCCTGGAAGTTCTTCGCGACGACCGCGACCTGCTCGACGGTGGTGCCCTTCTTCATCAGCTTGAGCAGCCGGTTGCTCGCCACCTCGAGGCCGCCGAAGATCGCGACCAGGCCCGAGCGGGCGAGCAGCTTGCAGAACTCCGGCGTGAACACCTTGTCGAAGCGCATCATCCCGTGCCAGGTGATGTCGAGGTTCCGGCGCACCAGCTCGAGGGCGAAGTGCCGCATGCCCTTGGGCGGCAGCGCCTCGTCGACGAAATGGAAGCCGGTCTGTCCGGTCTGCGCGACGATCTGCTCGACCTTGTCGACCAGGTTGCGCTCGGAGGCCGGGTCATAATCGGCGATGTAGCTGAGGTGGATGTCGCAGAAGCTGCACTTCTTCCAGTAGCAGCCGTGAGCCATCGTCAGCTTGTTCCACCAGCCGTCGGTGCGCACGCGCTGGTTGAGGTTGGTCGTCTCGAGGGTCGAGTAGTAGCGGTTGAGCCGGTAGCCGGAATAGTCCGGAGCGCCCGCGTCCTCGTGGGAGGCGTCGCTGTCCTTGCTGCCGTTGCTGTAGGTGATCTGCCCGTCGGGGTCGCGGTACCAGGTGCGCTTGAGCTCCGAGATGGGGCGCGAGCCCTCGACGTACTCGACGATGTTCAGCATCGGCGCCTCGCCGTCGTCGAGGCACAGGAAGTCGATGTAGTCGAACAGCCGCGGCTCGTTCGGCTCGCGCATCGAGGTGTTGAACAGCCCGCCACCCGCGGCGACCTTGCCGTTCGGGTTGAACTCCTTGAAGCGCTTGCCGATGCGCAGGGAGTAGTAGAGGTTGCGGGCGAAGGGCACCGACACGCCGATGATGTCCGGACGCACGCGGGCGAGCTGCTTGTCGAGCGCCTCGTACAGCAGCTCGTCGAGCAGGTTCGGCTGCCGCTCGAGCTCGAGACGCATGCGGTCGAAGGTCGCGCAGTGGTGGACGAAGTCGTCGTATTGCCGGTCGACCATCGTGATCTGGAAGTAGGAGAACACCGCCTCGCGCACCAGCCCCGCGATGTCGTACAGATACAGCGTGCAGACGAAGATCGCCCGGTCGTGCAGGGGCAGGTTGTTGCCCGCGCCGTCGTACCAGTCGAAGCCCCGGTTCCCCGCGAAGTTCTCGCCCCGCGGCAGGAAGCCGCGCTGCACCAGGCGGTAGGCGATCGCCGGATCGCGGCCCTGCAGGTAGGGGATCACGTTGTCGATGGTCTCGAGGTAGCGGTCGCGCATCGCGACGACCCGCTGGTTCCACGGCGACAGCAGGCTCTTCTTCGGCTCGGCCACCTCGAACAGGCGCTGCAACCCGTCCTGGGAGAACAGCAACAGCAGCGTCTCGAGGCTGAGGTCGGCCTGGTCGCAGAGCCGCTCCTTCTGCTTGAGGTACCGGGCGAGGTAGGCCGCGCCGGGGTAGGCGTAGTTCGGCGTCGAGAAGGGCGTGACGATCAACAGGCTCTGCGGATTCTGCACGTGTTTCACGGCCGGTTCGCCCCCCTTTCGAGGCACAGATTATGAGGTGCTGTGGAAGCTTCTCTCATCTCGAAAGGGTACCGCCCGCGACCTCCGTCCACAACCCGCGTCCGCCCCCTCAACCCCCGAGCAGAGCGATGACCGGGCCGGCCGCGGGGTCGGCCTCGAGGGTCGCCTTGTGGCGCGCGACGTGGGTGTTCTCTGCGAGGAAACGGGGGCCGGGGATGTCGAACTCCATCGGGGTCAGGGTGGGCCCGGTCATCGGGAACCTCCATGGGAAGAGGCCCCGCCTGCCGTCGGCGGGGCACGGCAGGGGGCGACGTCGCGCAGCACGGGGAGCAGGTCCGGGGCGGCGACCAGCGGCGCCCGCCCGACCAGGCCCCGCAGCCGCAGGCGGAACAGCTCCGCCGGCGAGAACAGGAGCCAGCGTTCGTAGTAGCGCGCGAGCTCTTCCTCGTCGAGCACCCGGGCCAGCTGCGAGAAGAACAGCCGGGCCGGCATGATCGGCACGCGCACCACGTCCTCGGTGCCGTACTCGTGCAGCCGCTGATGCTGCAGGAAGCCGCCGAAGTCGCTGAACTTGTAGTGCAGGACCCAGCGCTCGACCCGCTCCCGCAGCTTCCTGCCGTCGCGATGGCCGAAGCGGTGAGGGTTGCGGGGGAAGGCGTCGAGCCCGAGGCGGACGATGGACTTGCCCTTCTTGTGGCCGTAGATCCAGTCGAAGCGGTGCATCCTGCGCGTGAGCGGATCGGGGCAGCTGCGCCGGATGCGCACGCTCGCGTCCTTGAAGAGTCCGACGTCGTAGGGGTCCGCGCGCTCCATCACGTCCTGCACGCACTCCAGCGGCAGGAAGCGCACCGCCTCGACCTCCGCCGGCAACCCGGCCAGGTGCTCGCGCAGGGCGCCGGGACGCGCGCCCCCCGGGGGCAGGATCAGCTCGTCGACGTCGCTGAACAAGAGCCAGCGCAGGCCGTCCTCCTCGGCCCGCCGCTGGGCGTCGAGAGTGTTGAGCACCTGGCGGCTGACGACGTGGTCGCCGTGGTGGGCGACCACCCACTCGAGCTCCGGCCGTCCGGCGTAGGCGTCGGGGGGAACGGTGGGCAGGAACAGGACGTCGGGCAGGTCGGCGACGCTCGCCCCCGTGCCGTCTTCGCAGCCGTCGTCGTACACGTACACGCGCTCGACGCCGAGCCAGCGATGGTACAACAGGTTCCGACGGAGCAGTCGGACCTCGTTCTTGACGGTGGTGACCAGGCCGAGCACGACGCCGTTCCCGCGGTAGAATAGGCAGCATGATAGCGCGAGCGGCCCCGCGCGGCCAAGGGCGAGCAAGGAGCGGAGGAAGCATGGCGGACGAGCTGATCGAGTGGGAGCAGAAGGGACCGGTGCGGCTGAGCACCGGGCGGGTCTTCCGCATCCGCGACAAGCGCCCCTGCTCGCTGGCCTGCCGGGTCTACGGCGTCGACGGCAAGACGCCCCTGAAGGGCTGCGCGGTCAAGGCCGTACCGGCGGGCGGAGGCGAGGCGCGCACGGCGAAGACCGACGAGCAGGGCAACGTCGAGTTCCCCGACCTGCCGGCCGGCGAGGTCAAGCTGCTGTTCGACCCGCTGCTCGTCCATCCCCTGTCCGGGAACCTGACCGTGCCGGTCGCCGACCGCCCGCCGCAGCCGAAGGCCGAGGTCGACGTGCGCACCGGCGAGCCGGTCGCGGTCCAGGCGGCGCGGGTGCCGGTGGTGTTCGTCCACGGCATCCTCGGCAGCCAGCTCTTCCTCAAGCACGACCAGCTGCACGAGGAGATCTGGCCGAACGTCTACTGGCTGTACAAGTCCAACGACAACGTCTTCGGCCCGATCGCCACCCACTGGCCGGGGGACTGGCACCTGTACCTGCTCGCCCTGCAGGACAACGCCTGGTTCCCGGACGACATCGCCGGCGCGAAGGCGCGGCTCGCGCGGCTGCAGGCCAAGGCCCTCGACACGGTCTACTGGAACCTCAGCCGCGGCGACCCCGACACCTCGAAGCCCTGGAGCATCGAGGTCGGCGACCTCGTCCAGGACGTGCTCTCCAGCTTCCCCGCCGACCTCCGCCGCCGCGCCGAGCAGGCCACGGGCGCGAACCTGAGCGACTGGAGCTACGCCGAGATGATCCGGCTCCTGACCGAACGCCTCGGCTACACGCTCTACAAGCGCCCCGGCGCCCCCGAGCGCGTCCTCGCCGAGCACCGCAAGCCCCCGGCCACGCCCCCGGCGGGCGGGGCCGACGAAGACCTGTTCTTCTTCTGCTACGACTGGCGCAAGGACCCGGAGGTGCTGGCCGGCGAGCTGAAGTCGTTCATCGACAACGTCAAGGCGTACACCGAGCGCGAGCAGGTGCACCTGGTCTCGCACAGCCTCGGGACCCTGATCTCGCGGCTCTACGCGCGGGAGAACAGCGCCTCGATCGACCACCTGGTGACGGCGGGCGGACCGCATCTCGGCTCCGCCGAGACCCTCGGCGCGGTGATCAACGGCCACCGCGTCGATGACCAGCTCGACTCCCTGTTCAAGGACTCGGCGCTGCGCGTCCTCTCCTGCACCCTGCCGAGCGTCTACCACCTCTTCCCGCGCTGGCCGCGGGCGAACGGACCGCAGCTGCGGGTGCGCTGGAACCACGACGGCGTCGACGAGATCCGCGAAGCGCACGGCGCGGCCGCCGCCGGCCAGGTCAACAGCGAGCTGAAGGAGC
>JAUIEM010000322.1 GCA_030428695.1 bacterium
CGATCGTGCCCCGCTCGCTGTTCATGGCGGGCTACGCGGCCGGCTGCGGGCGCGACGTGCAGCTGGTGGTCGGGGACCTGCACACGACCGAGATCGCGACCTTCCTCGACGGCGGCTGGAGCGAGCACCCGCTCTTCCTCCGCGGCCGCCGCTGGGCCCGGGCCGGAAAGCTGCGCTTCCTGCTCGCCAAGCTCACCCACCTCGGCCTCGCGGGCCTCGGCGGCAGCGTGCTGCTGATCCCGCTGTTCCTCGCCCTGCGCGCCTGGCTGCTGCCGGCCTGAGCCCGCTCAGTGCTGGGAGGACGACCGCGAGGACAGCGACTCCGCGCTCTGCATGCGGCTGGTGCGCTCCTGAGGCTTGCTCCAACGCTTGAAGGACTTCTTCGCGGTGACCGCCTCCGCGAACAGGTCGACCAGCTTCGGGTCGAGCCGGGTGCCCTTGAGCTTCTTGAGGATCTTCAGCCCGTCGAGCTTCGACACCCCCTTCTGGTAGGGCCGGTCGGTCGTCACCGCGTCGTAGGTGTCGGCGATCGCGACGATGCGGGCTTGCAGCGGGATGTCCTCGCCGGACAGGTTGTCCGGGTAGCCGCCGCCCCCCCAGTCTTCGTGATGCCACTTGATGCCGGGGATGATGCCCTCGAGCTCGGGGATCTTGCGCAGCAGGCGCGCGCCCTGCAGGGGGTGCTTCTTGACCGTCGCGAGCTCCTCTTCGGTCAGCGGGTCGTCGTTCTCGATCAGGATGCGGTCGGGCATGCCGATCTTGCCGACGTCGTGCAGCACCGCCGACACCTCGAGCAGCTCCTGCTCGCGGGCGGGCAGGTTCAGCGCCTCGCCCATGATCCGCGCGTAGCGACGGACGCGCTCGGAGTGGCCGCGGGTGTACTTGTCCTTGGCCTGGATCGCGTTGACCAGGGTGGCGACCGTGTGCTGGAACATGTTCTTGAGCTGGCGGGCGTGGCGCAGGTTCGAGACCGCGACCGCCAGCTTGGCGGCGAGGGTGTTGACCAGCCGTAGATCGCCGACCTGGAAGCGCTCGGGCTGCGAGGCGTCGGCGTGGATCAGGCCGTACACCCGGCCGTGGGCGATCATCGGCACGCCGATCAGCGAGCGCAGGCTCTTGTCGCGGGAGAAGCGCGGGTCGAGGCGGCTGTCGTCGACGTGGACCGAACGCCCGGTGATCAGGGCGTGCAGGTAGGCGCCATCGAAGGACTTCAGGTCGATGGCGGCCTCGCGGGGGCTGCACACGCAGGGCTCGAACAGCTCGCCGGAGTCGGGGTCGGTCAGGATCACCGCGACCCGCTCGCAGGGCAAGAGCCGCTGGACCACCCGCAGGGCGAGACCGGTCAGGGCCTCGCGGGTGTTCTCCTCGCTGAGGGAGCGGTCGAGGTCGAACAGCACCGACAGCAGCTTGTAGGCCCGCCCGAGCTTGCGGTCGGACTCGCTGGTCTCGGCGATGTCCTGCAGGCTGCGGTAGGGCCGCACGATCGAGATCGTCGTGCGCGCGGCCGAGGCCTCGGAGCCCTGGTCGCGGAACTGGATGGTGCCGTGGCCGAGGCCGATCTGGTCGCCGTCCTTCAGCGCCGCCTTCGCGACCGACTTGCCGTTGAGGAACAGCCCGTTGCGGCTCTGGAGGTCGACGAGCGTGAAGCCGCGCCGCTCCCGTTCGATGTGGCCGTGCACCCCGGAGACGCCGGGATCGCTGAGGCGGATGATGCACTCGGGGTCGCGCCCGAGCGTCGCGGGGAACTTCTTGAGGACGAAGATACGGCCGTTGTCCGGCCCGTCGATCACGCGCAAGAGCGCCATACTGTCACTCCGTGCCCGCCCGGTGCAGCGTGGCCGCGACCAGGACTGGCCGCGTCCAGCGGGAGGGCTGGCCCCTCGGGAGGATCGCCCAGGCGCACGGCCCGCGACGATCGGGGGGGCGGTTTACGGGCCGTCGGAAACCCGTCGGCCCGATGTCTGCCGCCCCATTATACGACTTTTCTCTCCGCTCCGCTGCCTGGCCGGGCGAGCGCGGCTGCACCCGCTCAGGGCGCGACCGGCGGCCAGCCGGTGCTTCCCCGCGGCAGCCCGACCAGGACGGGAACGAGCGTCGCGCCGGTCTCGAGCTCGACCTCGACCTCCGGTCCGGTGCGGAGCACCCGCGCCGTCCAGTACTCCCCCGCGTGCCAGGCGAGCACCAGCTCGCCCCGGAACAGGCGCACGGCCCGCAGCTCCTCGGCGTGGTACAGCCCGCGGTCGCCGTTGGGGAAGAGCACCTCGTAGGCGCGCCCGGTGCTGCCGACCACCTCGCCGAGGTAGAGCCGGGCGATGTCGGGCCACGGCGCCCACACCCGCTCCCCGGGCTGGTAGCGTTCCTGCAGGTAGGCCCGTGTGAAGGTCGCGGCGCTGAAATCCGGCCCGCGGCAGCCGACGAGCAGCAGGAGCCAGGCCAGGCCGCCCCGGCGCAGGCCGCCCACCTCAGGTCGTGCGGCTCGCGGCGAGGGCCTCGTCGAGCCTCGTCTCGAGGCGCGCGGCGCGTGCGTCCAGCTGGGACAGCGCCCGCGCGGTCGGCCAGTGGAACGAGTCGACGAGCTGCTCGAAGCGCGCGTTGACCTGCGCCTCGACGCTGTGCACGGCCGACTTGCGCGAGAAGATGTCCGAGATGACACGCTTGCCCTCCTGCTCACCGAGCTCGCCGCGTTCGACGAGCCGGTGCACGAAGTCGGCCATCTCCTCCTGGGCCATCACGATCGCCCCGACGCCGGCCAGGGCGACCCGCCGCAGCTGCTCCGCGAAGCTCAGGTTGCGTTTCTCGTCGTCCGCCATCGCTGCTTCCCCTTTGTTCCCTCAGTGGGTCCCGAAGATGCGATCGCCCGCGTCCCCGAGCCCGGGCACGATGTAGCCCTGCTCGTTGAGCTTGTCGTCGAGGGCGGCGAGGAACACGTGGACGTCCGGATGGCTCTCCCGGATCACCGCGACGCCCTCGGGGGCGCCGACGATGCAGACCAGCCGCAGGTTCTTGCAGCCGTGCTCCTTCAGCCGGGTCAGCGCGGCGGAGGCCGAGCCGCCGGTCGCGAGCATCGGATCGAGCACGAAGACCTGGCTCTCCGGCGCGCTCGGCGGCTGCTTGTCGTAGTAGAAGTGGGGCTCGAGGGTGTCGTGATCGCGGTACAGCCCGATGTGGCCGACCCGCGCCCGCGGCAGGATGGCGAGGATCGCGTCGGCCATGCCGAGCCCGGCCCGCAGGATCGGCACCAGCGTCACCTCGTCGGAGCAGCGCGCGCCGCGATGGGGACCGAGCGGTGTCTCGACCTGGTGCTCGACCGTCGGCAGGTCGCGGGTAACCTCGAACACCATCAGCGCCGAGATTTCACCGAGCAGCCTGCGGAAGCGACTGCTGTCGGTGTTCTTGTCGCGCAGGACGGTCAGTTTTTCGCGGATGACGGGGTGCTGCAGGACCGTGAGTGGCATGTCCTCTCCAGGGCGGGTGTTGCGCCTTTATACCCTGTTGCCTGGGAGGGAACAAGCCGGCTCAGACCGGCAGCGTCAGCAGCAGCACCGTCTCGCGCGCCTCGGGGGTGACGAAGTGGTCGGGAGTCAGCGGACGGGGGTCGCCGCCGGGGGCGTCGGGGTGGTGCTCCTGGGCGCGCACCTTGTACTTCCCGGGGTCGCCGACCTGGGGGTCGAAGACGACGGTGATCTCGTTCATGCCCTCGACCAGCGCGGCGCGGGCATCGCGCAGGTCGAAGACGAGCGCGGCCTTGCCGGGCTCGGGGATCAGGGCCTTGGCGTCGATCTCGAGCTCGCCGTTGACCTTGAAGGCGGCGCTGCCGCCGTGGCGGGCGGTCTCGGGCTCGGGCCAGAGCACTACGAACGGTAGCGGTTCGATGACGGCGAGCTCCCCTGGTTGCGGCGGTCGCGGATCTTCCGCAGCATCGATTCGAGGTACAGGATCTCTGGAGCCTGGGTCGCGGTGTGTGATCGCATGACGCGTCCTCCCTGCTGCTCCACCACCTACAATTGTAGTGCCAGTCGCCCCACCCCCCAAGGCGGCCGGGGGCTTGCGCACGTAAAGCTCTGCAGTTGCAGGAGCTGGCGTCGATTTCCGCTCGCGGGGCCCGCCGCGGTGGCGTTCTCACTTCGAGACACGGTGCCCGATTGTGCAACAAAACAAGAACCCCGCCCGAGACGGGCGGGGCGACCATAGAGCCTGACGGAAGGTTTCCGGGCCTCTTGATCCTCAGCCTCAACGGCTGGGGAACCTCTGGCCGACGTCTCCAGAGAGCGCGGAAACTGGGAACGCTGGGACCCCCCTAGCGCGGTCAGGAAGTGGTCAGGCTCTCCCTACCAGGGGGACGTTTCCTCACGCGTCGGACTACCTATAGAATCCAATGGACCACCTCCTTTTCCGGCGTCGGGGTCGAAGTGCGGCTCCCAAAACCGCAGGCACGGCGTCGGATCCGCCGAGAATCCGAAGGTACCTTGCCGGGCCGAAGCCCGGGCTCCCAGGGACGGAAGGCGTGTCGCTTCCGTTGCCAGTGTGGCCCCCCAGGGGCTTGGAAAAGTCTCGATGATTGCGTGGGCGGATTCAAGCAGGTTTTTCAGACGAACATCTCGACGCCGTGGCAGGGGTCGCGGGTCGCGACCTCGAGCGCCGCGCCGTGGGCGCTGTGCAGGTGCGTCTCGAGCTCCCAGCCCGGCCCCACCCGCTTGCGCAGGCTGAGATGCGCCTCGGCGAGCTTGCTGTTCAGGCAGCAGGTCAGCGCGCGGTCGGGGTTCTCGTAGAACAGGCCGACGGTCTCGTCCCGCCGCGCGATCAGCGTGCCCTCGAGCTGCCAGTCGGCGTTCTCGGCCTGGAAGCTCCAGGCCAGCCCCGCGATCTCCGCCTGATGCCGGGGCGCGCGCTGCAGCTGGTTGAACAGCAGCCGCTCGCCTCGATACCGCAGGCAAAAAAGGCTCAGGAAGGGGCTCGTGAACGGCCCGAGCTTCAGGTTCCCCGAGATACCCTCGAAGACCGCATCGCTGTCCTCGAACAGGTTG
Organism: bacterium; assembly: GCA_030428695.1. The sequence continues at coordinate 5,025 of JAUIEM010000322.1, forward strand.
CAGTGCCCCCAGGCGTAGTGGTGTGTGTGCTCACGCCCCCAGTTGTGGCCCTGCATCCCGGGCCAGTCGACCAGCTCGTAGCTGTCGCCGTCGACCTCGAGCTGCCCGGCCACCCGCGCGTCCGGATAGGGGCTGACCAGCTTGGCCCGCGGCCAGGGGCCCGTGTACAGGAAGCGGTGCGGAAGCAGCCGCAGGCTCGGCGCATCGCAGCGGAAGGCGAGGTCCCAGGCGATGCGGTGGCCGCCGCTCGCGCAGCTGCCGACCGTCAGCCCCGGACCGATGCGGCTGTCACCGATGCCGACCGCGAAGCCTTCCCGGCTCAGGGTGCTCTCGGCCGCCGGATGCACCTCCTTGACGACGACGCGGCGCCCGCTCTCGCGTTCGAAGAACACGGCCCACAGCTCGCTGAGGGCCTCCTCGGGATGCCCGACGGGCACGAAGATCGTCCACTTCAGCCACAGGGCGCGCGGCGCGGTCGGATGGTTCGCCTTGAGGAAGAACGACTCGACGTGGCCCCGCCGCTGGCCGGGCCGGTAGCGCACCTGGTTGTCGATCACCGCCGCCTGCGCCACGGGCCCACCTCGGGAGGAAAGGCCGCCATTGTAGGCGTCTCGCGGCCGCCTGTCACCCAGCACCAGGGAAAAAGCCGGGTTGGCTCTTGACGGCTGCGCGTGTGTAGCTACATTGGGCGACGGCTTCGGCCGGCTTTGGTGTATCGTCTAACGGTAGGACAGCGGACTCTGGATCCGTCAATCGAGGTTCGAATCCTCGTACACCAGATCAAGCAACCGCGCGGGTTTACAGCCCGCGCGGTTGTTCTTTCCCCTCTCACGACAGATGCAGCTGGTCGTACACCTCCTTCCGGCAGGGCGGTGTGGTCGCACTGCCCCCACAGCGCGACCGCGCGGCGCTGCCGTGGATCAGAAGCCCATCGCGCGTCCACACCACCGATGGGGCTTGAGGGTGACGAGCGCGAGAAGGCCTCAGGGATTCTCTTCGGGCGGGCGACGCGGCAGCCAGTGGCGGTTCATCAGCCGGACGACCTTCGTCAGCCGCTCGATCGCACGCCGCCGGGCCTGGGTGGCCGACCGGGGCAGCAGGCCGAGGCGCGCCGCGATCTCCTCCCCGCTCGCCCCGCGCGCGGCGAGGGCGATCAGCTCCTGGTCCCGCGCCGGCAGGGATGCGACCGCCCGCGTGACCGCCTCGATCAGCTCGCGCCGGGCGGCGCTGCTCGAGGGGCTGGTGATGCTCGCGGGAACATCCCAGCCCCCGGACTCGACCTCCAGCAGCCGGATCACTCGCGTCGTGTCCCGCCGCTGCGCCGACCAGTAGCGGGAGCGGTCGTAGAGGAAGTGCTCGGCGACCCGGAACAGCCAGGCGAAGAACGGCGCCTCCCCCTGGTAGCGGAAGCTCTCGGCGAGGGTCAGGGCCCTGCACTGCACCCCTTGCAGGAGGTCGTCCAGCCCTTCGTAGCGCAGCAGGCGCACCCCGGCCTTCCGTTCCAGCCAGCGGCGCAGGACGGCGCGGTGGGTGACGAGCAGCGCGCCGAGGGTCGGCTCGGGTTCCATCACTCCCCCCTGGCTTCGAGCTGGCGGATGTACAGCCGGCAGCGGCCGGCGAGGCCCGCGTCCCCGAGCCTCTCGGCGAGGCCCAACGCCTCGTCCATGACGACCCGGGCCTCCGCGATCGCATCGTGCTTGACCAGCCCGTCCGCGAGGTTGAACAGCAGCCCGGCGAGCGGAGCTTCCAACGACGGCAGCGGCCCGCAGCGGGCGATGCCCTCCCGGATCAGGGCGACCGCTTCGCGCTCCAGACGCAGCTGGGCGGCCAGGTCCTCCGTGCGCAGGGCGACGACGAGCTGGGCGGTGACGAGTTGGGTCGCGGCCGTGAAGTCCTGCGGGTCGACCGCGACGCCGCTGTCGAGGTAGGCCCGCGCGGCGGCGAGGCCGCGTGTGCAGAGCTCCCGCAGCCGCGCGGGCTCCTCGGTCGCCATGCGGTGCAGCGCGAAGGCGGCGGCGAAGGCCAGCGCGTCGTGCCGGTCCGAGGCGCGAACGCGCGGATCGTCGAGCAGCTGCACGTAGTCCTCCCACAGGCGCCAGCCGAGCTCCCGCGCCGCGTCGTGGTTGCCGGCCGTGTACTGACAGTGATAGGCGAGCATGCGCGGGTGGATGCAGCGCCGCACGTCCTCGAGCTGTCCGCGGGCCGCGCGCCGCTGCTCGCGCAGGTCGAGAGCGACGAGCGCGCGCTCCAGCCCTTCCGCGGGATCGCCTGCAGCGACGGCAAGCCAGCCGAGCTCGGTCTGGACAGAGGCGAGCAGCGCGGGCACCTCCGGGCTCTTGCCGGCCAGCCCGAGCAGGACCTCTTCGCAACCGCGGAGCAGCCTCCGCGGCTCGTCGGCACCGAGGCGGGCGAGCCGGACCATGATCTCGCAGCGGGTCAGGGCGATGTCGACCTCGTCGTCGTGGGCGGCGAGCCGCGCGAGCGTGCCGCGCAGGAGGTCCTGCGCCTCGTCGCTGCGGCCGAGGTTCTCGAGCGCGGCCGCCTCGAACTGCGCGCACTGGGCGAGCTCGAGGTCCAACGAACGGTCGCGGGGCGCGCGCTCGAGCCAGGGCGTGAGGAGGGTGCGGGCGTGGCTGATCGCCGCGAGGGCGTCCGCGAAGCGCACGTCGAGGGCGAGCACCTCCCCCCGTCGCCGGTGCGCACGGGCCCGCGCCAGGCGCAGCTCGGAGCTCTCGCCCGCCTGCGCGAGCGTGTCGAGGGCGGCGCAGAGCTCCTCGACCCAGGCGAGCGAGCGGGCCTGATCGCCGATCTGCAGGGCGAGGCTGAGGCAGGTGTTCAGGGAGACGACGAAGAGCATCGGCCGCAGCGCGTCCTTCACCCCTTCCCTCGCGATCGACCCGGCGAGCGCCCGCAGCTCGCGTGCTTCCGCCATCGCCTCCGCGGCTTCCTCCGGGGAGACCGGCTGGCCGAGGCGGCGACGGATGCTCGTGCCGAGGCAGATCAGCCGGGACCAGCGGGCGAGGCGCTCGTCTTCGACGAAGCTCGCGGCGCGCGCGCAGCGTGTCGGCGCAGGCGTCGACGGTCGCGGGGTCGCCGAGCCGCTCGGCGAGGGCTCCGCGGGCGTCGAGCAGCAGCACCTCGGTCGCGCGGAAGTCGAGGAACTTCGGAAAGCGCGTCCGCAGCGCGCCGAGCTGCTCCAGGGCCTCGCCGTTGAGCTCGAAGGCCCGGCGCGTGCGTCCGCGCCGGGCTTCGAGGGTGGCGACCTCGTGCAGTCCCTCGACGAGCAGCTCGCGCCGCAGAACGCTGTCCGGCCGCTCCCCGAGCCAGGCTCTGACCTGGGTGACCAGCGCGCCACCGAGCTCGGCGGCGGCGTCGAGCTCTCCGAGCCAGGTGCGAAGGGTGACGAGCGAGAGGCCGATCTCGAGCTGCCGGCCCTGGCTCGAGCCGGCGCTGAGCGCGAGCGCCCGCTCGAAGTGCTCGGCGCTCTCCCGTTCGGCGCCCTGCGCCTCGAGCGCGACCGCCGCGTCGATCGTCAGCTGGATGCGCCACTTCTTGCGGGTGGGCGCGGGGATGCTCGTCGACTCGACCGCGCGGAGGCCCCGGCGGGCGCAGTCGAGGGCCTCCGCCGCGCGTCCGATCGTCGTCAGCCAGGTCGCCCGGTGGTGCATCAGCTCGACCTCGAGGCCGATGGTCCGCCGGTCGTCGGCGGGCAGCGCCGCCAGCTCGGACCAGGCCGCGGCGTGCTGCTCGGCGACCTCGGGGGAGGAGGGATCGAGCTTGCGCATCAAAGTCGCGATCCGCGCGTGGAGGATCGCTCGCTGCCAGGCGTCGATGCCGTGCCCGGTCTCGAGCAGCCGCCTCCAGCTCTCGAGCGCCGCTTCCTGCAGCTCGACGTGGGCGGCCCGGTAGCGCACGCTGCCGAGCTCCTCGAGCAGCTCGTGGCTGACGTTCTCGGTCACCAGGTACAGCCCGTCCATCGCCGAGCGCGCGTAGCTGTTGGCGGCGACGTAGCTCTCCCGCACCCGGGCCGCGTCGCGCTGGCGGACGAGGAAGAACGCCGCCCAGGCGAGCAGGAAGACCGCGCCGACGGCCCAGGCCCCTCGCCGCAGCAGGCGCCGGGCCCGGTGGTCGCGGGCGCGCTGCCGCTGGCGCCCGGCGACCCGCGCCGCGAGCTCCTGCGCTTCGGGGTGCGCCAGCCCCTCGAGCTGGGCCGCGGCCAGGCCGAGGTCGCCGCGGGCGAAGGCGATCCGCGCGTAGGCCTGGCGCGCCTCATCGAGGCCGCGCGCGGCGGCCTCGCTGGCGTGCAGGCGGCCGGCCTCGGAGAAGGCGGTGACGACGGCAGCGAGCTCTTCGTACAGGGCGCGGGTCTCGTCGGCGTCGGCCTCCGCGCTCCGCGCGACGCAGGCCGCCAGCCGGCTGGCGGCGGCCGCGCACAGGGCGTGGCTGTCGCGGTGGCGGAACCAGGTCCGCAGCCGCGCCTGGAAGTCGAGGACCGAGGCCGGCCGCGCCGCGGGGTCGGGAGCGAGGGCGCCGCGGCACAGCGCGACCAGCTCGTCGGGGAGCCCGGCGGGGAAATCGGGCGGGGCGCAGTCCCGCTCCTCGACGAAGGCCTGGAAGCGCGCCCGGTCGTTCGGCGGCCGGCCGACGAGCAGCTCGTAGAGGATCGCGCCGAGCTGGTAGATGTCGCTGCGTTCGGTGATGTTCGCGACGTCCCCGCGCGCGAGCTCGGGCGGCATGTAGGCGGGGGTCCCCCAGGGCCCGCGCACCACCTCCCGCGACCGCACCCGGGCCCGGTCCGCGGCGGCGAGCTCGACCGCGACCCCCCAGTCGGCGAGCTGCACCTCGCCGAAGCGTCCGAGCAGGACGTTGGCCGGCTTGAGGTCGTTGTGCAGGATGCCGCGGCTGTGGGCGAAGGCGACGGCGTTGCACAGCGAGACCAGGATCTCGAGCGCGGCGTCGCGGTCGACCGCGCCCCGGCCCAGGCGCTGGGCCCAGCTCTCGCCTTCGACCAGCTTCATCGCCAGCTGCACCGCCGCGCCGTCGGTGGTCGGGAGCAGGTCGTGCACCGGCAGGATGTTCGGATGCTCGAGCTGGCTGGCGAGCAGCGCCTCGCCGCGGAAGCTCGCGCTGCGCAAGCCCGCGGCGCCGCGCACCAGCTTGACCGCGACCGGCCGCTCCAGGCGCGTCTGGAAGGCCCGGTACACGGTGCCGTTGCCGCCCTGCCCGAGCACCTCGAGCAGCGTGAAGGCCTCGCGCCGGGTGAGCTCGAGCGGCGGGCCCTCCTCCAGCGGCGGATGGACCGTGCGGGTCAGGTCGGTCGGCAGCACCGGGGTCGGGGCCTCCGTCCGGACGGTGGCCAGGCCCGCGGCGAGCGCTTCCTCCAGCGCGGCGGCGAAGAGGGCGAGGCTGGCCTGCCGGGCGCCGGGCTCGAAGCGCAGCGCGCGCTTGAGGACCGCGCGCAGGGCCGGCGGAATGCGGGCGTCGTCCAGCCCGCAGGAGCCGTGCGGGGGCGGCGGCGCGGGGGCCCGCCCGGTCAGCGCGAAGACCAGCGTGGCGGCGAGGGCGTACAGGTCCGCGCGCACCGAGACCCGGCCGTGGGCCTGCTCCGGCGGCGCGAAGTCCCGGGTGCCGACGAAGCCTTGGGTCAGCGTCAGCGCGTCGGCCAAGGTGTCGAGCACCAGGCCGAAGTCGAGCAGCACGGCGCGCCCGTCGGGGCGCAGCATGATGTTCGCCGGCTTGACGTCGCGGTGGATGAAGCCGCGCACGTGGATGCTGTGGAGCGCCCCGGCGATCTCGCGCCCGCAGGTCACGGCGGCGGCGGCGTCCAGCGGCTGCTCGCGGACGGCGTCGCGGAGGGTGCGGCCGGGCACGAGCTCCATCGCGAGGAACAGCGCGCCGTCGGCTTCCCCGGCGTCGTAGAGCCGGACGATGTGCGGGTGCTCGAGGCTCTGCACCGCCCGCGCCTCGCGCAGGAAGCGAGCCCGGCGCTCGGCCGATCCCCGCCAGTCGAAGCGCACGAGCTTGAGGGCGGCGCGGCGGCCGGTCGCGTCCTCCGCCTCGTGGACCTCGCCGTAGCCGCCCTGCCCGAGGCGCCGCAGCAGCCGGTAGCCCGCGACCCGCTCGCCGTAGCCGGCCGGCGCTTCGAGAGTCTCCCGCAGCGCGGGCCCGCCGGCGAGGTTCGCGTACAGCTTGCGCAGCTCGGCGAGCAGGGCCGGGTCCGTGCAGCCGTGCCGACGCAGGAAGCCCTCCGGGCTGTAGAGCTTCCCGGCGAGCGCCTGGTCGAGATAGCGGTCGAGCAACCCGTCGCTCATGCTGGCTCCCCTGCGGCCCGAGGGTAGCAGCAGGCGGATGGGCCTGCAAATCAACCCGGCCCGGTGCACACCGCCGCTGCACCCGGCCGGCGGATTGCCGTCGGCGGGCGCATCCCCTATCCTCCGGGTTGCCCCAGACTGCGGTCCGAAGGACGGACAGCCCATGGCCGGCGACGAGGCGAGCAGCGAGACCTGGGCGCCGCAGGATGATTCCCCCGATGAGCGCGCAGAGGCTGCGGAAGAAGCGGAGGCGGAGGACGCGGAGGAGGCGCTCGACCTCCGCCTGGCCGGCGTCGCCCGATTCATCGGCGATGCGCGGGTGCGCG
>JAUIEM010000323.1 GCA_030428695.1 bacterium
CGGCCGCGGGCGGCGCGGGCGGCGACGCGGCGGGCGGTGGAAGTCCCTCCGGCGGCGGCAGTCCCTCCGGCGGTGGCAGTCCCTCCGGCGGCGGCGCCGACCTCGGCAGCGTCGACCCGAACGCCAAGCCCAAGGGCGGCGTGCCGCTGACCGACGAAGAGAAGATGAAGATCATCAACGTGACCTCGAAGTTCGAGGGCAAGTACTGGTCGATCAACGCCGACGGCGAGTTCGAGGGCAAGTTCGGGAACCACTCGGCCAAGGGCAAGTGGCACGTCGGCATCTCCTGGGGCTTCATCCAGTTCACCCAGGACAGCGGCTCCCTCGGCAAGGTGCTCAAGGTCGCCTACGACGCCGACGCCGCCAAGTTCAAGGCGGCCTTCGGCCCGTCGGCGGAGAAGATGCTCGAGGTGGTCAACCGCCCGGGCCCCGGCAGCGCCCGGGTGCCGGGCGGCCGCAGCGCACGCGTGCAGCCCGTCGACGGGGCCGACCTGTGGAAGGAGCCCTGGCACAGCAAGTTCACCGCCGCAGGCAAGGACCCCTTCTTCCAGGCCGCCCAGCGCAAGATCGCGATGAGCAACTACTTCAACCCGGTGTTGCCGACGGCGAAGAAGTACGGGATCAAGACCGCGCGCGGTCTGTCGGTGCTGTTCGACCGCTGCGTGCAGATGGGCGCCGGCGGCATGCGCAGCTTCGTCAAGCGGGCCCTCGGCGAGAGCCGGCCCGCCGGCATGACCGACAAGCAGATCATCTCCAAGCTCGCCGACGCCGCCCAGGGCCGCTTCTGGGCCCACCGCCTGCGCAAGATCCGCGACGATCCGGAGATGGGGGACGAGCCCTACACGGGGATCTGATCCGCGCGGCGCGCGTCGTTCCGGCGCGCGCCGTGTTGCATCTGCGGGCGATAGCGTGAGTTGTATGGCGGATCGGTGAGAGCCTCTGAATCAGGCCGATCTTGGCGGTGGCGGCCTGCATCAAGTGGCGTCGATCTACCCCGGTTTCTGCCTGTAGGGGAGGGGTTTACCCCCTCCCGCGGGCGGGGGTAAACCCCGCCCCTACATTGTGATACGCACCGTAGTATCGGATATCCGTGCCGCGCTGCTGTGTAACTCACGGATAGGCAGCGTCGCCCTCAGCTCTGCCGCACCCACGAGCGGCTGCGGCCCTTCTTCAGGTCTTCGTGCCAGACCTCGTCCCGCCCGTCCCGGCGCTCGAGGAAGCCGACCTGCGGCCGCCCGAAGGGCGCGCCCAGGCCGCCGACGTTCAGGCACAGGCAGGCGCCGAGCTGCTCGGCTCCAGTCGACTCGTGGATGTGCCCGCAGACCAGGAAGCCCGTCGAGGCGAGGGCCCGCTCGCGGATCGCGCGGCTGCCGACGTGGAACAGCCACAGGGCCTTGTCGAGCCGCGTGCCGCGCGGGGGACAGTGGACGAGCAGCACGTCGGCCGGCGGCAGCTGCCGCTGGCGGATGTCGTCTTCCCCCCACTCGTAGGCGAAGCCGAAGCGCTTCGGGCCGGCGCCGCCGATGCCAGCGACGACCAGTCCCGCGACATCGGCGGCGCGGCCGTCGAGGTTCCCTTCCTCCTCGAGCCCCGGCAGGTCGTGGTTGCCGGGGACGTAGAAGACCGGCGACCCGAGGGCGCGGACCTTGGCGAGCACCGCGCGGACGGTCCCGCGGTAGCGCTCGACCCGCGCCGGGGTGCGGGCCTTGAGCTTGCCGAGCCCGCGCCCGAGGTCCCCGACCAGCAGGATCGCGTCGAGCGTCTCCGTGCGCAGGCGGTCGAGCACCCGGTCGAGGTGCCGGTGGTGGGCGTGGACGTCGCCGATCACTGCGAAACGGGGCATCGCTCTCCTCCGCGCTCGAGGGTACACGAGGGCGGAGGGGATTTCAGCCGGGTGGCCGCATCAAAAAGCAGACATCAGAACGTTTTTCCTCTTGACCTTGCCGCACTGCGTGGTCACCATGGCGATCCGCACGGACCCTGGACCCGGCACCGGCGGGAGCGTACACTGGGCGGTCTGACCGCCATTCCGCCTGTTCCGCCACGGTACGAAGGAGACCGCCCATGGCCCCGCTGGTCGAGCACCGCGTCAGCGAGCTGAAGACGGGGGACGGGACCCGCCTGTACGCGCAACGCTGGGAACCGTCGGAGATCCGGGCGGAGATCGTGCTCGTGCACGGCTTCGCCGAGCACAGCGGGCGCTACTGGCGCCTGGCCGACGACCTCAACCGGGCGGGCTACGCGGTGTCGACCATCGACATGCGGGGGCACGGGCGCTCGTCGGGCACGCGCGGCTTCGTCCGCCGCTTCGACGAGTACTGCGACGACCTGCACGCTCTGGTCGAGCGGGTGCGCGCCGAGCACGGCGAGCGGCCCCGCATCCTGCTCGGGCACAGCCAGGGCGGGCTGATCGCGGCCCGTTACCTGCAGACGCGCCCGCGCCACGGCTTCGTCGCCGCGCTACTGTCGGCGCCCTTCCTCGGCTTCACGCCGGTGCCGGCGGTGAAGGACCTCGCGGCGCGGGTGCTCGGGACGCTGATCCCGACCTTCTCGCTGCCGACCGACATCAAGTCCGAGACCCTGAGCCACGACCCGGATGAGATCGCCCGTCACGGCTCCGATCCGTTGGTGATCCACCGCGCGACGGCGGGCTGGTATCTCGCCGTCAAGCAGGCGCACAAGGCGGTCTTCACCGACGCCCGCAAGCTGACCCTGCCGCTGCTGGTGCTGCAGGGCACGGGCGACATCGTGATCGACCGGGGCGCCGTCGAGCGCTTCGTCGTCGAGGTCGGCTCGGAGGACAAGTCGCTCGTGATGTTCCCCGAGCTCTACCACGAAGTGTTCAACGAACGGGAGCCGGACCGGGGGCAGGTGATCACCTGCGTGCTCGACTGGCTCGACAAGCAGCTCAGTGAGGAGGGGGAATGAGGGAAGAACGGCGCCGCGACCCGAAGTGCTACAAGAAGGGCGAGGGCCTGACGCCCCTCGCCGCCCTCGACCTCTCCGCGTGCTCGAGCGTGTCCGAGCTCGTCGCCGGGATGGCGCGCACCGCCTTCGGGGGGCGCAAGGTCGGGCAGGCGGCCGCGCTGCTCGAGAAGATGGTCCGCGACAGCCAGACGAAGGTCGTGCTGACCTTGTCCGGCGCGATGACCATCGCCAAGCAGGGGCTGGTGATCTGCGACATGATCGAGGCGGGCATGGTCCACGCGATCGTGTCGACCGGCGCCCTGGTCTGCCACGGCATGGTCGAGACCGTCGGCAACCGCCACTTCATGGCGCCGCCCATCCGCGACGCCGAGCTCTACCTGCAAGGCTACAACCGGGTCTACGACACCCTCGAGCTCGAGCAGTCCCTCGACAACATCCAGCTGCTGATGGAGGACATCGTCGAGCAGTACGGAGACGACCACGAGACCTGGTGCAGCTCGAGCCTGTGCCGCGTCTTCGGGGAGTACCTGGTCGGCAAGGGCGTCGGCCGGGGCATCCTGCCGACCGCCTTCAAGCACGGGGTGCCGGTCTACATCCCCGCCTTCAGCGACTCCGAGCTCGGCCTGGAGTTCGCGCTGATCAGTCGGAAGCTGCTCAAGAAGGGCAAGCCGCGTCTGCGCTACGACCCGATGCTCGACCTCGAGAGCTACGCGACGTGGACCCAGGCCTGCGAGCGGGTCGGGATCTTCACCATCGGCGGTGGCGTGCCGCGCAACTGGGCCCAACAGATCGGGCCCTTCCTCGACGTCGCCGAGGCCCGCCTCGGGGAAGGGTCGGGCGGCTTCTTCCGCTTCCACAGCGGCATCCGCATCTGCCCCGAGCCGGTGCATTGGGGCGGCCTGTCGGGCTGCACCTACGAAGAGGGCGTGTCCTGGGGCAAGTTCGTGCCCCGTCACGAGGGCGGCGACTGGGTCGAGGTGCCGGCCGACGCGACGATCGCCTGGCCGCTGATCATCAAGGCCGTGCTCGAGCGGCTGGCGGCCGATCCGCCCGCCGGCGGAGGCGAGGGATGAGCAGGCTGCAGAGCGGCGTCCAGGTCCACAGCGAGGAGTTCCGCGCCAACGACGAGGCCAACCGCGCCCTGGTCGCCGACCTCCGCGCGCAGGTCGCCACCGTCAAGCAGGGCGGCAGCGAGCGCGCCCGGGCGAAGCACCTGTCGCGGGGCAAGCTGCTGCCGCGCGACCGCATCAAGCACCTGCTCGACCCCGGCGCGCCCTTCCTCGAGCTCTCGCAGCTCGCCGCCCACGGCATGTACGGCGGCGGCATCTCCAGCGCGGGCATCCTGACCGGCATCGGGCGGGTCGCGGGGCGGGAGTGCCTGATCGTCGCCAACGACGCGACGGTCAAGGGCGGCACGTACTACCCGGTCACGGTCAAGAAGCACCTCCGGGCGCAGGAGATCGCCGAACAGAACCGGCTGCCCTGCATCTACCTCGTCGACTCCGGCGGCGCGAACCTGCCGAACCAGGACGAGGTCTTCCCCGACCGCGAGCACTTCGGGCGCATCTTCTACAACCAGGCCCGCATGTCCGCGCTCGACATCCCGCAGATCGCGGTCGTGATGGGCTCGTGCACCGCCGGCGGCGCCTACGTCCCGGCGATGGCGGACGAGAGCATCATCGTCAAGGGCAACGGCACGATCTTCCTCGGCGGCCCGCCGCTGGTCAAAGCGGCGACCGGCGAGGTCGTCAGCCCCGAGGAGCTCGGCGGCGCCGACGTCCACGCGCGCACCTCCGGGGTCAGCGACCACTACGCCCTCGACGACCTGCACGCCCTGTCGCTGGCGCGCCGTATCGTGCGGAACCTCAACCGCCCGAAGGCCTGCCCCCTCGAGCTGCAGACCCCGCGACCGCCGGCCTACGACCCCGAGGAGCTGTACGGGATCATCCCGCGCGAGCTGCGCAAGCCCTACGACGTGCGCGAGGTGATCGCGCGGATGGTCGACGGCAGCGAGCTCGACGAGTTCAAGCGTCTGTACGGCACCACCCTGGTGTGCGGCTTCGCCCACATCATGGGCTACCCCGTCGGCATCGTCGCCAACCAGGGCATCCTGTTCAGCGAGTCGGCGCTCAAGGGCGCGCACTTCATCGAGCTGTGCAGCCAGCGCGGCATCCCCCTCCTGTTCCTGCAGAACATCTCCGGCTTCATGGTCGGCAAGAAGTACGAGGAGGGCGGCATCGCCAAGGACGGCGCGAAGATGGTCACCGCCGTCGCCTGCGCCGCCGTGCCGAAGCTGACCGTGATCATCGGCGGCAGCTTCGGGGCGGGGAACTACGGGATGTGCGGCCGCGCCTACAGCCCGCGGCTGCTGTTCATGTGGCCGAACGCGCGCATCTCGGTGATGGGCGGCGAGCAGGCGGCCAGCGTGCTCGCGACCATCCAGCGCGACCGCCGCGAGGCGAAGGGGGAGAGCTGGAGCGCCGCGCAGGAGGAAGCCTTCAAGGCGCCCCTGCGCGAGCAGTATGAGACCCAGGGCCACCCCTACTACGCGAGCGCCCGGCTGTGGGACGACGGGATCATCGATCCGGTCGCGACCCGCACCGTGCTCGGCCTGGGCATTTCCGCGGCCTTGAACGCGCCGATCCCGCGCACGCGGTTCGGCGTGTTCCGGATGTGAGGCGCCTGCTGTGTTTGCGAAGCTCCTGATCGCCAACCGCGGCGAGATCGCCTGCCGCGTCATCCAGACCTGCCGCCGCTACGGGGTGCGCACGGTCGCGGTGTACTCCGAGGCCGACCGCAACGCCCGCCACGTGCGCATGGCCGACGAGGCCTACCCGGTCGGACCCGCCCCCGCCAGCGAGAGCTACCTGCGCGGCGACAAGCTGATCGCGGTCGCCCAGGCCTGCGGGGCCGAGGCCATCCATCCGGGCTACGGCTTCCTCAGCGAGAACGCCGGCTTCGCCGAGGCGGTCGCCGCGGCCGGCCTGGTGTTCGTCGGGCCGGGCCCCGAGGCGATCCGGGCGATGGGCGACAAGAGCGCCGCCAAGGCCCGCATGCGCGCCGCGGGGGTGCCGGTGGTGCCCGGCTACGAAGGGGAAGAGCAGAGCCTCGAGCGCTTCACCGCCGAGGCCGCGGCGATCGGCTACCCGGTGCTGCTCAAGGCGACCGCGGGCGGCGGCGGCAAGGGCATGCGCAAGGTCGCTTCCCCCGACGAGCTCGAGGCCGCACTGGCCAGCGCCCAGCGTGAGGCGAAGAAGGCCTTCGGGAACGAGCGCATGCTGGTCGAGAAGTGGATCGAGGGGCCGCGCCACATCGAGGTGCAGGTCTTCGCCGACCACGAGGGCCGGACGGTGCACCTGTTCGAGCGCGACTGCTCGGTGCAGCGCCGCCATCAGAAGGTGGTCGAGGAAGCGCCCGCGCCCGGCATCTCCCTGGACATGCGGGAGCGCCTCGGCGCGGCAGCGGTCGAGGCGGCGCGGGCGATCGGCTACCGGAGCGCCGGCACCGTCGAGTTCATCGCCGACCGCGACGAGAACTTCTACTTCATGGAGATGAACACGCGGCTGCAGGTCGAGCATCCGGTGACCGAGATGGTGACCGGCCAGGATCTCGTCGCGTGGCAGCTGCGGGTCGCCGCCGGCGAGCCCCTGCCGCTGGGCCAGGACGAGCTCGTGCTGGCCGGGCACGCCCTCGAGGTGCGGCTGTACGCCGAAGATCCCGGCCGCGACTTCCTGCCCGCCACCGGCCGCCTGCACCTGCTGCGCTGGCCCGAGCCCTCGCCGCACCTGCGGGTCGAGACCGGGGTCCGCGAGGGCGACGAGATCAGCGTGCACTACGACCCGATGATCGCGAAGCTGGTCGTCTGGGACGAGACCCGCGAGCTCGCCCTCCGGCGCCTGCGGCGCGCCCTCGACCGGACGCGCCTGGCGGGGCTGAGCACCAACCTCGCCTTCCTGTACGCGGTCGCGAGCCACGAGGCCTTCGCCGCCGGCGGCGTCGACACCGGCTTCATCGCCCGCTATCGGAGCGATCTCCTGCCCGAGGAGAGCGCGCCGGACGACGTGCAGCTCGCGGCGGCGAGCCTGTTCCTGTTGCTCCAGCGGCGCGAGGAGGCGCTCGCGGCAGCCTCGGCCGGGGCCGACCGCTTCTCGCCCTGGGCCGCGGCCGAGGGCTGGCGGCTGAACGACGAGGCGCGGGAGACCCTGCAGTTCGAGGGCGACCAGGAGGTGACGGTCGTCTACCGCGGCGGCGGCCGCTACCTGCTCGAGCTGCCCGGCGGCCGGCGCGAGGCGAGCGCCGAGCTCGAGGGCGACGGCCTGGTCTTCAGCCTCGACGGAGCCCAGCGACGGGCGACCGTGGTCGCCCAGGGCCGGGAGCTGACCGTGCTGCTGCACCACCACGTCGCCCGGCTGACCCTCGCCGATCCCCTCGCCGCCCTCGAGCAGGGGGCGGCGGACGCGGGCGGGTCCTTGACGGCGCCGATGCCCGGACGCATCATCGAGGTGCTGGTCGAGGCCGGTGCCGAGGTGCAGCGGGGCCAGGCGCTCCTGATTCTCGAGGCGATGAAGATGGAACACACCGTCCGCGCCCCCGCCGACGGCGTCGTCGAAAACGTGCCCTACACCACCGGCGCGCTGGTCGACGAGGGCACCATCCTCGTCGCCTTCGCTCCGGCCGAGGGCTGAGATGGCGCTCCCCGATCGCGTCAAGATCGTCGAGGTCTCGCCCCGGGACGGCCTGCAGAACCTCAAGACCTTCATCCCGACCGCCCAGAAGCTCGAGCTGATCCACCGGCTCGCCGACAGCGGCCTGCCGGTCGTCGAGGCGACCAGCTTCGTCTCGCCGCGCTGGGTGCCGCAGATGGCCGACTGCCGCGAGGTGATGTCCGGCATCGCCCGCCGCGAGGGCGTGGTCTACAGCTGCCTGGTGCCGAATCTCAAGGGCTTCCAGGCCGCGTGCGAGGCGGGGGCGACCGAGATCGCGGTGTTCGCGGCGGCCTCGGACACCTTCTCGATGAAGAACACGAACTGTCTGGTCGAGGAGAGCTTCGAGCGTTTGGAGAAGGTCTGCTCCGCCGCCCGCGACGAGGGCATCCGGGTGCGGGGCTACATCTCCTGTGTGCTCGGCTGTCCCTACGAGGGCGAGGTCGCCGTCGACGCGGTCGTGCGGGTGGTCGAGGCCCTCGACGGGATGGGCTGCTACGAGATCTCCCTCGGCGACACGATCGGCGTCGGCACGCCGGCGAAGGCGCAGCGCATGGTGTCCGCCGTCGCCGAGGTGGTCGGCATCGACCGGCTCGCGGCGCACTTCCACGACACCTACGGCCAGGCCCTGGCGAACATCCTCGCGGTGCTCGAGCTCGGCCTGTCGGTCGTCGACTCCTCGGTCACCGGGCTCGGCGGCTGCCCCTACGCCCGCTCGGCCTCGGGCAACGTCGCGACCGAGGACGTCGTGTACATGCTCGACGGCATGGGGATCGACACCGGCGTCGACCTCCAGCGCCTGCTCGGGGTCGGCCGCTTCGTGCGCGATGAGCTCGCGCTGCAGCCGGTCAGCCGCGTGTTCCACGCCCTGGCGGGCTGACGGTGGAAGACCTGACGCGGAACCCGCCCTGCGAGCCCCACGGCCGGGACTCAGTCGGCATCTGCGTGCGCTGCGACCGGCTGTGCTGCCCCGCCTGTCTGCACCCGGGCAGCCGCGTCTGCGTCGACTGCCCGGAGGCCGGACCCCGGCCGAGCGGGCGCGAGCCGACGGAGCAGTCCTTCCGCTGGATCGTCGAGCAGGAGGGGTGGTTCGTCAAGCTGCTGGTCTGCGGCCTGATGATGTTCGGCTCCGCGCTGATCGTCCCCTTTCTGATCTTTGAAGGCTACCGCATGCGGGTGACCCGCCAGGCGATGGTCAACCCCTCCTCGCCGCTGCCCGAGCTCAGGGACCTTCTCTCGCTGATCGGCGAGGGGTTCCGCTACATCGTCGCGATGACGCTGCCGATCTTCGCGCTGATCTTCGGCATGGTCCTGATCGGCGCCGGCGTGGTCGCGATCGGCTTCGGCGTCGGTGGAGGGGCCGGCGAGGCCCTCGCGGTGATGTCGATGATGGTCGTCTACCTCGCCTGTCTCGCGCTCGGCCTCGCCTACAACGCGGTCCAGCCGGCGATCCTGCTCGAGTTCATCGCGACCGGCAGCGTGCTCTCCGGCTTCCGCCTCAAGGCCCTGTTCCGCCATGTCTCCGCCCGCTTCGGCGACTATATCGTGCTGGTCGTGATCGGCATGGCCTTCAACTTCGTCGCGGGCATGGTCGGCCTGTTCACCTGCTACATCGGCATGGTCGTCACTCTGCCCTGGGCCCAGCTCAGCTTCGCCTACCTCGTCGGCTGCTACGTCGGCCGTCACTATCCCGAGGTCGCCCGGCGCGAGGGCCTGCAGTCCGTCTCCTGGGACCAGCTGTAGCGCTCCGGCCCGCGGCCCTGCTGCACGCTTCGCACACGCGCCCCGGGCGGCTGCGGCTGGCGCGGCGCGGCGGGGACGGGTATCGTCGTCGAACGAAATCGGAGCTCCCGAGGAGGAAGAGATGGAAGTCGAGTACGAGGACATCGCGCCCCTTGTCGCCCAGCAGACCGTGCGGCAGCGCCAGGTGCACGTGACCTTCACCTGCCCGAAGAGCGGCCGCTCGGTCGAGTCCAGCGCCTCGCTGCGCAAGGACAACAGCGCCGGTCAGCGCATGAAGGACTCGGTCAAGCGCAGCTTCATGCACGCCGCGCGCAACATGCTGACCCGCGCGCTCGGGAGCCTGTTCGGCCACGGCATGGCCGGGCAGGTCGCGCGCTCCGCCACCTACGAGGCGCAGCGCGGCGTCGAGGCCAGACTCGCGTTCTCGAAGGCGGATGTCCAACGCGGGATCGTCGCCGCCTTCGAGCGCGTGCGCGCCCAGTTCGCCAAGGACCCGGAGAGCGGCGCCTGGGTCGCGAGCGGCGCCGTCGCCGCCAGCCAGAGCGCCTACGATCAGCTGCTCGCCGCCCACCCGATCAGCGAGGGCTGGGACCGGGCGATCCTCGCGCGGGTGCTCGTCGAGGTCGCCCGCGCGGACGGGACGCTCGAGCCCCGGGAGCTGGCGCTGCTCGACCAGCTGCTGCCCGGCCAGGACGTGCGTCAGCTCGCCGCGAAGCCCGCGCTGAGCGCCGCTGAGCTCGGCGGGACCTCGGCGCAGGCCCGGCCCTCGATCCTGCTCCTGGCCTGCTCCCTCGCGCTCGCGGACGAGGAGCTGAGCGCCGAGGAGCTCACGCGCCTCGACGCCATCGGCACGGGCCTCGGCTTCGGCCGCGACAAGGTCGCCGAGCTGCGCCGCCTCGCCGCGCAGCAGGTGATCGAGCGGGTGCTCGGGCAGGTCTGGCGGAGCGGCAGCTGCGACGCCGCCGCGCGTGCGGAGCTCGAGGCGCTCGCGACGGCCTGCGGCGTGTCCGCGGGCGAGCTCGCCCAGCAGGAGGTCGCGTTCCGCAAGCGCCACGGCTTCTTCTAGAAGGCCGGAGCGGGGCAGTAGGCTCGCCGCACTTCACTCGGTAGAATTTCCAGCACAAGCTGGAGGATGTGCGATGGCCGAACCCGACAAGTTCCCGACCAAGCGTCATGGGCCCGATACGGTCCGGCGCGGGGTCAAGATCCGCGCGGGGGGCTTGAACAAGCTCGTCCTCTCCGACAAGGGCACCCTGAGCAACCCCCGCTGGACCGACCGCGACAGCGGCGAGGTGCTCGAGACCGCGCGCACCGGTCGCACGCTGAAGATGCTCGTCGATGTCGAGGGCTTCCGCTTCACCAAGAAGGCGAGCTTCGAGATCTTCGAGTACGACGTCGACTCCGAGGACGATCCGGTCGCGACCGTCGAGGGCAAGGTCGAGAACGGCCAGGCCTGGGCCGACTGGGACTACGTCTACACCGACGACGAGGACGAAGAGGGAACGGACAACAAGTACACCAAGCCCGAGTACTACTTCCTGTGCAAGGTCGTCAAAGAGGAGTGCAAGTCCGAGCTGCTGAACTTCGAGGACTTCGTCGAGATCGAGGTCAAGAGCTCGAAGGGCCGCCCGGTCCAGAACATCGACTTCTGCCTGATCCAGCCCGACGGCGAGGAGCGCTGGGGCGTCGTCGACGAGAAGGGCTACGCGAAGGTCGAAGAGGTCCCGCCCGGCCAGTACAAGATCCACTTCGTGCGCCGTGCCTTCGCGACCCCGCCGCTGTTCAAGCAGAAGGAAGACGGGGTCGACATCCACCAGCTCAAGGAAGTGAAGGAGCAGCTCGGATGAGCGACCACGAGATCATCGCCAGCTACGGCTCGGGCGGCAGCTTCCGCAGCGGTCGCAAGACCGGCATCAAGATCAGCGACTTCGACACGAGCCCGAGCCCCGGCGGCAAGGTCCCGGCGGAGGAGCACTGCACCTGCACGATGGCCTCACTCGGCTCGAGCTGGGCCTGGACCGGCGTCCTGAAGGGAACGGACATGTTCCCCGAGCCCGTCGCGCCCGAAGACTGTTCACACTGCAAACTCGCCCGGCTCTGGGCGCATCAAGGGGGATATTGACATGGCGCTCGACGGCTTGATCCAGATCAGGGGGGACGTCCAGGGCGACTTCCCGTCCACCACCCTCAAGTCCGGCCGCGAAGGCATCGACTTCTACGGCTTCCACCACGAGATCGAGTCGCCGCGCGACCTGGCCTCCGGGGCGGCGAGCGGCAAGCGTC
>JAUIEM010000324.1 GCA_030428695.1 bacterium
CTGCCTCGAGACCATCGAGATCCAGACCATCGGTCAGCTGATCGCGCGGAAGGAGACCGATCTCCTCAAGGTGCGCAACTTCGGCAAGACCACGCTGCGTGAAATCAAACAGAAACTGGCGAAGATGAACCTCGCCCTCGATATGGAAGTCTCGGCGGTCCCGAACACGACCGGCTGAGGCGACGGAGAGAAGAACGATGCGACATCGTAAGAGAGGCCGTCACCTCGGCCGCACTCCCGCCCACCGCAAGGCCATGTACCGCAACATGGTGCGCAGCCTCGTCGAGCGCTTCGGGACGGAGAAGGAGTACATCTTCACGACCAAGCAGAAGGCCCAGGAAGTGCGCTCCCTCGCCGAGAAGTGCGTGACCCTGGCCAAGAAGGGCACGCTGCACCACCGCCGGCGCGCGATCTCGATCCTGCGCCACAAGGACACGGTGTCCAAGCTCTTCGCGGACGTGAAGGACCGCTACGGCTCGCGGCCCGGTGGCTTCCTGCGCATCCTCAAGACCGACAAGCGTCGCCTCGGCGACGCGGCACAGCTGGTGTACTTCGGCTGGGTCAAGGACGAGGAAGGTTCCGTCGCGCCGGTCCGCAAGGACGACTGAGCCGACCAGACCGGCATGGAACCGGAGGCGGGCGTCGGCCCGCCTCTGTGCATTTGTTGGCCCAGCCCGGTTGATCCCGGTTCGCTGCGCCAGGTGACTCACCGGGCTCAGTAGAGGTCCCAGAAATCCCAGAAGACCGCCAGCACGCCCCCGAGCAGCGCGAGGAGGGCGAGCAGCACCGCGACGCAGTTCTCACGGGCCGTGCGGTCCGACGGCCGCGCTACCCGGGCGACCCGCACCGCCCACCAGGCGGGCAGGACGATCGAAACAGGCCACGTGCCGTCGCTGTCCAGCGGCGGAATCACCTCTGCCGGCCAGTCTTCGGCCTGCCCTGCCGCCGGGGCTTCCGGCAGCTTCTCGCCGGGCGGCAGCTCGACCAGACACTGCCCCCGTTCCAGCCACACGCCGCACACCCGCAGCGTCTTGTCTGCGTAGGGGCCGCGCAGGACGAGCACCCGGTCGTCGATCCGGAAGGGCCAGCCCTGGACGGCGACGCAGATCTGGCCGACCAGGCGCCACAGAAAGAAGGCGCCCGTGAACCAGCCGAGCGCCGTCGCGGCCACGACGCCGAGCCCCGCGTGCAGCCAGAACCAGGGGTCGCCGAGCGGGACGTCGGGATGGGCGAGAAAGGCGAGGGCCGCCAACAGCCCAACCACCGTGCACGCCCCACGGCAGAGCTCGCCTCCGTAGGCGGCGAGGCGGTGGACGGGGAGCAGGATCCGAAGCATGCCGGCACCGAGACGGTCAGCCCGTGTCGACCGTACGCGCTGGCTCTACGCCTGTCCAGCCGCAAGGCAGCCTCAGCCCGTGTGCATCAACCGGACTCCGATCCGACCCGATTCCGATTCCGAATCCGATTCCGATACCGATTCCGACCTCCAGCCCGGTACCCGCACCCGAGCCCGCGCCCGTTCCCGACTCAGAAGTCGACCTTGAGGAACAGAGCGACACTCCAACGGTCGCGCTCCTTGCGAAACAGCTGGCTCTCGGCCGTCGCGTTGAGCGACATCCCCTCGCGCAGCACCACCTGCATGTACGCCTGCAGCGCGAGGTCGGCCTTGCTCTTGTCGTGGCTCCACTTGCCGTCGAGCGGGACGCGGAAGCGGCCGGACAGGCCCGCTTTGACGGTGCTTCCGGAGTAGCCGGCCTTGACCTCGATGTCCGCGACGCGACCGAGGCGCGGGTTGATGTACAGGTCGTGCACGTAGACCGTGCCCTTGACCGAGGCCTCGATCCCGTCCCAGCGGATCTCCGCGCCCCCGGTCAGATCGAGGGAGGCCCCCTTGACCAGCGGCTTGTTCCAGGTCAGGCGCGTGAAGACCCGGGTCCGGAAGTGCTTCTTCTCGAGCCGGAAGCCCGCCTCACCCGTCGCGCTCTTCAGGAACAGCAGCTTCGAGTTGAAGACCGGCCGGAGCTTGCCGTCGAAGTCCCACTTGATCTTGAGCAGGGAGCGCCTCGTCTCGAGGTCGCTGTAGCGCTGGGCCAGGGCGGCCTTGATGATCACATCCTCCCCCGGGTGGAGGCCCCCGACCCGTACGACGAACTTCTCGAGCTGCGCGGCCTCGTCGGCGAACATCAACTTCTCGTAGCTGAACGTGCAGATGTCGTCGACCAGCTCTGTGGCGAGCCTGAGCGCCTTCACCGAGATGCCGCAATCGATCACGTAGCGAGTGACCTGGCTCGCGAGCAGCCTCTGTTCCTCTGCGCCCAGATGGGCCTCGCGTGTCTTGGCGAGGCGGGCGACGAGCCTGTCGATCAGCGGCCGCAAGCGCTTGCGCAGCTGCTCCTTCGAGGTCTCCTTGCGCAGCGTGCGGGCGACGGAGTGTACACCCCCGTTCCACATCGACCCGAAGAGGGGCACGCTCGACGGCGGCGGCCGGGTCCGCTGGGGAGTGCCGCTGAGCTCCTCGGGCACGCGGCGCGACGACAGGTAGTCGCGCAGGTACACGGGCGCCCGGCGGGTCAGCTGCGCCGCCTCGCGTTCGAGCCACTTGCGGAGTGTCGTGGCTGCGGCCTCGATGCGTCGCAGGTCGTGACGCTGGCTCGTCGTCGTCTTCGCACCCGCCCGCTCCTGTTCGACAGTGCCGATCAGCTTGTCCAGCCGGGTCTGGAGCTCCTTGATCCGTCGGCGATGAAAGTCGACGACGCAGGCGAGGTCAGTAAAGACGCGCTTCAAGGCGGACTTGCGGGTGAAGCTGCCCAGAGTCTTCAGCTTGCCCGGGACCTCGGCGATGTACTTCGCGATCGCTCGCGCCATGCTCTTGAGCTCAGCGCCGGCGGCGTCTCGCAGGTCCTTCAGCTCCTTCCGGTAGTCACGCATCGCGGCCCTCCTCGTCAGGGCCGTGTGCAATCTCCGTTCCGTGCCCGCAGGCCTGGCCGCGCGGCCCACGCCCAGGCGTTCGCGCCAGCGCCCCAGGAGGGAGCTGTAGCGAAGACGGGACAGGTGTAGGAAGCGGCCGTCAGCGCTCTTCGCGCGCTCCCACCGAGCCGGGGGGCGGGCGCAGGCGGTGGGTGGCCGGTCGCTTGGGGGCGGGAGGGGCGGAGCGGGCCTGTCCGGGCTGACTGGAGTGTCCGCGGTCGCCGCGCTTGTCGATCTCGATCCAGACCTCCCGGGCATGGCGCAGCGCGAGGTCGAGCACTCTTCCGTAGGCGGACAGCAGCATCCCGTAGCAGAGCACGACCGGCGCGAGCAGCAGGCAGTAGGCCGCGGACGCGAGGGCCGGCCCGCCCTCATAGGCCAGGGGGATCGCCACGGCGACCGCAACACAGGCTCCGGCGAACAGCATCGTGAGCGATGAGAGCGCGCTGGTGGCGAACGCGACCCCGAGCGTGGTCGTCCGGCCGGCGAGGCCGCCGCGGCCGCTCGACACGAAGTTCAAGAGGCTGACGGACTGGTGCGCGAGCTGCGTGAGAGCGTCGAGAATGCGGGTCACGCACAGGTCGCCGAAGACGGTGACGCCTACGCAGGCGAGCAGGAAGAACACCCCGGCCAGCGTGGCGAACGCCCGCAGCTCCAGGGTCCGCATGCCGAGCAGGTCGAAGAGGACCAGGCCCACCGGCACCGCCAGCCCCAGCGCCATGCATAACGCGAGCACGTTGCGCATGCGGCCCTCCCAGCGCGGGCGCATCTGCACCTCGAGCTGCAGCCCTCCGCCGCCCGCCGCGCCGGAGTCCGTGAGCCGTCGCCGCACGTCGCCGTGACGGGTCAGCGCGGCGAGCAGGTCGCGGGTGGCGATCCAGGGCAGGGGAAGCCAGCCGAACAGCACGAGCGCACCGAGGACGGGCAGCCCGAGGGCCGCCCGCTGCAGAATCTCGAGGGACTCCGGAGAGAGGAGTGTGCCGAGCTTGTTCGGCGCCTCGCTGGTCGGCGCCCACATAGCGACGAAGCCGAACGGGATGCTCAGCGCGAGCGCTCCACGGGCTGCGTACACCCAGGCCTGGCCGCGCAGGCCGTCGCGCAACAGCTTGTGGGCCAGGGTGTCCGGATGGCTCCCGCCGCTGCCGTCGCGCAGCGCGCCACCGAGGGAGCGCAGGGAGCGCAGGGTCACCGTCAGGGCCTCGGCGCCGGTCACCCACGCGATGGCCATGGCGGCGAAGGCGACGAAGAAGGCGCCGGCCGCACAGACCGCTGGCGCGATCTGCAAGAGGTAGGCGGGCTCGGGATTCCGCCAGGCCCGACGGGGCGCCACGCTGTTCGCGAACAGCATGCACGCGATGCTGAGGACGACCGCGACGAGCGCGACGGCACAGGCGACGATGGCGAAACGCGACGCGCGGTGACGCAACGTCACGAGCAGCCCGCCGACCGGTGGCGGGCCAGACCTGCTACTCAAGGGGCTCGTCCAGACCGCCGTCCGCGAAGTACTCGCTGACCGCGGTGCGGATGTCCCTCCGGTCCTCGGGCACCGGTGTGTAGGGTTGGCCGGCGAGGAACTCCAGGTTCGACTCGCGACCCTGCATCAGGAACTCGAGCGTCGCGACCGTGTAGCTCTGCGCCGGATCGATCGGCTCCCCGCCGAGCAGCCAGCCGCTGTCGGTGCGCCGCAGGTTGGCGAGTTGGGGGAAGCCGCCGAGCCCGTAGTTCTCGACGTGCGCCGTCTCGAGGGTGCGGACCAGCAGCGTCCCGGACATCTCCGCCGTCACCACGGTGCCGCCGAAGGGCAGGGTGCGCAGGATGTCGTACTGGCGGATGTCCCCGAGCAGCTGGTCGTCGAGCCGGATGGCCCCGCTGTTGACGAACGCGGCCGTGGCGTTGGGCGCCGCGCGCAGGATCGCCCGGGCGACGTGCTGGCCGAGGTTCGTCGCACTGTAACGCAGGGTGACCTCGCGGGCATCGAGGGGCACCATGGTGCGGCCGACGATCTCGTCGGGATCGACCCCCATGCGCGCGAAGGCCTCGTCGGCGACCTTCTCCCAGCCGTCGATCACCGACTGGACGGCCGGGTCGGAGGGCAGATTGGAGTCGATCGGGAGCAGCTCCGACGACACCTCGCTCGCCCCGGTCGCGGGGTCGAAAGCGATGCGGTGCACGTACGCGGTCTTCGCGTTGGCGTCCGCCTTCGCGACCAGGCAGTCGCCGACCCGCGCGACCCGGTTGGTGTGCTCGTGACCGCCGAGGATCAGGGCGAGGCCGGGGATCCGGCGCGCGAGCTCGATGTCCTGGTCCATGTCGAGGTGGGTGAGGCCGAACACCAGATCGCAGTCGTCGGCGATCGCCTCGTAGGCCGCTTCGGCGGCCGCGTACATGTCGAGGTAGACGACCCAGTCGACCTTGTTGGCGGGCAGCGTCACGCCGATCCAGCCGATGCGCAGCGGCCCGTTCGCGGTCTCGAGGGTCTGGATCAGGGCGGTCGGAACCGGCGCCCCGGAGCCGTCCCGAAAGGCTGCGACCGCGCCGTCACTGCGGTGCAGCACGTTTGCGCTCAGCCAGCCGAAGCGCGACTCCGAGAGCCGGTCGAGCAGGGCCTGCTCGCCGTAGTCGAACTCGTGGTTGCCGAAGGTGACGAGGTCGAGCCCGACGTGGTTGAGCACGTCGACCATCTGCGCGCCGCGGATGCGCTCGCCGTCGGCATCGCGCAGGGTGCCGATCACCGACGGGCTGAGGAAGTCCCCGGCGAGCACGGTGAGCGTGTTCCGATCCTCCTCGAGCAGGCGCGCGCGCAGGCTGGCGACCCGCGCCAGACCGCCGACGCGACCGCCTTCCAGCGGGGAGATCTCGTACACGTCGTTGAGCTGCAGGATGGTGACGGTGCGCGCGCCCTCCTGGCCGCAGACGGACAGCGCGAAGAGGAGGAGCAGCGAGAGCGTTCGAAGGACCATGAAACGGGCTCCGGAGGCAGGGGTTCTGCCCGAAGACTACGCGAGAAGAACGCCGTTTATCAAGCCGCCTGAACCTTTGGCGACGCCGACCGTTCCAAGGGGGACAACCCTTGTCGCCACAGGGGGTGGATGCTAGGCTCTGGCTGGCATTCCCCGAGGTTTCCCATGATCAAACATCGGCTCTTCAAGGTCCTGATGAAGCGCGGTCTGCTCGACAAGGAGCGCGTCGAGGAGTGCCTGAACGAAGAGTACGAGACCGGCCACTCCATCGGCCGCATCCTGCGCGAGAAGGGGCTGGTCAACGAGCTCGACTTCCTGCGCGTCTACCACAAGATCTCCGGAGTCCCGTTCTACCCGAGCCTCAAGGACTTCCACGTCCCGAAGGAGTTCGTCACCAACGTCCCCGCCCAGGTCGCCCGCAGCCACAACCTGGTCGCGATCAAGTCCTCCCCCGGCCTCTACGTCGTCGCGACCTGCGACCCGCTCGACGTCTACCCGATGGACGACCTGTCGAGCATGCTCTCTGCCGAGATCGAGCCGGTGCTCGCGACCAAGTCCGAGATCACCGAGCTGATCAACCGCGGCTACCAGCGCAGCGCCGACGGCGTCGACGAGATGCTCGAGGGCATCGAAGAAGACGACATGCTGATGGCGGTCGAGGTCGAAGAGGAAGCGGAGGACGTCCTCGACATCGCCAACAAGGCGCCGATCATCCGCCTGTTGAACAGCATCATCTTCGAGGCGATCAAGACCCGCGCGTCGGACATCCACCTGCAGCCGTTCAACGACTCGGTCGTCGTGCGCTTCCGCATCGACGGCATCCTGTACAACATGAAGACGATCCCCAAGAAGGTGCAGGACGCGATGATCAGCCGCGTCAAGGTGATGGGGAAGATGGACATCGCCGAGCGCCGCCTGCCGCAGGACGGCCGCGCCGCGGTACGCGTCGGCGACGGCGAGGTCGACCTTCGTATCTCGAGCGTGCCGACCGCCTACGGCGAGCGCATCGTCTTCCGTCTGCTCGACAAGACCCAGAAGGTCTTCTCGCTGGAAGAGATCGGGTTGTCCGACGAGCACTTCCGGCTGATCAACCACGTGATCGGGTACAGCCACGGCATCGTGCTGGTCACCGGTCCGACGGGCTCCGGGAAGACGACGACGCTTTACGCGACGCTGACCCGCATGAACAGCCAGGAGAAGAACATCATCACGATCGAGGATCCGATCGAGTACCAGCTCCCGGCGGTCTCGCAGATCCAGGTCAGCAACAAGAAGGGCCTGACCTTCGCCGCAGGGCTGCGCTCCCTGCTGCGTCAGGACCCGGACGTGATGATGGTCGGTGAGATCCGCGATGTCGAGACCGCGCGCATCGCCATCCAGGCCGCCCTGACCGGCCACCTCGTGTTCTCGACCCTGCACACCAACGACGCCGCGAGCGCCGTGACGCGTCTGCTCGACATCGGCATCGAGCCGTACCTGGTCGCCAGCTCGCTGATCGCCGTGATCGCGCAGCGCCTGGTGCGCCTGATCTGCCCGGAGTGCAAGTCGGAATACGAGCCGACCGACCCCGAGCTGGCGGAGATCAACCTCTCCGGCGAGGACCTCGACGAGGGCGTGCTGTGGGTGGGCATGGGCTGCGATGCCTGCCTTAACACCGGCTACCAGAAGCGGACCGCGATCTACGAGATGCTGCCGATCGGCGACGAGGTGCGCAAGCAGATCATCGACCGTGTCGGCGCCTCGAAGATCAAGTCGGCGGCGATCGAGCGGGGCGTCGGCTCGATGCGGATGGACGGGGCCCTGAAGGTGTTGACGGGCCAGACGACGATCGAGGAGGTGCTGCGCGTGACCCAGGCCGACCTGGCCTGAGCGCAGGGGAGCTTGCATGCCGGTCTTCGAGTACGTGGCGCTGACGGAGAAGGGTGGCCAGACCACCGGCATCGTCGACGCGGACACCGCCAAGGACGCGCGGGAGAAGCTGCGTCTGCGCAAGATCCACGTCGTCAAGATGAACGCGGTGCGCGACCGCGCCCCGGCCAGCAAAAGCAGCTCAAGCGGCAAGGGCGGGGCGAGCTTCAGCCTCAAGCTGCCGAAGATCAAGCGCTCGTACCGCGACCAGGTCGTCGCCTTCACCCTGCAGATGGCGACGCTGCTCAAGGCCGGGATCCAGCTGAACGACGGATTGAACGCGTTGGTCGGGCAGGCGACGAACAAGAACGTCGAGCTGGTGCTGCGGCAGGTCAAGGAGGATATCTCCTCGGGCCTGACCTTCGCGGACAGCCTCGCCCGCCACCCGCACATGTTCAACGACCTGTACGTCAACATGATCCGCGCCGGCGAGGCATCGGGTACGCTCGACGCGATCCTCGAGCGCACCGGCCGCTTCCTGCAGGCCCAGCAGCGCGTCAAGAACAAGGTCGCGGCGGCCCTCGCCTATCCGGCCCTGATGTCCTTCATCGGCTTCGGGGTGGTGATCTTCCTCGTCTCCTTCGTCGTCCCCCGCATCCTGGTCGTCCTCGAGAAGCAGGGCAACGAAGAGCAGGCGCTGCCGGTGCCGACGCAGATCCTCAAGGCCAGCTCCGACTTCGTCGTCCAGTACTGGTGGGCGATGCTCGCCGTGTTCGTCTTCTCGGCGCTGTCGTTCTACTCCTTCTCGAAGACCGAGAAGGGGCGCTTCTGGATCGACTCGACGAAGCTGAAGCTGCCCTTGTTCGGCGACCTGTTCCGTAAGCAGGTGGTCTCGCGCTTCGCGATCACCTTCTCGACGCTGCTCAACAGCGGTATCCCCGCGCTGCAGTGCCTGAAGATCCTGCGCGACATCGTCGACAACGCGGTGATGGCGCGCACGATCGATGAGATCCACGATCGCATCGTCGAGGGAACCGACATCTCGACGCCGCTGAAAAAGAGCGGTATGTTCCCTCCGGTGGTCGGATACATGATCGCGATCGGCGAGCAGACCGGTCAGCTCGAGAACATGCTGAGCAACGTCAGCGAGGTCTACGAGGAAGAGATCGAGGTCACGACGCAGAAACTCACCGCGATGATCGAGCCGATCATTATCGTGGTCATGGCCGGGGTGGTCGCCTTCATCGTGCTGGCGGTGATCCTGCCCCTGGTCCAGAACTTCGGCAAGCTGTAGGAGTCCAACATGTCTATTTCCCAGCGCGCGCGGCGCGCCTTCTCCCTGGTCGAGCTGATGGTGGTCGTCGCGATCATCGGCCTGCTGGCGACGATCGTCGCCCTCAACCTCGGTGGCGCGACCGTCAAGGCCCGGCGCTCGAAGGCCGAGGCCGACCTCGAGCAGATCAAGAAGGCGATCTTCTTCTACAAGGAAGACACCCACGAGTATCCCCGCGAGCTGCGCGATCTGGTCGAGGATCCCGGCGTCGAGGGCTGGGGCGCGATCAGCGAGGGCGAGGGCTACCTCGAAGAGATGCCCGAGGATCCCTGGGGCAACGAGTACCAGTTCTTCGAGTCCGACCCGGTCGGCAACAAGCGCTTCAACGTCTGCAGCTACGGCGGCGACAACCAGGACGGCGGCGAGGGCGAGGACGAGGACATCTGGCTGTACCCGGCTCGCAACTGAACCACCGATCGCGCCGCGGCGTCATCTCTGAGGAGGATAGGCTGTGACGCGCGCATTCACGCTGGTCGAGCTGTTGATGGTCATCCTGATCATCGGTCTGATCGCCGCCTACGCGGCGGTCAACCTCGACGGCATGTCCCCGAAATACCGCTTCCAGGCCCAGCTCCGCGAGCTCGGCGCGACGATCGACTGGGCCCACAGCGGCGCGATCGGGCGCGGCAAGCCGTACAAGATGATGTACGACCTCGACGAGCAGCAGTTCTGGATCGAGATCCCGCTGCCTGACGACCAGCAGGAGCCCGGGCAGCCGCTCGAGTTCGAGATCCTCGGCGACAAGCACGACCTGCGCGCGGACGTCGAGATGGTCAGTGTGCAGCTGCCGGGGGGCGACGCCGAGGACAGCGGGGAGATCGAGATCGTGATGTCGCCGAAGGGCACCGACGGCAGCCACATCGTCATCGTCCAACGGACGGACCTCGAAGAAGAGATCCGCTCGATCCGCTTCAACGCGATCCTCGGCTCGGCGTCGATCGCGCGGGGCGAGCAGGAGTTCAAGGAGCTCGAATGAGCCACCGCCGGGGAGCCTTCCTGATCGAGGTGATGATCGCGGTCGCGATCATCGCGGTCTCGCTGCTCGCGGTCTACGGCGGGGTCAGCAACGAGATCATCCGTTCCTCCAACACCGTCCGTCGCCGCACCGCCAAGAACCTCGCCCAGAGCAAGCTCAGCGAGATCCTGGTCGGCGAGGAGACCGGCTCTTCCGGCGAATTCGAAGACTTCCCCGAGATCAGCTGGAGCCTCGAAGAAGCCGGCGTCGAGGTCGGCAGCCAGCAGGCGATCGAGCTCAAGCTGACCGTCGAGTTCCCTGTCCTCGACACCCAGGGAGAGGAAGAAGAGGAAAAGGAAGCGCTCGCGCTGACCACCTACCGGGCGCCCCTGCGATGAGGCGCGGCTTCACCCTGCTCGAGGTTCTGCTCGCGGTCGCGCTCAGCGCCCTGGTCTTCGCCCTGCTCGGCGGCGTGGTGATCGGGATCATCGACGCCGAGAAGCGGATCACCGAGCGCAGCCAGGCGACCAAGTACGCCGCCGGCATCCTCAACGCGATCACCGCCGACCTCGAGGCCTGCTACATCTACCAGCGGGAGAGCGGATTCTTCGCCAAGTCGGGCGACGAGCCGGAGATGCACTTCATCACCAGCCGCCTCGGCCCCGAGGATCCCGATACGGGCCAGCGCTACAGCACGACCGAGATCAGCTACATCCTCAAGAAGACCGAGGACAGCGAGAACTTCTACACCCTCTACCGGCGCGTCCAGTCGCCGGTCGACGACGAGCCCTTCGCCGGCGGCAGCGGCTTCGAGGTGTACGATCGCATCCTCGAGTTCAAGGCCGAGTACCAGAACGCCGACGGCGGCTGGCTCGAGGAGTGGAGCGCGATCGACCGGCTGCCCGTCCTCGTCAAGGTGTACGTGCGCCTGGTCGACGCCGAGGCGATCCCCGAGGACACCGACCCCGAGCGGGTCCGCGAGTACACGACGACCATCCTCATCCCCTGCGGCGGCCAGGACGAAGAAGAGGTCCAGTGAGCCGCGACCGGCGCCTGCGCGACGCGCTCCTGTGCTGGTTCGAGGGCGCGCGCCGCAGCCTGCCCTGGCGGGAGGACCGCACGCCGTACCGGGTGTGGGTCTCCGAGGTGATGCTGCAGCAGACCCGGGTCGAGGTCGTCATCCCCTACTACGAGCGCTTCCTCGCTCGCTTCCCCAGCCTCGCCGCCCTCGCCGCCGCCGACGAGCAGGAGGTGCTCGCGGCCTGGTCCGGCCTCGGCTACTACCGCCGCGCGCGCTACCTGCTCAAGGGCGCGCGGGCGGTCGTCGCCGGCGGCGGGAGCTTCCCCCGCAGCCACCGCGAGGCCCTCGCCCTGCCCGGGGTCGGGGAGTACACCGCCGCGGCCGTGCTCTCCCTCGCCTACGGCCTGCCCCACGCGGCGGTCGACGGCAACGTGATCCGGGTGCTCGCGCGCCTCGAGGGGGAAGACCGCGACCCGACCCGCGGCCCCGGCCGCAAGGCGATCCGCGCCGCCGCCGACCGGCTCCTCGACCGCACCGAGCCCGGACGCTGGAACGAGGCG
>JAUIEM010000325.1 GCA_030428695.1 bacterium
ACGGCGATCCGCGACGCACCTCTTGTCGTCGACGAAGGAAGCTCCCCGGCTTCAGGGACAACGGAAGGCGAAAGCCCTCCAGCCCCTTACGCCCCCGGCGGCGGCTGCCCCATCGTGTGCCAGCCGCTGAGCACGTGGATCAGCCGCTTCGCCGCCAGCCGGAACACGGTCTGGATCGAATGCAGGGTGTCTTCCCAGGTGTCGCTCCCCGTCGGCGCGCGCAGGGGCAGGTCGACGACCAGCGTCGAGCCGTCGCGGGAGACGACCTTCAGGTCTTCGGACATGTGGTGCAGGAGCCCCAGCGCCGGCTCGTTGTCGGCGAACAGCACGTTGCGGAACCAGCCGATGTCCCGCTCGCAGGCGGCCGCCGCCAGATGCTGCAGGATCAGCGAGCCGACCCCGCGGTGGTGCATCGCGTCGATCACGGCGACGGCGGCCTCGGCCGTATCGGGCTTCTCGGGCAGCCGCACGAAGCGCCCGATGCCGAGGCCCTGCTCGCCGTCCGGCGCGTCCTCCGCCTCGCACACCGCGCCGATCGCGACGTGGTCGGCGAAGTCGACCTCGGTGAAGTAGCGCAGCTCCCGGCGGGTCAGGTGGGGCTTGGCGGTCAGGAAGCGGCGGAAGCGCGAGCGCGGCGAGAGCTCCTGAAAGCCGCGGGCGAGGAGCTCCTTGTCCTGCGGCCGCACGCAGCGCAGCAGCACCTCGCGGCCGTCCTTGAGCCGCGCGGGCTCGGACCATCCCCGCCCGTACTTCATCCCAGCCGGTCCGCGACCAGATCGGCCAGCGCGGGGAGGACCTCCGGAGGGATGGTGTGACCTCCGCCGAAGGCGTGGAAGCCGACCGTCAGCCCCGCTTCCCGCAGCAGCTCGCGCAGCCGCTCGGCGAGGGTGAAGGGCAGCAGCGGATCGGCCCGCCCGTGGCTCTGCACGATCGGCATCCCGGCGCGGCGCGCGGCCCGCTTCCTCCACAGGCTCTCGCACAGCACCGTGCCGGACAGGATCGCCAGCCCGGCGGGAGCTTCCTCCGCCCGCAGGGCGACGTCGGTGCTCAGCATCGCCCCCTGTGAGAAGCCCCCGAGCACCAGCCGCTCCCAGTCGTGGCCCGAGGCCGCGAGCAGGGCTTCGAGGCAGGCACGCAGCTTGCGGCGGGCGGCGGCGAGGCCGTCTGGTTCCTCGTTGACCAGCTCGAGCAGCCGGCCCTCGCGCATCGCCCGGTCGATGCGGCCGACGTCGATCATCCACCAGGCCCGGGCGCCGAAGCCCATGCCGCCGAGGCTGAGGGGCGCCTCGGGAAAGATGCAGCGCACCTTTGCCAGGCGCGGATCGGCCAGCAGCGCGTCGGCGAGCGGGACCAGGTCGTCGCCCGGCGCCCCGAAGCCGTGGCAGAGCACCAGGCTGAGGGCGGGCTGCGTGCCGTCCGGCAGGCGGTCGACCAGGTGGCAGGAGAGGGGTCCGAAGCGGGTGTGACGGACGGCCATGCTTCCTCCGCTCAAGAGGGCCCGTCGGGCCAGGAGGCGAGGGCGCGCCGCCAGACCGGCCGCGAGCGCTCGATCATCTCCGCATCGACCGCGAGGCTGACGCGGAAGTAGCCGGGCATGCCGAAGGCGCGTCCCGGCACGACCAGCACGCCGGACTTCTTCAGGTGCGTGCACAGGGCGAGGTCGTCGCCGCCCGGCGCCCGCGGGAACAGGAACAGCCCGCCCTCCGGCTCGGTCAGCTCGAGGCCGAGCTCGCGGAAGAGGTCGCCGAGCAGGGCGAGGTTGCGCCGGTACGGGCTCAGGTCGACGCAGGCGTCCTGGCACAGCGCCGTCGCCCGCTGCATCAGCGCCGGGGCGTTGACGAAGCCGAGGGTGCGCTGGCAGAAGATCGCCGCGTTGAGCAGCTCGGCGGCGCCCGGGGCCCGCGGCGAGACCGCGAGGTAGCCGATGCGCTCGCCGGCGAGCCCGAGGTCCTTGCTGTGCGAGCCGACGGCGATCGCGTTCGGATGCACGCCGAGCAGGCTCTCGTGGTGGCCGGTGAACAGCACGTTCTTGTATGGCTCGTCCATCAGCAGGTAGATCGGCCGGCCGGCGACGACCGCGGCGATCTCCTCGAGCAGGGCCCGCGGGTAGTTCCGCCCGCTCGGGTTGTTCGGGCTGTTGAGCAGCACGACCCGGGTGCGCGGCGTCAGGGCGTCGGCGATGCGCGCGGGGTCGGGCAGGAAGGTCGCGGGGTCGGTCGAGACCACGACGGGCCGCGCGGCGGCGTGCTCGATGTAGAAGACGTACTCGGCGAAGTAGGGGGCGAGCAGCAGCACTTCGTCGCCGGGGTTGAGCAGCGCCCGCAGCGCGACGTTGAGCCCGCCCGCGGCGCCGACGGTCAGCAGCACGTGGGAGCCGGGGATGCGGAGCCCCGCCTCTTTCGACAGCGTCCGCGCGTAGGCGTTGCGCGCGGAGGTCAGCCCGGCGTTCGGCATGTAGCGGTGCATGCCCGGGGCGTTCTCGCCGACCAGGCGCGCGAGGGCGTTGCGGAACTGCTCGGGCGGCTCGAGGTTCGGGCTGCCGAGGCTGAAGTCGAAGACGTTGCTCGCGCCCCAGGCCTGGCGCAGGCGGCGGCCCTCGTCGAACATCCGGCGGATCCACGAGCTGCGCCCGAGGCTGCCCGCGATGCGTGTGGCGATCGGGACCGCCACCTCTTCCGTCTGGGATTCCGACTGCTCGACCAAGACCGCTCCTTCGCCGCAAGGCTGCGCGATGATACGCGATCCCCTCGCGGCGGCAAGCTTTGTCGGGGTCATGCGCTGTCGTGCGGAGGCGACCCGGGTTCAACCGCCACCCGTCTTCGCCGGCTCCAGGCACGCCGCCACGTCGTTCTTGTAGCTGTTGACGAGCGTCGCGACCGGGTAGGCCTCCATCGCGTCGCTGTCGAAGGGAAGCAGGAGGCGCTGCAGCACCTCGAGCTCCTCCAGCTCCGGGTCGAGCCAGGTGTCGTGGGCGTCGGCGGGCAGGATCAGGGGCATGCGCTTGTGGATCGACAGGCACAGCTGGTTGGCGGCGACGGTGATGATGGTGAAGCTCTCGATCGTGCCCTCGGGGCCGCGCCAGGTGTCCCACAGACCCGCGAAGACGAAGGGCTCGCCGTCCTTGAGCCGGATCAGGTAGGGCTGCTTCGGGGACTTCTTCGCGCCGGGATCGAGCTTCTTCCACTCGTAGAAGCCCTCGCTGGGGATCAGGCAGCGGCGCCGCTTGAAGGCGTCCTTGAAGGCGGATTTGCTCGCGAGGGTCTCGGCCCGGGCGTTGATCATCCGCGCGCCGATCTTCTTGTCCTTGGCCCACCACGGGATCAGCCCCCAGCGCAGGGGCTCGAGGGCGCGCTCCTGGTCGCGCTCGTGGATGCGCAGCACCGCCGCGTCCTGGGTCGGCGCGAGGTTGTAGCGCGGCGTCGCCGCGGGTTGCGCGGAGCGCTGCATCTTCAGCGTCTTGTAGAGCTTCTCGGGGTCGGTCGTGAACTGGACGAAGCGTCCGCACATCACAAGTCCTCAGGGACTGTCGGTGGTCTTCCCCAGCCGCAGCGACAGGTCGCGCCACACGCTGCACGCGCTCTCGTGGGCGTCGACGGCGAGGCTGAAGCGGGTCGCGCGCTCCGGCAGGGTGCGGCGGCCGATCACCTTGCCGCCGACCTCGAAGATCGCGTAGCCCTCGACGACCGACACCATCACCGGCAGCCCCTCCGGGCCGATCGCGACGCTGTCGATGACCAGGGCGGCGAGGCCGACGCCGTCGGTGTCCTCGTGCCACACCTCGAAGGTCTGGATGGTGCCGGCGGCGAGCTTGCGGAAGCGCAGCCCGACGAACGGCGCGCCGTTGGCCTCGACGAACAGCCCTGCCCCCTGCGCGCCGCCGTCGAGCAGGCAGCCCTCGACCCGCCAGATCGTGCCGCCGGCGGCGCGGCCGAGGTAGCCCTTGCCGGTCAGGGCGATGGTGCCGGCCTCGGGGGCCGCCTCGTGGGCCCAGGCGGCGTTGCCCTGCTCGCGCCACAGGCCCGCGCTGCCGGTCCAGGCGGGCATCGGCGCGCTCCAGGTGACCCGGGCGAGCAGCTGGGCGGGGTCGGCGGCGGGCCGCGCCTGGGTCCAGGCGGTCACGCCGGCCGTCGCCAGGCCGACGAGCACGAGGGTGACGAGGAACCAGGCGATCATGCGGCTGCGGCTGGCCGGGGTGGCGGTGATCGGGACCCCGGTCCGGGTGCTGCGCACATCGAGGATGTCGCCGTCGTCGAAGTTCCCGCTGTCCTTGACCGTGACCGGCTGCAGGGCGGGGCCTTCGGGGCGGTCGTCGAGCTTCCCCTGGCGGTCGAGCTCGCGGCGCAGCTGCTTGAGATCCTTGTACAGCTCGCGGGGGCTCTTGTAGCGGTTCTCGGGGTTCTTGGCGAGCAGGCGCTCGAGCACCTGTTCGAAGGCCCGGGGCACGTTCTTGCGGTGGGCGCTGATCTGGCGCGGGTAGGCGTAGCGGTGCAGGTGCAGCATGTCGGGCACCGAGCTGCCCTTGAACGGCTTGGTGCCCGCGAGCATCTGGTACATCACGACGCCGAGGGAGTACAGGTCGCTGCGATGGTCGAGGTCACCGCCCTGGAACTGCTCCGGCGACATGTAGTCCGGCGAGCCGAGGATCATCCCCGAGCGGGTGATCGCCTTCTTCCCCTCATCGCTGAACTTGGCGAGGCCGAAGTCGAGCAGCAGGACGCGCTTCTTGCCGCCGAGCATGATGTTCTTCGGCTTGACGTCGCGGTGCAGGAGGCGCTTCTCGCGGGCGTGCTCGAGGGCGTTGGCGACTCCCATCGCGATGCGGAGGATGCTGTTGAAGCTCGGGGCGCCGCGCGCGAGGTAGCTGTCGAGGTCCTTGCCCTCGACGTACTCCATCGCCATGAACAGGCGCCCGGTCTCGCGGTCCTTGCCGACCCGGTACACCCGCACGATGTTCGGGTGGTCGAGGGCGGCGGCGGCGCGGGCCTCGACCAGGAAGCGCCGGGCGAAGGCCTCGTTCTTGTTCAGGGTCGATTTCAGGACCTTCAGGGCGACCCGCCGGTCGAGGGTCTTCTCGCGGGCGAGGAAGACCTGGCCCATCGCCCCGACGCCCAGGGTGCGCTCGATCATGTAGTTGCCGAGCCGGGTCAGGCCGCCGATGGTCGACTCGAGGGCGTCCTCTTCTTCCGTCGCCGCGACCTCGGGGTTGTCCTGGTCGACCGTCTCGAGCCCGCTGAGCAGCGAGTCCGCGGGATGGGCGGACTGCCTCCGCGTCGTCCGCCGGGGACGGGAGAAGCGGGGCGAACGATGGTTGGACGAGCTCGGCATCGGGAATTCCGCGCGGACCGGCTTATACTGTAGCCGGTCGCGCGATTCGTTTCACCATGAGGCGAAACGGACGTTCCCCGCCGGGCTCGAGAAGGCGCTCCGCAAGCCGGCCCCAGGACTCGCCTCCGACGCGTCCTCCGAGAGATTCCGACCACGACTTCGACACGAGGTGCAGCACTATGTCATACAAGGTCATCTATCTGACCGTCCACGGCAGCCGCGCCTACGGGCTCGCCCGTCCGGGCAGCGACACCGACCTGAAGGGGGTGTGTGTCGGCGATCCTTCCTGGTACCTGGGCTTCCGCGGCGGACCTGAGCAAGTCGAGCTCAGCGCCGACCACGTCTTCTACGAGCTGCGCAAGTTCATGCGCCTGGCCGCCGCCGCCAACCCGACCCTGCTCGAGACCCTGTACACCGAGCCCTCCGCGCACCGCATCCTGACCGCGGCGGGGCGCAGGCTGCTCGCCGCCCGCGACGCCTTCCTGTCGCGGCGCGCGGGGCGCAGCTTCGGGGGCTACGCCCTCGCCCAGCTGCGCCGCATCAAGAACCACCGCCGCTGGCTGCTCGACCCTCCGCGGCAGGCGCCCCGGCGCGAGGACTTCGGCCTGCGCGCCCAGCCGGAGCTGTCGCGGGAGGAGCTCGGGGCCGCCCTCAGCCTCGAGGAGCGCGCGCAGCTGCAGACCGAGCGCCACGGCCCGGGCTTCCTGACGATGCTGCGGAGCGAGAAGCGCTTCGCGAAGGCCCTGCGCAACTGGCAGGACTTCCGCCGCTGGCAGCGCGAGCGGAACCCGGACCGGCACGCCCTCGAGGCGCGCTTCGGCTACGACACCAAGCACGCCCAGCACCTGGTGCGGCTCCTGCGCATGGGGCTGGAGGTCCTGCAGGAAGGGGCGGTGCGGGTGCTGCGGCCCGACCGCGAGGAGCTGCTCGCGATCCGCGACGGGCGTTGGAGCTACGACGAGCTCATCGGCCAGGCGGAGGAGCTCGGAGCGCGCATCCGCGCGGCCGAGAAGACCTCCCCGCTGCCCGCGCAGCCCGACCTGGCCGCTCTCGACGCGCTGTGCGTCGAGCTGGTCGAGGAGGTCTGGGGGGTCCGTGGACCGAGCGCCCGGGGCGGTGTATCCTGACGGTGCGGGCTCCGCTGCTGGCGGGGTCGAGGAGGAATGATGGAGCGCGGCGCGGAGCAGTCCCGGAGAGCCTTTCCGACAGGCGGTGCGTCCCGGCGCGCCCTGCCCTTCCTCCTGCTCTTCCTCCTCTGCCTGGCCGTCCCGGCCCAGGAGGAGTACGCCTACATCGCCCGGGATGAAAGGCTCGAGGCGCTGATCGCCAAGCTCCGTCGCGGCACCGATCCGCGCGCCAACGTCGACTCCTTCCGCAGCGCCCTGACCTACCTCGAGCGCCAGCGCGAGAGCGACCCGAGCAGCACGGTCCAGATCCCGGTCGACGACGAGACCTGGCGCGACGCCCAGGAGGTGCTGCTCGAGGTCTTCGCCGCACAACCCGCGCCGGTGCGCGAGCTGTGGTTGCGGGAGGCGGAGCCGAAGGCCGAGGAGACCCTGCGCCGCCTGCGCCTGGTCGCCGGCCCGTCGGAGTGGCTCGAGGTCGCCCGGCTGTTCCCGCTGACGGCGACCGCCCAGCAGGTCCTGCTCGGCCAGGCCGACCGCGAGCTCGAGGCGGGCCGCTTCCGCGCCGCCTACGGCTACTGGACGACCCTGCTCGCCCACTACCCGGACGACGAGGCCCTGCACGCGGCGTCGGAACCCCGGCTCGCGCTGATCCACGCCGCGCTCGGCCACGACCACGCCCCCGAGGACGACCCGTACGCCGCGCTCGGCCGCTTGCTCGGAGGGGTCCGCAGCAGCGAGGCCGAGCCCTTCTGGCCGGGGGCCGAGGCCTGGGACGAAGAGCTCCCGGTCGGCGGCGCCCGCGCCTTCCGGGTGCCGGTCGGGGACGCCGACGGGGTCTACCTCGCCGACTCGAAGTCGCTGCTCGCGCTCAGCCCGAAGCTGCGCGAGCGCTACGATGTGCGCTTCGGGAGCCTCACCTCGCTGCCCGAGCGGGTCGACGCCCTGCGCTTCGCGCCGGCCATCGGTGAAGATCGCCTCTTCCTGACCGTGCACCGCAACGAGCCGGCCCGCTTCGTCGGACCGCTGCCGGAGGACCACGAGGCGGACTCGGAGACCGAGGCCGTCGCCGACCTGTTCGTCGCCGCCGTCGGCCATCCGACCGGGGTCGTGCTGTGGACCACCCTCGAGCGCACGGAGTGGGAAGAGCACGCGCGCCGCCTCGAGCACCTGAGCAGCCCCGCGGTCGCCTCCGGCCGCGTGTACGCCGTCGGCAACCAGTGGGAGAACGAGGTCGCGAGCCACCTGTTCTGCTTCGACGGCGACAGCGGCGCGCTGTTGTTCAAGACCTTCCTCGGCTCGACCTCGCAGCTCGACATCCTCGCCCGCTCGCTGCTCGCGCCGCCGCCGCTCGCCGTCGACGACGCGATCTTCGCCGCGACCAACAACGGCAGCGTCGTCGCGGTCGCGGCCGGCACCGGGCGCATCCACTGGAGCTACACCTACCCGCTCGCCAGCAAACAGAGCCAGCTGTACCGGCAGCAGCGCGGCAGCACGCCGCTGTGCCCGCTGCTGATGGTCGGCTCGACGCTGGTCTGTTTCCCGCGCGACAGCGAGCTGGTCTTCGGCCTCGACCGGCACACCGGCAAGCGGCTGTGGAGCCTGCCGAAGGAGAACATGCTGCGCGAGCCCCTCGGCGGCCACGGCTCCCTCGCCCTGTTCGCCGGCTCGACGGTGCTCGCCGTCGACGCGCGCACCGGCCTGGTCGCCTGGGAAGCGCCCGGGCCGCGCCGCCTCGCCGGGCGCGGGCTGGTCGCCGCCGGCCTCGCCTACGTGCCCGGGACGGACGCCCTGTCGATCTACGACGCCGGCAGCGGCGAGCGGCTCGCGCGCTTCGCCTGGACGGAGGAACAGGCCGGCCATCTGTGGCTGGGGGAGGACGTCCTGTACAGCGCCTCCGGCACCCGCATCAGCGGCTTCGAGCGCCTGGCGAAGAGCGAGCGCGAGCTGCCGCGCGGGGCCGAGGGCACGCGCCGGCTGGCGGCCCTGCGCCTCGCCTACGGGCGGCTGCACGAGGCGCTCGCCCTGATGCGCGGCAGCGTGATGAAGACCTCGGGGGCCGACCGCGACCTCGCCCTGGCGATGCTGATCGACATCCTCGCCGCCCGGGCCGCCGCGTTCGCGGCCGACGGGGAGCTCGAGCGCGCCGCGGCCGATCTGGCGGAAGCCGCCTCGCTGGCGACCGGCGAGCGCGCGGTCGAGCTCTACTGGCAGGCCGGGCTGCGCTTCGAGGCAGCGGGCCAGCCCGCGGCGGCGCTGGCCGCCTACCAGGAGCTGACCGAGCGCTTCGCCGACCGCAAGCTGCGCCTCGAAGGAGGCTTCACCGTGCCGGTCGCCCCGGTCGTCGGCGAGGCCCTGCAGCGGCTGGTCGCCGCGCAGCCGGACCTGTACCAGGCGCACTCCGTGCGCGCCCG
Organism: bacterium; assembly: GCA_030428695.1. The sequence goes on from JAUIEM010000325.1 coordinate 8,864, forward strand.
CGAGCTGCTCGACAAGGCCCAGCGCAGCGACAGCGCCGAGGCCCTGCGCGCGGTGGTCACCCGCTTCCCGGCCAGCCGCGAGGCCGCCTTCGCCCAGTTCGACCTCGCCAGCTTCTACATGACCCGCCACGCCTGGGCCGACGCGATCGCCGAGTGGCGGCGCTTCCTGCGCCTCTTCCCCCGGGCGGCGCGGCGCGCGGACGGCCTCGCGGGCCTGGCCGAGGCGGCGGTGCGCGGCGGCTTCCGCGAGACCGCCGAGGCAGCGTTGCGGCGGCTGCGGAAGGAACATCCGCGCGACCTGGTCGGCGCGAGCCGGGTGCCGGTCGCCGCCTTCGTCGCCGAGCTCGAGCGCGACCTGGCCGAGGTCGGCGAGAGCGCCCTGCCGCTGCCCGCCCAGCCGCTGTGGACGACCGGCTCGGACCTCGGCATCAGCCGCGCCACCGTGCTGCGCGGGGCGAGCGCCTTCGCGGTGCTCGGGGATGACGCGCTGTTCGTCCGCCGTCAGGAGAGCGGTGACCTGCTCTGGCAGCTCGCCGGCGTCGCCTCCGCCGCCCTCGCCGAGGAGCGCGTCGCGCTGTTCGTCCGCCAGGGCCTCGAGCTGCGCGAGCTCGAGAGCGGGCGCCTGCTGTGGCGCTTCGAGGTCCCGCCGGCCGCGACCCACCTCGAGGAGGAGTTCCGCCCCGAGGTGCGGGTCGCGCGGCTCTTGTTCGTCGACGGCCGCGTGATCCTCGGCACCCGCGACGCGCGCATCTTCGCTTTCGACGCCGAGACCGGGGCGCCGGCCTGGGAGCGCGACGACGTCGGCTCCCTCGCCGAGGCCGGGGGGCTGTGGGACGGGCACCTGCTCGCCTTCGTACTCTCCCCCGGCCGGCTCGTCGCCCTCGACCCGACCGACGGCGCGATCCGTCGCGATATCGCCCTGCCCGCCGATGCTCAGCGCCTCAGCCGCCCGCCCCAGGCCGCGGGGGGGCGGGTGCTGTGTGTCGCGGGCGGGCGCCGGCTGCTCGCCTACGACGCCGATGGGACGCTCGCCTGGTCGCAGACCATCGAGGGGCGCTGGGTCGACCGGCCCGTGGCCTCGGCGGACGGGAGCCTGGTCGCGGTGATGCTGCAGCCCCAGGTCGGCGGCACGCAGATGCTGGTGCTGCGGCTCGGAGACGGCGCGGTGCTGTGGCAGGACATGCCGGGCGAGAAGCGCATCCGGGCGCTCTACTTCGACCCGGACGGGCTGTACATCCACCGCGGCGAGATCCTCGACGGCGAGGTCTGCAGCTACGACCGCGATTCCGGCTTCCTGCGCTGGGTCTACACGGTGCCGGTCGGCGTCTCCCACGCCTTCGTCGGCTCGACGGCCGAGCACCTGCTGCTGTCGAACGTCGCCGCCGACGGCCCGGCGGCGGTCAGCGTGCTCGCCAAGGCGCGCGGGGTCGAGGTCGCCCAGGTCGGGCGCCTCGCGGACAAGCGCCTGGTCGCCGCCGCCCTGCTCGGCCCGCGGCTGGTGCTGGTCACCGACCGCGGCAGCTTCGCCTTCGGCACCCCCGACCCGCGCAGCCTCGAGGAGCGCATCGCCCTCCTGCTCGGCCGCCGTCCGCTGCCCGTCGAAGAGCGGGAAGAGCTCGCCTCCTGCTACCGTATGCTCGGCGACCCGGCGGCAGCGGTGCAGGTGCTCGGCGAGGCCCTCGAGATGCCCGGCCACCCGCCCCGGGTCGCCGCGCGCCTGCTGCACCAGATGATGGTCGCCCGCGAGCAGAGCATCGAGCGCCAGACCCCGGTGCTGACCTTGCGGCGGGTGCCGCGGCCGGCGGAGATCGACGGCGAGCTGACCGACTGGTGGCAGGAGAGCGAGGGCATCCCGCTGCGCTCGCCGACCTTCCTCACCCCGATGCAGGGCGTCGGCACGGCGAGCCGCTGGATGGGCGCGGAGGATCTGTCCGCGACGATGTACCTCGGCTGGGACGAGCGCTACTTCTACCTGACCCTCGACGTCAGCGACAACATCCTGCGCCCCTACGACGGCGAGGCGGACTCCTGGATCGGCGACTGCCTGCTGATCGCCCTCGACCCCCAGAACAACCGCGGCGCCTGGTTCCGCCCCGACGACAACCTGCTCAGCCTGGCCCTGACCCTGCCCCCGAAGAAGAAGCCGGATGAAGAGGATGAGGGAAAGGCCGACGGCAAGTTCTTCGTCACCCGCAAGGACGACAACAGCGGCGCGATCTACGAGGTGCGGCTCGCCTGGCAGAGCGGCTACTTCGCCGAGGCCGGCGTCGCGATCGGGGACGAGGGCCCGCGCGACGGCTTCAGCTTCGGCTTCAACCTCGCCCTGACCGACGACGACCACAACCGCGCGACCAAGGTGCTGTCCCTGACGCCGGGGTTGTTGCTGCACACCCGGAAGGACAACCTGTGGCCGGGCTTCGTGCCGAAGCACTTCGGCACGCTGCGGGTCGAGCGGGAAGAGGGGCGCCAGCCGTAGGCGCGGTCCAGGGTAGGGGAGGGGTTTACGAGACTGTCTCACGGAACCCGGTGACGCACGTCCCCACGCCTGCGGCGGGCGGGGGTAAACCACGCCCCTACATTGGATTCCGACGCACACCACGGGTGATCTCGGACGTGCGGCATGCGAGCCACGCGTCGCTTGGGCTGATAGTCCTATCCGAATGTAGGGGAGGGGTTTACCCCCTCCCGCGAAGCGGGAGAAGGCGTACGTGACTGGACTCGTGAGACGGCCTCTTTACCCCCGCCCGTCTTCCGGACG
>JAUIEM010000326.1 GCA_030428695.1 bacterium
AGCGCATCACCTGGGAGGAGGTGGTCGAGGCCCTGCTCGGCGACGCCCGGTTCACCCCCGAGGAGCTGGTCGGGGTGATCGCGAAGATGTGCCAGCTCGACCCGGCGCAGCGCTACCAGACCATCGACCAGCTCAACGAGGATCTCGCGATCCTCACCGACGCGAACTACGCTGAGCCGACCCTGGTGCTCGGCCTGACCCGGGGCCAGGCCTATGAGCCGCGCAAAGAGTGAGCGCCGCGGTCCCCGGCGCGGCCCCTCGGCCCTCGCCCGGCTGCGCCGCCTGAGCTTGATCTGGCTGATCGCCGCCAGCGTCGTCGGGGTCCTGGTCTGGCAGCTCGGGACGACGCTGTACAAGGTCGAGCTCGCGCTCGGCCTGGGCTTCCTGACCCTGCTCATCGGCATCGGCGCGATGTTCGAGGAGATCGAGCTGCGCCAGCGCCTGCAGCGCTATCCCCACGCCCAGGACTACACCCTGCTCTGGCTGGCCGCCCGGCTGATCGAGGGCGAGCCGCCGGTGCCGGGGGTGCTCGGCATCAGCGACGGCGACCTGGTGTTCGTCCCCGAGCAGGGCGAGCAGGTCGCGACCGGCGGCCGCTGGCTGCGCTACGAGATCGTCGACCTGCGGGTGAAGCGCGGCTCGCTGCGCGAGTGGTTGACCTGGGGCAGCGGACCGCTGGTCCTCGAGCTGGTCGACGATCGGCCCTGCCTGTTCCGGGTGCTCGGCGCCGGCGGCGCGCGCCGGGCGCTGGTCCGGTGTCTGGGCGGGCTCAGCCCGATGCAGATGGAGGTGCCGACCTCGTCGGCCGAGCTGGCGATGGTGCGCCTGGAGGGGGATCCGGGGTCGGAGGCGGGCTCGGAGTCGCGACCGGAGTCCGGGTCGCAGCCGGAAGCGGAAGCGGAATCCCCGGGCTCGACCCGGCGTCCCAAAATCTCCGGAGACCCGTAACCTTGACGTAATCTTGTGATTCTATAACAGGGACACACCGCGGGGAGCCCGCGGAAGAAACAACCCGCCGCGCGGAGAGAGCTCCCGACGGCACCCCAGGAGGAAGCGATGTCTCGCACGCTGTGGATCGCGCTGGTGATCGGCGCCTGCACCCTTCCCGTCATGGCCCAGGGCTTCGGCGGTTTCAACCTCGATGAGCGCCTCGAGCAGGCCAAGGAAGAGCTCGGCCTGACCGACGAGCAGGTCGAGAAGATGCGCGGAGTCTACGACGAGTTCATGCAGGGCATGATGGACTTCCGCAACAACCCCGGCGACGGCGACTTCCGCACCCGCATGCAGGAAATGCGCGAGAAGATGGAGTCCCAGCTCGGCGAGTTCCTGACCGAAGAGCAGCAGGAGCAGCTGCGCGGCATGATGGGTCGGGGCCAGCGCCAGCGCGGCGAGCGCGATCCCGCCCAGCGCGATGCCCGCAACCTCCGCCGCGCCGTCGAGCGCATGCAGCTGACCGAGACCGAGGCCGGCATCGTCACCGAAGCGATCGAGACGATGATGGCGAAGAAGCGCGAGCTCCAGGGCACCGTGCAGGAGAAGCGCCGGGCCCTCAACGAGGCCATCGACGACGAGGCGAGCAGCGACGAGTCGATCGCCAAGCTGATGGAAGAGGTCCGGGTCGCCGACGAAGAGGCCACCAAGGGCATCGACGCCGCCGAGACCGAGCTGCGCGAGCTGCTGACCCTGCGCCAGCAGGGCGTGCTCGTCGGCCTGGGGATCCTGCGCTACGGCACCAACCCCGTCTATTGATCGACCCCCCCGCAGCCGCCGCGGTGCGCGAGCGCCGCGGTCTGCGCATGTCTGGAGACGACGATGCGCTCCATGCACGGACGGCTGGTCGTCAGTCTGCTCCTCTCCCTGTTCGCGATGCTGCTCACGCTCGAGCTCTCCCTGTACTTCTACCTCAGTGAGACCCTGACGAGCCGCTTCGACCAGGAGCTGAGCAGCCGCGTCGAGCCGAGCATCCGCTTCTATCAGCGCATGGTCGCCCGCTTCGGCATCGCCCTGCCGCCGGGCGGGCCCGGGGCGCGCCGTGGACGCTCTGGGGTGGTCCCGCACTTCCAGGTGTGGACCGCGAACGGCACCCCCCTCGTGCGCTCCGAGCTCCTCGAGGGCGAGGACCTGCCCTTCTGGGAGCTGCCGCTCGACGAGCCCCGGCTGGCCGACGTCGAGCTCCCCGGCGGCATCTCCGGGCGGGTCTACGCGGTGCGCTTCCGGGTGGACCGCGAGGATGCGGAGGAACCGCGGGGCGGGCGCGACTGGCGGAACCGGGGCGGACGCGAGCGCGACGAGCGCCGCGAACGCGAGGACGGGGCGCCCCGCGGCGAGCGCGGTGAGCGCCGCGAGGACGACAGGCCGCGCGACGAGCGGCCGCCGGAGCGCAACCCCTTCATGCCGCCCCCCGGCCCGCCCCCCGCAGACTCCGCCGGCCTCGGCCCGGGCAGACCGCCCGCCGACAGCCTGCGGATCCGCGCGGGCGAGCCGGACAGCGCCCGCGTCGGCCCGCGGCGGCGGCCGGCGGAGGAAGACTCCCTGCGCGCCGTGCTCGCCAGCGAGGGCCACGTCGACCTCGTGCTGATGGTCGGCCGGCCCCGGGTCGATCTCGACGAGACGCTGTCGACCATCGCCCTCGGCCTGTTGCTGTTCGCGCTGCTCGTGCCGCTCGCCGCCGCCCTGTGCATCCAGTGGTCGGTGTCCCGCGGTCTACGCCCCTTGAACCGCCTGACCGAGGAGACCGACGCGATCTCGCCGCGGCAGCTGAGCTACCGCTACAGCACCGAAGACCTGCCGAAGGAGCTGCGCCCCCTCGCCCTGCGGCTCAACGAGCTGCTGTCCACGCTGCAGGCGGCCTTCCAGCGCGAGCGCCGCTTCACCGCCGACGTCGCCCACGAGCTGCGCACCCCGATCGCCGAGCTGCGCTCTCTCGCCGAGGTCGGCCTCGACTGGGAGCCCGCCGACGGCAGCCCCCACGAGTTCTTCCAGGACGCCGACGCGATCGCCCGCCGCATGCAGAACCTCGTCAACACCCTGCTCGCCCTGGTCCGCAGCCAGTCCGGCATGCGGCTGCCCGCCCTGCAGCGGGTCGACCTCGGGGCCCTGGTCGCGACGACCTGGCAGCAGCACCGCGCGGTCGCCGACGAGCGCGGGGTGCGGGCCGAGCTCGCGCTGCCCGAGCAGGTCGAGGTGACCAGCGACTCGACCCTGCTCGGCTCGCTGCTCGGCAACCTGTGCGGCAACGCCGCCGCCTACACCGACGCCGGCGGCACCGTCGAGATCGCGGTCGAGGGCGGCACCGTGACGATCGCGAACACCTGCAGCAGCCTCTCCGCCGACGACCTGCAGCACCTGTGCGAGCCATTCTGGCGCAAGGATGCCGCCCGCACCGACGGCAGCCACTGCGGCCTCGGCCTCGCCCTCGCCCACGCCCACGCCCGCCTGCTCGGCTGCGAGCTCGAGCTCAGCCTGGCCGAGGGCGCCTTCCGGGCAAGGCTGCGCGGCCTGAAGTAGGCGCGCTGCTCGATGTGACAAGCGCGTTACACCGCCGCCGCGCGGCGGCCCTACACTGAGGAAAATCCTCCGGGAGGAACCTCCGATGCCGCGCCTGGCCATCCTGCTCGCCTTCAGCGCCTGCCTGTGCGCCCAGGACCCCTTCACGGTCCACCTCGACACCCTCGACGACCCCGACCCGGACCTCCGCCTCGAGGCCTACGAGAGCCTGGCCGGCTGGATCGACGCCGCCAGCCGCGCGGAGCTCGAGGCCCTGCAGGCCGCCCTCGCCCGACGCCACGAGCGGGACGCCTCGATGGAGGCGCTGTACCGCTACGCGCTGCTGACGGAGCGTGTCGACGGCCTGCTCGCCCACTCGGAGGGTTTCCGCTGGGCCTGCGCGGCCGAGGGCTGGTTCGACACCGGCGCCTTCGCCGGCGGCGAGGTGGTCTTCTCCCGGGAGGCGGGCCTGCCGCAGGCGCGCGTCATCGTCTACGGCAGCGGGGTGCCCGTGATCTCGGACACCACCACGCGCATCGAGGTTCGGGGCGACACGCTGGCGGTCTCCGGCCGCCGCTTCGTCGTCGACAAGGAGGCCGGGGTGCTGCTCGACCTCGACGCCTGCGGCCGCCGGCTGATCCCCGAGATGTCCCTCGGCGCACCTCTGCTCGAAGACCTCGGGCGCGCGGCCCTGATCCGGAAGCTCGAGGACGAGAGCCCCCTCATCCGGCGCGAGGCCGTCTACGCCCTCGCCCGGGAGCGCCGCGCCGGGCTCGAGGGCTTCCCGGAGCACGCCGCCCTGTTCGCCGACCCCGACCCCGCGGTGCGTGCCCAGGCCGCCTGGGCCGCCGGCGAGACCCGCGCGCACGAGGCCGTGCCCGGCCTGCTCGGCCTGCTCGAGGACGAGTCCGCCGCCGTCCGCCGCGAGGCGACCCGGGCCCTGGGCTGGGGAGCCCTCGGCGGCGAGGACGCGATCCCTGCCGTGCGGGACAGGCTCGATGACCTCGACCCGGGGGTGCGCAAGGCCGCGGAGCGGGCGTTGGAGATCCTGGAGCGCTGAGCGCAGGGACCGGCGATGGATTTCCCACGGACCACGGTCCACGGACCACGGTCCACGGACCGCGGCCCCTCGGCCGTCGGTGCGTGACCGTGACCGTGGACCGAATTGCAGTCTCGGCTGGTTCTGTTCCGCCAGGCGCCGTCAGCCACGCGCTCCCTGCGAGAGCCTGCCACGCTTCATCGCGCGGGGTCGGGGGCGAGGGCGAGGATGTTGGCCTGACCTGCGAAGGGCGATGCCCGGCTCGAGAGCTGGTGCCCGACCCGCGGCCCCGTACAATGCCGCCATGGAACCTCCCCCCGACGTCACCGTCGTGTGCGCGACCTACCACCGCACCGACGTCCTGCGCCACGCGATCGCGAGCGTTCGTGCCTCGAGCATCCAAGGCTGGGAGCTGCTCGTGGTCGGCGACGCCTGCCGCGACGACACGGGCGCGGTGGTCGCTAGCTTCGCCGATCCGCGCGTCCGCTTCACCAACCTCGCCCGCAACCACGGCGAGCAGTCCGGACCGAACAACGCGGGCTGCCGGCGGGCCCGCGCGCCGGTGATCGCCTTCCTCAACAACGACGACCTGTTCTTCTCCGACCACCTCGAGCGGGCCCTCGCCTTCCTCGACGAGACCGGCGCGGACCTGGTCTTCCCCGGTCCGGTCGTCGCGGAGCCCACCGCGACCGGGCTGGGCTTCCGCCTCACCACGCCGTGGATGCCCGGCGGCCGCTTCCACCCCATCGACTACGTGCCCGCCTCGACCTGGGTCTTCCGGCGCGCGCTGTTCGACCGCCTCGGCGGCTGGCGTGCGGCGCGCGAGCTCGACATCGAGCCCTCGCAGGACTTCCTGCTCCGGGCCTGGCGAGCGGGTGCCGACCTGCGGCTGATGCCGGCGGTCAGCGTGCTGCTCGTGCCCTCGAGCGGCACCCCCGGCAGCTACCGCGAGCGGAGCGCGGTCCACGCCCGGCTGCGGGCAGAGATGGAGGCGGATGAGGGGAGTTTCCGGGCCCGCGTGCTCGAGCAGCTGCTGCTCTCGATGCCGAGCCCCTGGGCCCGCTTCAAAGGCCTGGCGCGACACCTGCTCGGCCACAGCCTCGGGAGCCTGCTCGCCCGCCGGGGCGTGCACCCCAAGGCCTGGCTGTACCGCCTGCGCTACGGCGGCCGGGGCGGATTCCTGCGCACGCTGCGGGCGACGCGCGGGCAGCGTCCGGAGAGCGTGGCGACCGGCGAGGCCGGGAGCTGGGAGCGCTGGCTGCGGACGCTGCGGAGATGAGGGGCCCGTACGGTGGCGCGGGCCGCTTGCCCTGGGAGCCGCGGGCGCTCAACCCAGGCGCCCGGGATCCTGCGGCGCCTCCGCCCGGGTGCCGGTCACCTGCTTCGTGCCGCCGGGCGTCAGCGCGACGCTGCCCGTCAGGTTCCCGCCGTCGTCGAGGCGCAGGCTGAAGCGGTAGGACACCGGCTTGAAGATCCCGCAGGAGACCTCGAAGTCCAGGCTGCCGTCGGCCTGGGGCGCGGTCTCGAAGGCGAGCAGGTGGGCGTCATCGTCGGGGCCGGGCATGCGGCCCTGGGGACCGATGCCGCGGTCGATGGTGACGCGGCCGCGCACGGTGTCGCCGGCCTCGTCGATCTCGAGGTCGTGGGCGTGGTAGGCCTCGCCGGGATCGAAGCGCAGGGTGTAGTAGCCGGGCAGGGACATGCGGTTTCCTCCAGGGGCGTGCACGGCGAGTGTATCCGCGCCGACGCCGCGATGACAAAAGATCGTCTATACTCGGGTGGAGGAACCGCCTGATGCTCCACCGCTGTCTGCTCGTCTGCCTGACCCTGACCAGCCTCGCCTCCGCCCAGCGGAACTGGGCCGCCCACGCCGCCGGCGGCGCGGTCGTCGAGGCGCCCGAGAGTCTGAGCGCCGCCCACAGGAGCCGCCTCCTGATCGACGGCGACCCCGACGGGCCGCCCTTCGAGAGCCTGCCCGGCGCGCGCGGACCGCTGCGGATCGCGCTCCGCTTCGAGGACGGCCGGCCGGTGCTCGTCGAGCGGGTGCGGATCGTGTACGGCGGGGTCGACCCCGACCGGCGGCCGACGGCGATCAGCCTGTCCGGCTCGCCCTTCGGCGACGCGCTCGGGCTGCTCTCCTTCGGCCCCGTCGCGCCGGGCCGGACGAGCGCCGAGCACCGCTTCGCGGAGCCCGTTCCCCTGCGCTATCTCGTGCTGGACTTCGAAGTCGCGGGCGAGAACCTCGGCCTCGGGGAGATCGAGGTCTGGGGCCGGGAAGAGCCGGAGAGCCTCGGCCTGAGCGCCGACGAGGCGGTCGAGGTCGCCCTCGCCCTGCCCTGCCGGGCCGATGGGCTCGAGGCCGCGCTGCTCGAGCAGGCCCGCGGCGGGGAGGGAGGCCTCTCCGCCTTCGACGCCGGCCTGATCGCGTCCGGGGTGACCGACAGCGAGCGCCTCGAGGCCTACCGCGCGGGCATCGCCGTGCTCGCCAGCCGGCTCACCATCCCCGGCGTCGACGCCCGCAGCCGGGGCGACGCCCTGCTGCGCTGGCTGCACGAGGAGCTCTTCGGCAGCTACGAGGCGGCCGACGCCGACGTGCGCAAGGCGTTGAACGGCGAGAGCTTCCAGTGCATCTCCGCGACCCTGGTGTACGGCGAGCTCGCGCGCCGCAAGGGCCTCGAGGCGCGGGCGGTCGAGACCGGCGACCACGTCTTCTCGCAGGTGAAGGTCGGCGAGGAGTGGCTCGACGTCGAGACGACCACCGCCGGCGGCTTCGCCCCGGACCCGGACGCGATCCTGCGGCTGCGCGAGCAGCGCGGGATCGCCGCCGGGCTGCAGGGGCGCCGGGTGCTGCCGGCCTTCGGGCTCGCCGCGGCGATCTACCACAACCGGGCCTACGACGCGCACGCGGCGGGGGACTTCCGGGTCGCGATCGACAACGCGGTCAAGTCGCTGACCCTCGACCCCGGCTCGCGGGTGACCCTGCACGTGCTGCTCGCGACCTTCAACGACTGGGCCGGCCAGCTCGCCGGCCGCGGCGCCTACGGCGACGCCCTGACGGTGATCGGACGCGGGCGGAGCATCGCGCCCGACGACCTCGCGCTGTTGTGCCAGGAGCTCGCGATCTACGGCATGTGGACCTCCGAGCTCGGCCTGACCGGCGGCGCCGACCGCGCGATCGCGGTGCTCGCCGAGGCGCTCGAGGAGCCGCGGCCGGGGGCGCCGGTGCTGCGCTACTTCCTCGGCGGGCTGCAGGCCGAGCGGGCCTGGGCACACTTCGCCGACAGCTCCGGCCGGGCGCTGCCCGAGGTGCTGCGCGCGCTGGCCGGAGCCGAACGCGAGAACCCCGCGGTCGAGGAGACCCTGGTGCGGGTGCTGTCGACCTGGGCCGAGGCGCCGCTGCACGCCCTGCCGGACAGGCCGGGCAGGGAGCAGCTGCGCACGGCCCGCGAGGCCAGCCTGCGGCGCTACACCGACCTCGCCGACCTGACCGCGGAAGAGCTCGCCCCGACCCTGCGCGCCCTGGTCGCCGGGCGGGTGCTCGCCTGGGCCGGCGAGGAGCTCGCGGGGGCGGACCGGTTGAGCAGCCGCGGCACCGTCGCCCACCTGCGGGCGGCCCTGGTGCTCTACGACGCGGGCCTGGCGCTGACCGGCCCGCACGCCGGGCTGCGCGGCGCCCGGGACACGCTGGTCGCGCGGGTGCAGGAAGAGCTGCGCTCCGACCGCACCGGGGCGATCTGGCCGGCGCTCGAGCTGCTGCGCGAGCCCGGGGACGTCCCCGAGCGGCTCAACCCCGCCCAGCTCTCCCTGCTGGTCGGCTGGGCCCAGGCCGGCTGGGAGCCGGCGCGCGCGCTGGTCGACTTCGCGCCCCTCGACACCGACGGCAACGGCGAGCTGAGCGCCGAGGAGCTGCTCGGTGACCGGTGGCCGCCCTTCCGCCAGCTCGACGGGGACGCCAACGGCCGGGTCGGACCGGCCGAAGCGCAGGCCTACCGCGCCCACGTCGGGGAGCAGTGCGCCGCGCGCTTCGCCGAGGCGGCCGAGCGCTTCCCCGACGATCCGGAGCTGCGCCAGGTGCGGCGGGCCTTCGTGCTCGAGCTCGCCCGCAGCGCCGCCGACGGCGACCCGCTCGCGGTCGCCCGCCAGCTCGACGAGGCCGCGACCGACGACCCGGCCTCCGGCCTGCTCGAGACCAGCCGCGACCACGAGCTCGCCCGCTGGGTGCGCGAGCCCCTCGCCGACGGCGACCACGCCCTCGCCGCCGCCCGGCTGAGCGACGCGCTCCGGCGCTTCCCCCACGCCGGCGGCCTGGCGGCCCTGGCCAGCGAGCTGTACCTGGCCTGGGCCGAGGTCGAGCTCGCCGCGGGGCGCGGCTATGCGGCCCTGCGCAAGCTCGAGCAGGGGCTGGCCGAGGCCCCCGGCGACGAGGCGCTGTTCGCCCGCCGCCACAGCCTGTTCTTCCAGCTCGCCGAGAGCGTGGCGGCGGACGATCCGCGCGCCGCCGCGGAGATCTACAGCCAGGCCCTGGCCGCCGAGCCCGAGGAGCAGGCCTTCGCCTTCAACCGGGCGGTCTACCTCAGCCGCTGGGCCGAGCTGCCGTACGCGGACGGCGACCTCGGCAAGAGCGTCGGCCGCTACGAGGAGCTGTTGACCGAGAACCCCGACGACGCCACCCTGCACCAGGCGGCGGTGCGTTTCTTCGACCTCGCCGCCCGCGAGCCGATGGCGGCGGAAGCCTGGGACGCCGCGATCGCGATCTACGAGCGCGGGCTCGAACTGATCCCCGACGCCGCGCTGCTGACGCGCAACCGCGACTACTGCAGGGCCCGGCGGGAGGATTGATCCCGCTCGGGGAAAAGAGGTACACTGCAGGGACACGCGCCTGTCGGGGGAATTCCATGGCTGTCAAGACGAAGAGCCGGCTGACCCTCGAGGACTTCGTCCTCGAGATGATGCACGCGCCGAAGAACATGCAGATCGAGCAGCTCTCACAGATGTTCTGCAACCTGTGCCTGTGCGACGAGCTGATCGAAGACAACGTCCACTTCCACGAAGACATGTACTCGCGGAACCTGATCTGTCGCACGCCGCGCTTCGACATGCTGGTCCTGTGCTGGCTGCCCGGCCAGGCCTCGTCGGTACACGACCACTGCGGCTCGCTCAACGTGACCAAGGTCTACCGCGGCGCCCTGACCTCGCGCATCTTCTCGCTGGTCGAGGGGCCGGCCCACGGCGCCGCCCGGGTCGAGCTCAGCGAGGAAGAGGTCGTCACCGCCGGGAAGCTCGCGACGGTCGACCGCGGCCAGATCCATCAGCTCGCGAACACCTCCGACGAGCCGCTCGTCACCGTCCACGTCTACGCGCACCCGCTCAAGACGATGAACGTTTACGACCGCGAGAAGAACACCCGCGAGAACGTGACCCTGCGCTACTCGCTGGAAGACGACTTCGCCTGAGCCAGCCTCTCCATCGCGATCCCTGCAGAGCCGCCTGCGGCTCCCATCGGCGGTCGCCAGCTACAGGACTCCGCCGATGAGCGCACCCGGCTCCGAACAGTGGCCTCCTCCCCGCGACGACCAGGGGGGCTACGGTCCGCCTCCCGGAGGACCGCCCCGCGGCGGTCCGCCTCCCGGCGGCTACGGTCCGCCTCCCGGAGGGCCGCAGGGCGCGGGCTACGGCCCGCCGCGGGAGACCGGACCCAAGGGGCCCCACTGGGGGCACGAGTGCCCGGGGCCGCGCAGCCCGCTCTTGTGCGCGCTGCTCAACATCTTCTGCTGCTTCCCGGTCGGCCACATCTACCTCGGGCAGTCCAAGAAGGCGCTGATGTTCTTCCTCTTCAACATCATCGCGAGCATGACGGTGGCCGGCAGCCTGATCGTGTGGGTGATCTGCGTGATCGACGGCTACCAGCTCGCCGAGCGCATGAACCGCCAAGGCAGCGTGCGCGCCCTCGAGAACGGGCTCGACGTGCTCGACCAGGTGTTCGGCCCGAACGGCATCATCAAGCCCTGAACCCGTGTGATTCAACCGGGCTGAACCGGCCTCCCGCCAGGACCGGCCGACGGATTCCGTGCGCGTTTCCGCAGCTCCCGCTACCCTGGACCTTACGCGCGAGGGAAAGGGCGCGCGGGACCGGGAGGGCCGATGGCGATTCTGCAGGCGGAGGCGAAGGTGCTGAGCACGGTGGCCCGCGGACCCGACGGCCACCAGGGCTTCGTCGAGCAGGCCTTCCGACCGACCGAGCGCGTGCTCGAGCTGCGCTACCACTGCGTCGACGGGCTGCCCGACAAGATCGACAACTACGGCCGCGAGTCGATCGAGCCCGGCAAGGGCCTGCCGACGGTCGTCTACTTCAGCCTCAAGCAGCTGCCGCGGCTCGGCGTCGCCCAGGGCGGCCTGCGCGAGATCGTCGCGCCGATGGTGCGCGACCCGCTCTCGCTCTGCCAGCTCCACCGCCTGCGCCGCAAGCACCCCGGCCAACCGCTGACCGAGCTCGCCCGCCACACCCGCACCGCGCTGTGGATCGACGCGATCGCCCGGCTGAGCGGGCACCAGCAGCGCGGCGTGCTCGACGTCGACGACAGCCGCGCCGTCAAGCGCGAGATCGGCGACCTGCTCGAGCACCTCGAGCGCCTCGCCCCCGACCACGCCGCCGCCCGGGCCAGGCACGACGCGATGCTCACCCGCTTCGGCTACCAGCGCTACGACGTGATGTTGATGGACTACGACCTGCGGCTGCGGCTCGGCGGCCTGCGCGTGTCGGTGACGGTCAAGACCCCGCCACCGCGCAGGGCTCCGGAGCCGGCCGGGGTGATCATCGAGCGGACGGCCGAGCCCGTCATGCACATCGAGCTCGCGGACGACACCGAGGCCCTGCTCGGACCGGAGATCGAGATCTCCTTCACCGACCCCTGATGGAGGCCCCGTGAACCTGTTCCTGGTCGGCCGCCGTCCCGCCCTTCCCGGCCTGAAACCCCTCGGCGAGGCGCTGGCCAAGCACGCCGAGCGCGTCTCGCTGCAGCCGCTGGAGAGCTGCCGCATCGCCGAGGGCTTCGTGCTCGCGGACGGCCGCGAGGTACTCG
>JAUIEM010000327.1 GCA_030428695.1 bacterium
CCTGTACGCCCTCGCGACCGCCGCCCTCGGCTCCCTGCTCGGCTTCGGGCTCGCGATCCGCTTCGACTGGTCGGTCGGGCCGGCGGTGGCGATCGCGCTCCTGTTGCTGGTGATCTTCTGCCAGCTCGGGCGCTGGCGTCCTTCCTGGAGCACGGGCCTCGGGCGGGCGCTGCTGGTCGGCGCGGGCGGCGCGTTGCTCGTGCTGCCCGTCGGCTTCCTCAAGGCCAGCCTCGACGAGAGCGCTGCGCACATGGCGGCGGTGCTCGAAGAGGTCGGGAGCCTCGAGGACGCGGACCACGGCCCGACGCACATCGAGGGCCTCGCGCCGCTCTCCGGCCATCCCCACGGCGAAGGCTACGGGAGCACCGAGGTCGAGCCGGGTAGCGCTCCCGAGGCCACGCGGCTCGAGGAGTGGCTGTTCGCGCTCGGCGAGCCCGGCCGCGCGGAGCAGGCCGCCGCCGAGCTCGAGGAGGCGCTCGAGGAGTTCCCGGCCTGCTTCGCGGCCCTGCAGGGCTACCTGTCGCATCCCTCCGAGAACCTGCGCGTTCGCAGCGCCCTGTTCCTCGCGGCGCGGGGCGACGATCACGCGCTCGGGGTCCTGGTCCGCTCCCTCGCCGATGCCGAGCTCAGCCTGCTGCTCAGGGACGAGGTCGGCGTCTTCCTGACATCCCTCGCCGACGGCGAGACCTTCGGCTATGACGCCTTCGCCAGCGCCGAGGAACAGGCGGCCGCCGCTGCCCGCTGGGAGGACTGGCTCCACGGACGCCGCGAAGAGGCGAGCCCGGTGCTTCCCGTCGAGCGCGCCCAGCCCTCGGCGGGCCCGGGCCACGCCGTCGTGGCTCCGCCGGCCGACGCGCAGCCGTGGGAAGCGCCCGCGCCCCGCCAGGTCACGGCCCTGGCGTCCGCCCTCGCGCCACCACCGCGCCGCGCCGGCGCGCGCTCGTCGGGGGGGGTGCGCTGGTCGCCGCCACCCGCGGGCTGGCGGTCACCCACCGCGCCAGCCGTCATGGGGCCCGCTGCCGCCGTGCAGCTCCCGCTCGGACCCACAGAGGACGAGGCCCACCCCGCGGAAGAGCCCTCGGCCGCGCTCGTCGAGGAGCTGCGCGCCCTGTTGGCGAGCGAAGAACCGGCGCTGATCAGGGATGCCGTCCGCATCGCCGGCACGCTGCGGGTGGCCGAGCTCGCGCCGGACCTCGTGCGCAGGCTCCCGCAGGCCGACGAGTCCCTGCGGGCCGCGATCCTCGGCGCGATCGAGAAGATCGGCGGGGAAGGCCCGCGCCGACGGATCATCGACCACTTCTAGCCCGGCCGATTCACCGGGATTTCGTCGCGAGGGCACGGAGGCCGCTTGAGATCGGGTGCGTCGAGTCTTCGAGCAGCGGAGCCCGTTCCCATGACTTGCACACCGTCCACAGGTGAGCAGCGCAGCAGGCTCGAAGTGCCCGAGATCTGCGGCATCCGGGTCCGCAGCGGACCCGGCATCGGGCTCCCTCCCGATGCGAAGAGGCTCCCCCGACGGGAGGAGCCTCTGCTGGACGGCGCGGCGCTCGGGATCAGCCGGCGACCTGCTGGCTGGCGACGGCCTTCTGCAGCGCGTCGACGCGGTCGGTGCGCTCCCAGGTGAAGCCCTCGTCGTCGCGGCCGAAGTGGCCGTGGCGGGCGGTCTGCTGGAAGATCGGGCGCTTGAGCTGCAGCTCGTTGATGATCGCGGCCGGGGTCAGCGGGAAGACCTCGGCGACGGCGTTGGCGAGGATCTCGTCGTCGACCTTGCCGGTGCCGAAGGTGTCGACGAAGATGCCGACCGGCTTGGCGACACCGATCGCGTAGGCGAGCTGGATCTCGCACTCCTTGGCGAGCTCGGCGGCGACGATGTTCTTCGCGATATAGCGCGAGGCGTAGGCCGCGGAGCGGTCGACCTTGCTCGGGTCCTTCCCGCTGAAGGCGCCACCGCCGTGGCGGCCGCGGCCCCCGTACGTGTCGACGATGATCTTGCGGCCGGTCAGGCCGGCGTCGCCCTGCGGACCGCCGATCACGAAGCGACCGGTCGGGTTGACGTGGTAGATGATCTGGTCGTCGACCAGCTCGGCCGGCAGGATCGGAGTGATGACCTTCTCGATCACCGCGGCCTTGATCTCTTCGTGGGTGACGTCGGGGTCGTGCTGGGTCGAGATCACGACCGTGTGGATGCGCTTGATCTCACGGCCCTCGTACTCGACGGTGACCTGCGACTTCGAGTCGGGGCGCAGCCAGGGCAGCTCGCCGTTCTGGCGCAGCGCGGCGAGGCGCTCGACCAGGCGATGGGCGAGGTGGATCGGCAGGGGCATCAGGGTCTCGGTCTCGTCGCAGGCGTAGCCGAACATCAGGCCCTGGTCGCCGGCGCCCTGCTCTTCGTGCAGGCCTTCACCCGCGGTCACGCCCTGGGAGATGTCCGGCGACTGCTTGTTGATCGCGAGCAGCACGCCACAGGAGGTCGCGTCGAAGCCCTTGGCGGGGTCGTCGTAGCCGATCTCGCGGATGGTCCGGCGAACCACTTCCTGGTAGTCGACGTTGGCGGTCGTCGTGATCTCGCCGGCGACGATCGCGACGCCGTGGGCGAGCATCGTCTCACAGGCGACGCGCCCGTTCGGGTCTTGCGCCAGGATGGCGTCGAGGATCGCGTCCGAGATCTGGTCGGCCATCTTGTCGGGGTGTCCCATCGACACCGATTCAGAAGTAAACAGGTTCGCCATGGTCCAATTTCCTCTCAGCGGGCCCCCATACGGGCGGGAGCTGGGTTACTGCCCTGCAGTATCTGCGTGATTCCTGCCAGATTGCGGCGCGTAGCCCCGACATGGGCCTCGATCATGCGCCGGCCGCGTTCTCCTCGTCGTCTGGCCTCCTCGGGTTGCTCGAGGAGACCGCGTGTACGCCGGGTCAACTGCTCCTGGTTTTCGACTACCGTAAGAGCCCCGACGTGCATCAGTCGCGACACATCGTTGGCAAAATTGAAGGTGTGAGGGCCGATCACCACGGGCTTCCCGAGGCCGGCCGGCTCGATCATATTGTGGCCACCGTGGGGAATCAAGCTTCCACCTACGAATACGAGATTGGCCCCAGCGTACAGTCTGCGCAGGTCTCCGACGGTGTCGACGACGAGCACGGTGTCCCGGTCGAGCAGCGCGCCGTTGCTGCGGAACGCGGTCAGCAACACCGGCTCCAGACCGTGCGCCCGGCACGCCGCGGTCACCGCGTCGACCCGCTGGATATGACGCGGGGCGAGCACCAGGCGCAGATCGGGGAAGCTGTCGCGCAGCTCGACGTAGGTCGCGGCGAGCATCGCCTCCTCGGACTCGTGCGTGCTGCCCCCGAGCAGCACCCGCTCGTCCGCTTCCATGCGGAGCTCCTTGCGGACCAGCGCGAACAGCTCGGCGACGTTGGTCGACAGGTCGACGTTGTCGTACTTCATCGTGCCGGTCACGCGCAGCATCGAGCGCGGCACGCCGAGGGCAGAGAAGCGCTCGGCGTAGGTCTCGTCCTGGGCGCAGATCAGGTCGAGCTGGCGGAAGTACTTGCCGAAGATCTCCCGGAAGAAATGGTAGCGGGGAAAGGAGCGCGACGAGATGCGCCCGTTGACGATGATCTGCGGGATCTTCCGTCGCCGCGCGTAGATCGTCAGGTTCGGCCACAGCTCGAGCTCGACGAGGATGATGATCGCCGGACGCAGCGCCCGGAAGAAGCGCCGGACCGCGAAGCTGAAGTCCATCGGGAAGTAGACGACCCGCAGGTCGGGGAAGCGCTTGCGGGCGATCGCGTGCCCTTCCATCGTCGTCGAGCTCAGGACGATGTCGTAGGTAGGGAAGCGCTCGCGCAGGCTCTGGATGAGCCGGACCGCCCCGAGGATCTCGCCGACGGAGACGCCGTGCACCCAGATCGAGCGCCGCGTCCCGGGGCTCTTCTCGATCCAGCCGAAGCGTTCGAGCAGACCGGCGCGATGCCGCTTGCGCGTCACCATCTTGTAGATGAAGAACGGCAGCAGCCAGGCGAAGCCGAGCATGTAGGCCAGGTCTATGAAGACGGGCATCGCGAAGCCGTCAGCGCGCCGCGATCTTGCCGCAGCACTTCTTGTACTTCTTCTTGCTCCCGCACGGGCAGGGGTCGTTCCGCCCGACCTTCGGCGCCTCGCGCTTGATCGGCTTCGGCGCCTCCTTGCTGACAGCCTCCCCGGCGGCGTTGCGAGCGGCCGCCTCCTTGTTCGCGCTGTCGACGAACTGTTCGTGGCGCGTGTCGGAGATCTTCCAGCGCTGCGACATCTTCTGCTCTTCGTTCTCGCTGACCACCTTGACCTTGAACAGCAGGTCGGTGACCTCGTCGTCGAAGCACTGCAGCATCTGGTCGAACATCCGCGAGCCGTCGCGCTTGAACTCGATCTCCGGATCCTTGCCCGCCATGCCGCGGTAGCCGATGCCGGATTTGAGCTGGTCCATCGCGTGCAGGTGGTCCTTCCAGCGCTTGTCGAGCTTGTTGAGCAGCACGACCCGCTCGAGCCGCTGGATCTTCTCGGGCTCGGCCGACTCGATCCGGCGCTCGTAGGTCGCCTTGGCCTGCTCGACCATGCGCTCGAGCACGAGCTCCCGCGCGGCGTTGTCATCGCGGGTGACCGAGGGATCGTCGACGACCTTGCCGGCGTCGAAGGTGTCCCCGAACTTCTTGCGGAACCAGCGGGTCAGCCCGACCAGATCCCACTCGTTGCGGTGGCGGTGGCTGCAGAACTCCTCGACCGCGTCCGCGCAGACCCGGTCGATGCCCTCGAGCACGACCTGGCGGATCGCGTCGCCATCCTGGTCGAGGATCGACTGGCGCAGGTCGTAGACCGCCTTGCGCTGGTAGTCCATCACCTTGTCGTACTTGAGCAGGTTCTTGCGGATGTCGAAGTGGTAGGCCTCGACCTTCTTCTGCGCCTTCTCGACCGAGCGGGTCACCCACTTGTGCTCGATCGCCTCGCCCTCGCCCTGCAGCTTGTTCATCGTGTTGCGGACCCAGTCGGGCATGAAGCGCCGCATCAGGTCATCTTCGATGCTGAGGAAGAAGCGCGACTTGCCGGGGTCACCCTGGCGGCCGCTGCGGCCTCGCAGCTGGTTGTCGATGCGGCGCGAGTCGTGCCGGGAGGTGCCGATCACGTACAGGCCGCCGAGCTCCTTGACTCCTTCGCCGAGCTTGATGTCGGTGCCGCGGCCGGCCATGTTCGTCGCGATCGTCACCGCGCCCGGCTCGCCGGCCTTGGCGACGATGTCCGCCTCCCGCGCGTGCTGCTTCGCGTTGAGCACCTCGTGCGGGACGCCGCGGCGGTTGAGCTTCCCTGCCAGCTTCTCGGAGTACTCGATCGACTCGGTACCGACCAGCACCGGCTGGCCGCGCTCGTGGGCGCTGACGATCTCCTCGACGATCGCGCCGTCCTTCTCGGCCGTCTTGCGGTAGATCAGGTCGTTGTGGTCTTCGCGGATCACGGGCCGGTTGGTCGGAACCTTGACGCACTCGAGCTTGTAGATCTCGTCGAACTCCTCCGCCTCGGTCATCGCGGTGCCGGTCATGCCGGACAGCTTCTCGTACAGCAGGAAGTAGTTCTGCAGGGTGATCGTCGCGAGCACCTGGTTCTCGGCCTTGATCTTGATGCCTTCCTTGGCCTGCACGGCCTGGTGCAGACCGTCCGACCACTGGCGGCCGTGCATCAGGCGGCCGGTGAAGCTGTCGACGATGATCACCTGGCCTTCCTGGACGACGTAGTCGACGTCCTTCTTGTAGATCATGTTCGCCCGCAGGGCCTGCTCGATGTAGTGGACCCACTTGAGGTTCTCGGCGTCCTCGAGGCTCATCTCGCGGTGCCAGCCCTTGTCGGTCTCGGCGGCGCGGCCGTAGATCTCGATGCCGAGGATGTCCTCGGCGGCCCTGACGCCGGACTCGGTCAGGAAGACCGAGTGGTCCTTCTCCGAGTAGACGTAGTTGTACTTCCGGTCGAGGACCTCCTTCTGGTTCTCGTCCTCTTTGACCAGATGGTCGCGCTCGTTCTTCTCGATGCCGCCGCGGCCCCCGATCAAGCGCTTCGCGATCTGGTTCGCCCGCATGTACTTGTCGGACATCGGCTCGCTGAGACCGGAGATGATCAGCGGCGTCCGGGCCTCGTCGATCAGGATCGAGTCGACCTCGTCGATGATCGCGTAGTGCAGCTCGCGCTGGACCTGCTCGGATTTGCGCACCTTCATGTTGTCGCGCAGGTAGTCGAAGCCGAACTCGTTGTTCGTGCCGTAGGTGATGTCGCAGGCGTACGCCTGCTGCCGCTCGGTCGGCGGCATGTTCGACTGGATCGCGCCCGTCGTCAGGCCGAGGAAGCCGTAGACCTGCCCCATCCACTCCGCGTCGCGGCCGGCGAGGTAGTCGTTGACGGTGACGACGTGCACGCCGCGGCCGGTCAGGGCGTTGAGGTAGGCCGGCAGGGTGGCCGCCAGGGTCTTTCCTTCACCGGTCATCATCTCGATGATGTGGCCGCCGTGCAGGAAGTACCCGCCGACCAGCTGCACGTCGTAGGGACGCATGCCCAGCGTGCGCACGGCCGCCTCACGCGCGACCGCGAAGGCCTCGGGCAGGAGGTCGTCCAGGGTCTCGCCCTTCTCGAGACGCTCCTTGAAGCTCGCGGTCCTGGCGCGCAGCGCGTCATCGTCGAGGGCTTTCAGGCCCTCCTCGAGCGCGTTGATCTTGCCGACCTCGACGAGGGCGGCGTCGATGAGCCGCTGATTGCGGGAGCCGAAGACTTTCTTGAGGACTTTCGAGAAGCCCGAGACGATCTTGTCAAACATGCTGTGTCCGTGGTTCTGGTCCGCGCCGGAGCGCGCGGGGCTGCCATTCTAAAGCCTGGGCGGGCCCCGTCAATGGACGCGGGGGCACAGGCGAACCCTACGGGCAACAATTCCCGTGCCGCGCTGCGCCGTGGGACGGAGGCCGCGCCGGGAGCCGACGGACCGCAAGAGACGGGACACGTCGGGCGAGCCATCCTGGCAGGCAAAAAAACTCTGAAGGCGTTGTTGACAGTCGGCCGGGGCATCCGTAAAGTGTATCGCCGCGCCGAGGTGGCGGAATTGGCAGACGCGCTAGGTTCAGGTCCTAGTCCTCTTCGGAGGGTGAGGGTTCGAGTCCCTCCTTCGGCATGATACACGGCACAACCTTCGGGTTGTGCCGTTTTCGATTTAACCGCGCCCGTGCCCGATCTTCCGACTCCGATTTCTTTCCCTGCGTTCCCCACGGTTCTCCCCCCACGCAGATCAAGCTGCGCACCGCACGCTCCGATACACAGAAGGAGTGCCCCCCGCGACGGGAAGGAACACAGGGAGAACGCGGTGATCATTGCTTTGAGCAACCAGAAAGGGGGCGTGGCGAAGACAACGAGCTGCTTGTCCCTCGGCGCGGCGCTGGCCGCCAGCGGCAAGCGCGTGTGGCTGATCGACCTCGATCCGCAGGCCAACCTCACGCTCGGCCTCGGCTTCGATCCGCAGGCCCAGGATGTGACGAGCTTCGAGGTGCTCGTCGAGGGCGCGGAGCTCGCCGCGGGGCTGCTCGACACCTCGCTGCCCGGGATGCGGCTCCTGCCGGCGGAGCTGCGGCTGTCGGTCGCCGAGCGCCGCCTGCTCGGCGAGGTCGGCTTCGACGAGATCCTCGCCGGCCAGCTGCGGGGCAGTCGCTTCGCAGGCGACGGGGGCCAGCCGGATTACGTGCTGATCGACGCGCCGCCCTCCCTGGGGGTGCTGACCCTCAACGCCCTGACCGCCGCCGACCTGGTCGTCGTGCCGGTGCAGTGCGACTTCTTCGCGGTCACCGGCCTCAGCCAGCTGCTCAGCACGATCGACGTCGTGCGGAACCGGCGCCGGCCGGAGCTCGACTACCTGATCGTGCCGACGATGTTCGACCGCCGGACGCGCATCGCCAAGGAAGTCCTCGAGCACCTGCAGGACCACTTCGGCGAGCACATGGCGACCAGCCGCATCGGCGTCGACGTCCGCCTGCGCGACGCCGCGCTGCAGGGCCAGCCGATCGAGCAGTTCGCGCCCCGCGCCCGCGCTGCCCGCGAGTACCGCGCCCTGGCCAGCGAGGTCGTCGCGAGGAGCTCCCATGCCGTCGCCTGAGCTCAAGCGCGCACCGCGCCGTCGCAAGCCGAAGGCCGCTCCCCGCGCGACGGCTCCCGAGGGCAGGACCCGAGGGAAGGCGAAGAAGGGCCGCGGCGAGACCAGCAAGCGGCTGAGCACCCGCCGTTTGACCACCCTGCTCGAGGCGCCCGGACGCCACGCGCCGGTGGAGACGCTGCTGGCGGCGTCCCGCCAGGTCCCGCGGCTGATCGTCGAGCACCAGCCGGGCAACGCCCGCGCGAGCCGGCAGGAGCCGCAGCCACTCGCGCCCCTGCCCCCTCCCTACGCGCCCGTCACGCCGGGGCCCTGGCAGCTGATCGAGGACGTCGTGCTGGTGCTGGTCGGGCTGGTGCGCTTCAGCATCCAGGGACCGCGGCCCGCGCCACGCTCCCCGACCCCGCCGTTCCTGCCGGGACGCTGAGAGGCGGCCCGACGCGACGCGGACGCGGGCACCGCTGGCATGCGCGCCGGCCGGAAGCCTGGCCCTCCGCCGCGCGCCCCCGCACATCCCGGAGCCCCCTGGTGCGACGCAGGTTGCGGTGGACTTTTTGGGGCGGCGCGAGTACAACTACAGAGAATCGGTCGGCCAAACCCCAGCGTCGAGACTGCGCTTTGACTGAAGAGATTGATATCTGTAGCGGGTGCAGCAACCCGTTCTACGTCAGCGACATGGTCGACAGTGACGGCCGGTTCCTGTGCAGCAGCTGCGCGAGCCAGAACTCTTCGGGTTCATGGGACGCGTCCTCCTCGGGCGAGGCGGAGAAGACCTCCTGGTCCGAAGGCAAGGAGGTCGGCCTGCTCGCCCGCAAGGTCGGCATCCTCGACCCCTCCGTCGCCGACATGGGTCCCGCCGACGAAGAAGAGCAGGGCGGAGACGGCGATCTCTGGAACGACCGCGCCTTCCGCTCCGCCGGAGATGCGCCGGTCGAGGAGTTCAAGTCGCCCGGCGCGAACAAACAGCTGTCGCCGGCCCCCGACGAGGACATCGAGACCGCCAAGAACGACATGTTCCCCGGCGGAACGATCTCGAGCTTCACTCCGGAGAAGGGCTACGAGAGCGGCGGCTACGCGGCCGATCCCGACTACGACTCCGGCGGCTACACCACCGACCCTGCCAACTACGACTCCGGCAGCTTCGGCAGCGACCCCGGCTACGACTCCGCCGGCTACACCCAGGACGGCGCGGGGTACTCGAGCGATCCCGGCTACGACTCCGGCGGCTACACCGACGACTCCGGCGGCTTCAGCGAAGACTCCGGCGGCTACGCGACGGACCCCGGCTACGACTCCGCCGGCTTCACCAGCGACCCGGGCTACGACTCCGCCGGCTACACCTCCGACGACTCCGGCGGCTACGCCAGCGACCCCGGCTATGACTCCGGCGGCACGGACGGCTTCCACTCGCAGGGCGGCTTCGACGAGACCGGCTCGGGGAACTTCGACGAGTACAACGAGACCTCGCCGGTCCGGCCCGCCCGCTACAGCTCGGGGGAAGTCTCGGCGCTCGGCTCCGAGACCGGCTCGCAGGAGATCTCCGGCGGCACCAAGGCCTGGGACGACATCCTCGACTCCGGCGAGCTCGCCCGCAACGACAGCGGCGGATCTGCCCAGTGGGGCGAAGGCAGCTCGCGCTCCTCGACCCTCGACGACTCCTGGGGCAAGCAGGGCAGCTCGACGATGGACGAGTCCTGGTCGGGCAAGTCCACCGGGCCGAGCCCGGACGAGTCCTGGGGCCTGCGCAGCTCCGATCAGAGCGGCGCGAAGTCGGCGGTTGCCCTGCGCGAGGCCAAGCTCGCCGAGCGGGAGAAGGCCCAGAAGAAGGCGATGGGTCCCGAGATCCGGAAAGCGGCGCTGGTCGCGCTGCTCGTCTTCCTGATCATCGGCGGCCTCTTCGCGGGCGCCTGGTTCGTGCTCAAGGAGTACAAACCCGACTACGCGCGCGAGGATCTGACGACCTGGACCCGCGATCGAGACCGGGACGTCCTCGGCAGCCAGTCGAACATCGACCTGTTCGGGGTCTGGGATCGCTGCGAGCCGCTGCCCTTCAACCCGGGCAAGAAGCGCATCGCCGTGCAGGTGCGCAACCTCGGTAACTCGACGGTCGAGCTCAACGCCGCGCGCTTCTCCATCCTCCTCAGCGACGGCCGCACCGAGGTCCCGATCCCGCGTCCGGAGCAGCTGATCAAGGGCCTGCCTTCGCTGCTCACGCAGGCCTTCGAGTGGGGACCCCTGCCGCCGAATTCGACCCGCACCGGCTGGCTGTTCGTCAACGTGGGCACCGCCGAGGTCAAGCAGGTCAACCTCGCGGGGCTCGAGATCCGCCGCCAGTGAGACGGCTCGTCCTCGTCGCCGTCCTGCTCATCCTGCTCCTGCTCCCCTTCCTCCCCGGCTGGCTGTTCCTCGAGGCCGAAGCGCGCACCGCGCCGGTCCCGGAGGTCGAGGCCAATCCCCCCACCCGGTCCGGGCTGCGCATCGCGCTGTCGGAAGACCAGCTGCGCCGCCTCCTGTGTCGCGGGGGCGAGCGCGTGACGGTCGCCCTGTCCGAAGGACGCCTGCGGTTGTCCGCCTCGATCGCGGTCGACGGCGACTGGGTCAACCTGAACGCCGGCTTCGGCGGCTCGCGCACCGGGCTCGCGCTCGCCGACCTCGAGGTCGCGGGCCGCGCGGTGGACGAAGCCCTGCTGCCCGGCCTGTGGGCCGCGGCCCGGCAGGAGCTTCCCCCGCGCCTGCAGACCCTCCTGCGCAACCTGCGCGACGTCGAGCTCGGCGCGGACTCGCTCCGCTGCACCCTCAGCCGCTCTCTGGCCCAGGCGATCGATCGTGACGGACACTTCTGAGCCCCGAGGCCTGCGCGGGGAGTCGCTCGGCTTCCGCTTCGCCCGCCGCGCGCCATGGGTGCTCCAGGGGGTGAGCGTCGGCGTAGCTCCCGGCGAGCTCGTCGCGGTGATCGGCGCCAACGGCGCGGGCAAGAGCTGTCTGCTACGGGTGCTCGCGGGCCTGGTCGCGGGCGACGGGCGGTTGCTGCTCGACGGACGGCCGCTCGCAGAGCTCGCGCCCGCGCGCCGTTCGCGGCACGTCGCCTACGTGTCCCAGGACCAGGAAGTGCGCTTCCCCTTCGCCGTCCTCGAGAGCGTGCTGCTCGGACGGCCCGAGCGCACCTTCTACGACCGACCCGGAGATCTCGAGGCCGCCCGCGCCGCGCTCGAGCGGGTCTCCGCCGGACACCTGGCCGAGCGCCGGCTCGACACCCTGTCGGGCGGAGAGCGCCGACGAGTCGTGCTCGCCCGCGCGCTCGCCCAGGAGACGGACTACCTGGTCCTCGACGAGCCGACCGAGGCCCTCGACCCGGCGCACCGGCTCGCCTTCTTCCAGGTGCTGCGGGAGTGTGCCGACAGCGGCAA
>JAUIEM010000328.1 GCA_030428695.1 bacterium
CAGCAACCACCAGGCTCCGAGCCCGACCAACAGGCTGAGCAGGGCCCCGCCGAAGAGCCCCAGCCCGGTACGATCGACCAGCCCGGCGGCCTGACCGATCAGGCGCCGTGCCCTGCGGGGAGGCTCCACAGGCTCCTCGAGCAAGCGATGGCTCGACGGCAGGCCGACCGGATGGCGTGGGGTGTCGTGGACGTCGTCGACCCCGCGCCAGCGGATCGCGAGATGGAAATGACCCGCCAGCCCGAAGGTCTCGACCTCGTCCCCGCCGAGCTCTTCCAGGGCGCGCCGAAGGCTCTCCTCGCGGTCGTCGATGCAGCACAGGAACTGCGCGCGGGCCCGGACTGGGCGGCGCGGTCCGCGCGCGGCGCGGGATCGCAGGCTTCGCAGCCACACGCGACGTGCCCCGCGCTCCCGGGCTTCCTGTAAACACCTGCAGCGCCAGTCCTGGTCACAGTGCTCGAGCAGGGACTCGAGTCGCGCCCAGTCCTGGGGGCGAAGTCGTGCGGCGCGGTCGGGCCCGACGTCGCCCAGGGCCAGGAGCTGGGCGGCCCGGTCCGCGCGTGCACCCGGGCCGGGTGTCGGGACGTCGGCTCTCTCGAGGATGCGGCGGGCGTCCTCGCCCCCGGCGCGCGCGCACGCGACGATCAGCAACAGACGCAGCGCGGCGTACTCGACCAGGCGCGGGGCTCCGCGATGCTGCTCGTGCCAGGCGACGGCGCCGGCCCAGCCAGGGCGCTCGAGGAGCAGCTCCCGCAGCCGACGTTCGAGGTCGTCCTCGAGCGCGAGCTCTTCGATCAGCGACTGCAGCGTGCCCTCGGCGGTCGCGCGCAGCAGCGAGCGGACCTCCCTCAGCAGTCGCGGGCGCCGTCGCAATGCTTCCAGGCCCAGGGCGAAGAGCCCGATGTCGAGCCGCGGTCCGTCGACCGCCTGGCCGCAGTCGATGAAGGCTCCGACCACCGGCAGCAGCAGCGCGTCGACCTCGCGGTGCAACGCCCGCCGCCCCGTGTCGTCGGCGGAGGTCCCCCGTTCTCGAGCAGGCAGACCGCGTCGGGCGTGTCCCGAGAGCAAGGCGAAGCCGAGCTCCGCCGCCCGGCGGTCAGCCTCCATACCCAGGCGCAGCGCTCGTTTGCTATCGGTGATGCCGTGCTGCTCCCGCAGCCGTCGACGCGCGAGCACAGGCTCCCGCGTGCCGGTGATGCACGCGATGGCCTCCTCGGGGTCACGGGCCAACGCGCGGCGTGCCCCACGCGCCAGGTCGGCCCGGATCCGCGGTGTGAGCGAGGCCACCACCGGGTCCTCGGCGCCCTCGGCGACCCGGAAGGCGCGGATACGCCAGTGGGTCTCGCACAGACCGTGCAGCAACAGCTCCCAGGCGAGGTCCGGCGGAGACAGAGGGCCGATCTCCGCGTCTGGCAGGCTGGCGCGTTCCCCATCGAAGACCGCCCGCAGGTCCCGCTCGTCGATGCGTCCGTCGGCGAGCATCGCGCGGAACCCGGCCTCGTCGAGGCGGACCCGGGCCCCGAGAACTTCGGAAGCGGCAGCCAGGGCGTCCTGAAAGGGGCGGTGTTCGTGCGCGCCGAGGGTGTTGTGGTGCACGAACGTGTCGAGAGGGCCTTGGTGGGGAAGCCACGGAAGAGCGCCGCGGAGGGCTTCGAGGCAGTCGGGCATCGAGACTCCAGTCCGAAATCTGCGGGGCGACGATTCTACCCCACCGGGGGAGGTTGGGGATACGAAATCGCCGGCCAGGGCGGACGCCGCCTCCCTCGCTCCGGGGAGCGCCGAGAGCATCCTCGGCGAGATCTACTGGCGCTCGAGCGCGCGGGGCAGCGCGGCGATCAGCCGCGACGACTGGCGCGGCTTCCTGAGGTCGGTTGTCGTTGGGACGGCTCAGGGCGCGGTCAGGTAGTCCGCCGTCGCGGTCTTCGAGGCGACGATGACCGTCGCCCCGTCGCGCACGACGAACTCGCTGACGCCGCGGGCGGCGACCGGGCGGCCGGCGGCGTCGGGGCTCCAGTCGTAGGTGTAGCCGAGGCGGGTCCAGGGGAACTTGCGGGCGCCGCAGTAGTTGGCGAAGGTCGTGCGTTCGAGCCAGCGCCGGTGCTCCGGGGCGAGGTCCTCCGCCGGGTACAGCTCCGCGGCGCGGTCGTCGATCGCGGGGTCGGCGCTCGGGCGGAAGATGTCGCCGGGCTCCACCCACAGCTCGATCAGCCACTCCTTGCCGCTGTTCTCCGGCAGCCCGAGCAGCTGCTCGAGGCGCAGGGTCGCCGGGGCGGAGCCGCGCCGCGCGCGGAACACCTCGCGCAGCTCGGGCACCGCGGTCACCCAGGTCTCGCCCCACCGCATCGTCAGCGTGTCGCCCGCGACGTAGCTGTCGCCGTAGGCGGTCCAGGTCACCATCAGCACCCGGCCGTCCCGCCAGCGCAGCGAGGGCTGCTCCGGGGTCAGGGCGAGCAGGTCGGTGGCGCGCTCGTGGGGCTCGGCGAGCATCGCGTCGCGCATCGCGTGGCGGTACAGCGTCGCCGTGTCGTGCGCCGGCGCGGCGTAGGGGCAGCAGCCGACGAGCGGGAGCAGGACGAGCAGGAGCCAGCGCATCGGGTTCCTCCGGGAGGTGGGGCGGCTTCTCCCCACGCCGAGCCAGTGTTCTCGCGAATTCGACGCATGCACGGTTTCTACCGCGCTCGCCGCTTCCTCGCAAGCATGCCCTACACCAGGCCCCGGTAGCCCGCGACGAGCTGCTCGAGCCGGCCGAGGGCGGCGCCGGGCCGGCCGGGCTCGAGGCCCGCGTCGCGCGGGCGGGCGAGGAAGGCGTCGGCCTCGACCAGGGCGCGGAAGGGCCCGACCAGGGCGCTGTCGAGCCGCTCCGCCACGGCCGGGTGGTTGAGCAGCGTGCCGAGGGCCGGGGCGCCGGGGGCCCGCGCGCCGGCCAGGGCGGGCGCGCTGTCGACCGCGATCCAGGGGCGCTGCAGGCCGGCCTGGACCGCGCTGTCCCGCGCCTTGTCGTCGGCCTCTCCGCGCAGGCAGAGCAGCCCGCGCAGGCCGGCCTCCTGGCCCCAGGGCGCGACGCTCAGCAGCTGCGAGTTGCCGGCGAGCAGCGGCAGGCAGGCGCCGGGCCCGGCGCTCGGCACGTAGCCGGGGACGAGCAGCTTCAGCGCGGGGATGGGGACGAGCGGGAGGAACATCGCGGCGCTGGTCAGCGTCTCGGCCTGCAGCGCGCCGAGGGGGAGGGCGAGGGCGGCCGCCACGGCCCGGTCGGCGTCGGCCAGGCCGGCGTGCAGGGAGATGGCCTCCGCGGCCGCGCCGTCGACCAGCACGACCGCGTCCGCGTTGGTGAGCAGGGCGTCGAGGCCGAGGGCGGCGTTGACGAGCGCGAGCGGCGTCGCGGGCACCGGCAGCACCGCGACCGCGATGATCTGCTTCTTCGCATGGTCCTTCCGCAGCCGCGCGGCCAGGGCCGCGCCCAGGCCGCTGCCGGTGCCGTCCGCCAGCCCGCAACAGAGGAGGAGGCTGCGGATGTCCGCCGCCTCGCGCTCGCCGTCGATGCGGTCGAGCAACGTCGGCAGCAGGCCGCTCGACTGCGCCAGGCCGCGCGCGAAGCTCCCCTCGGCTCCCGCCGGCCCGACGCACAGGCAGCCCGGAGCGAAGCTCAGCGGCGAGGCCTCGAGCGCCCCCCCGAGGGCTTCGGCCCGGCCGGGATCGCCGAGCGCGAGCACTGCCCGCGGCCGCAGCGTAGCGCCGGCGGTGCGGAAGAACAGGCCCTCGCCGGCGGCCTCCGGGGCGAGCTGCTCCAGGGTGGCCGCGGCCAGTCGGCAGCCGGCGTCGCCGACGCCGATGGTCAGGATTCCCCGGCTCATTCCTCTCCCTCCTCGGCGTAGGCCGCGGCGACCTCACGCAGCGCCTTCTCGGCCACCGCGAACTGCATCGCCTGCATCCCTTCACCGAGGTACCAGTGCAGGAAGGCCTGGCGTTTGTCCATCAGGCGGAACTCGGCCAGCGAGCGCGCGAGCACCGCGCCGAGCCCGGTGTGGCACTCCACCCGCAGGGTACCCGGCGTGTCCCGCGTCACCGGCAGCACCGGCACCGCCGCGGGGTACCACGCCGGCAGGAGGAGGCGGGGGTCGGCGCGCAGAGCCGTCCCCGCCGGCTCCTCGCCGCTCCGGGGCAGGAACACCGGGCTCAGGCAGCGGCCCTCCCCGCCGCGGTAGCCGCTCAGGCCCTCGCAGGCGAGGGGATCCCCGGCCGGGCCGACGGCGAGGCCGGCGAGCCGGCACCAGGGCAGCGGCCGCAACAGATCGGCGAGCGCGCGCAGGCCGAGCCGGCGCGGGGGCAGGCGCAGGGGAGCGGTCAGCAGCGCGAGGGCCTCGCTCGCGACCAGGTTGCGGGTCCGGTCGTCGGGCCGGGTGTGGCCGGCGCGGGTCGCCGCTTCGCTGAGGGAGCCGTTGTCGAGCAGCACGACGAGGTCGGTGTCCCGGAACAGATCGGCGAGGCTGAGCACCTGGTTGTAGGGGGTGACGACGATGTCCGTGTGGGAGCGCGGCGTCAGCACGGCGACGCACACCTGGCACAGGTCGGGGAAGTCGTCCCGCAGAGCTTCGGCCAGGCCGGCGCCGACACCCGCGCCCGTGCCGCCGTCCACCGACAGGACGAGGAGCACGTCGCGGCAGCCCGACTCCGTCAGCCGCTGCCCGATCCGGGCCCGGGCCTCGGCGATCAGCCCCGCCTGGGCGTAGCGGCCCTTGGCGAAGTTGTTTCCGCAGCCGCTGCTGCCGAGCACGATGTCGGCCGGCGCGATCGTGCGGGTCGCCGGCCAGCGCCGGAGGGTGTCGAGGATGCCGGGCTCGCTGTCGACGAACAGCGCCCGCAGGCCGACCCGCGTCGAGGAGTAGCGGCGGAAGAAGGTGGCGGAGGAGGGCGCGGCGGCGCCGATCGAGCCGTCGGGACCGACGCCGTGCTCCGCGAGCAGGCGGTCCCAGAAGGCGAGCCCGAGGCGCACGCCGCAGCCACCGACCGAGACGACGAGACAGGGGGGCATCAGGCGAGCTCCTTGTGATCCACGGGGGTTGGTTGGTGCGGGGGACCAGGTCCGCTGGTCGAAGGCCAGGCGGGTGATGCGCAGGACCGGCAGGCGCTGCGGATCGACCCGGATGCGCTCCTTCACACCGGTGCGCAGGGCGATGCCGGAGGTGCGCAGGGTGTGGGCGCTGGCGCGGCGGCGGAAGCGGTCGGCCTTCGCGGCAGCCGGCGCAGGAGCGCGTCGGACAGCGCGCGCGACGGGGGCAGCAGGAACTTCAGGGCGCGGGCTTCCGACATGGTGTCTTCCTCCAGGCAGGAGAAAGCAAGCCCCGTGCCGCGACGCGGACATCGAAGCAGCGCCACAGGCGAGCAGCGCAGAAGGCTCGAAGTGCCCGAGATCTGCGGCATCCGGGTCCGCAGCAGGAATCCCGGCGCATCGAACGGGATCAGGCCGCGCGGGCTCGGAGCGCGCCGAGGGCTGCTGCACGCGCTGCTCGCTGGGCACCGTGTGCAGCTTGTGCACAGACGGACCTGCCCGGGGCGACCCGGAAGCCGACCAGAGCCGACCGGTCGCCGCGCATCAGCCTGCCTCCGGCGCGCCGGGCAGGGCACCCCGCCCGCAGTAGACCTCGATCTCGGCGATGCGGGCGCCGTCGAAGCGGAAGTACTCGGCGAGGTGGGCCGTCGAGCGCCCTCCGTGGCGGTAGCGCACGAGGTAGCCGGGCCCGTCCCCGAAGATCTCGAGGTCTTCGGTCCAGACCTCCCCGCTGACCTGCGGCCAGACCTCCTCGAGCATCGCGTCCCGGCCCTCGTAGCGGGCCCAGGGGCTGGTGTGGACGAGGCCGGGGGCGAGCAGGCCGCGCAGCGTCTCGAGGTCCTTGCTGCGGAAACAGGCGAAGTAGCGGCGGATGGCCTCGCGCGGGTCGGACATCGGCAGGGCTCCGTCGGGGTTTCCTCCCAGCCTACCTCCCCCGCGCGTCGCTTCCCACCCGCAACGGAACAAGCCCGGTGGATCAGCCGGGACAAGACTGGCCGGCCGGCGCATCCGACGCTATGCTTCCGGCGTCGACGGCGGGGAGGAGCCTGGTATGGAGGTCGAGACCCTCAGCCAGTTGGTGCTCGGCACGGTGATCCTCGTGCTCGGGGCCGACTACCTCGTCGAGGGCGCCTCCGCCCTCGCCCGGGGTTTCGGTCTGTCGGCCCTCGTGGTCGGCCTGACCGTCGTCGCCTTCGGCACCAGCGCCCCCGAGCTCGCCGTCGCGATCAAGGCCGAGCTCGCCGGGCAGGACCAGGTCGCGGTCGGCAACATCGTCGGCAGCAACCTGTTCAACGTCCTGGTCATCCTCGGCCTGTCCGCGCTCGTCGCGCCGCTGGTCGTCGCGCAGAAGCTCGTGCGCAGCGACGTGCCGGTGATGATCGGCGCCAGCCTGCTGCTCTGGGGGATGGCCCTCGACGGCAGCATCGGCCGCATCGACGGGCTGGTGCTGTTCGCGGGCGCGATCCTCTACACCGTGCTGGTCATCCGGGCCAGCCGCCGGGAGGCGAAGGCCGTCGCCGCCGCCTACGAGGAGGCCTTCGGCGAGAAGCACAAGGAGGCGCCGTCGACCCTCGCCTCCGTCGGCCGGGTCGTGCTCGGCATCTACATGCTCGTCGAGGGCTCGAGGCTGTTCGTCGACGCCGCCGTGGTCACCGCCCGGCTGCTCGGCATCAGCGAGCTGGTGGTCGGCCTGACCATCGTCGCGACGGGCACCTCGCTCCCCGAGCTCGCGACCTCCCTGGTGGCGGTGTACAAGGGCGAGCGGGACATCGCGGTCGGCAACGTCGTCGGCAGCAACCTGTCGAACATCCTGATCGTGATGGGCTTCTCCAGCGCCCTGGCCGACGGTGTCCCGGTCGACGCCCAGGCGCTCGGCTTCGACATCCCGGTGATGTGCTTCGTCGCGATCGCCTGCCTGCCGGTGTTCCTCTCCGGCCACGTGATCCGGCGCTGGCAGGGCGTGGTCTTCCTGCTCTACTTCGGCGCCTGGCTCGGCTACCGGCTGGTCGAGATCAAGGCGCCGGGCGCCCTCGACCTCTACAGCCAGGCGCTGATGTTCGCCGTGCCGCTGAGCTTCCTGACGCTGCTCGTCGCGATGGTGCGCTACCGGCGGAAACCGGCGGAAGCGGCGTCGTAAGGCGGCTCGCGCTCGCTCCGGGCGCTACGCGCTCTGGTTGCGCGGGGAGGGGGCCACGGCGCAGGCCTTCGGGGAAGTCGTCGGCGAGGACCGAGGCGGATCTTGGAGGTCGTTCGTCACACGCCGTTGTGCGTTGTGGGACCGGGCTCTATACTCCTGGCACCAACCGTCTCCCTCCGTTCCTTCCATGGTGGTATCTCCATGTTCAACGTGATGTGTCTCACCTGGAACCTCGAGCTCGATCTCCCCAACCACGCGGCCCTGGAAGAGTGCTTCGTCAACACGATCACCCGGATGCCCCGGTCCAGACGTCCCGATGTGATCGTGATCGGTCTGCAGGAGACGATGTCCTATACCCGCACCGGGGACGGCACCTTCATCGGGCACAAGCTGGCCGACGAGAAGCTGCTCGGGGGCATGGACTTCCTCGACGATCCGTACAAGCTGATCCTGACCGAGAGCTTCAAGGGGATGACGAAGAAGCTCCAGCTGTTCACCCGCAAGGCGCAGCAGGTGGTCCAGGTGCTGGTCCGCAAGAGCTGGCGGGACAAGCTGCAGGTCACCCCGATCAGCAAGAGCCGCTCCTGGCACAGCGAGAAGGGCTTCGTCGGGGTGGACATGGCGGTCCTCGGCAAGCACCTGTGCTTCGTCAGCACCCACCTCGACTCCGGCAGCGAGCGCAAGCGCGCCGCCGACTGCGAGAAGATCTCCAAGGAGCTGTACGAGCACGCCAAGCACTCGAAGTTCCACGCGATGTTCATGATGGGCGACCTGAACTTCCGCCTGCCGCCGTTCAAGAGGGGACACGATCGCGACGGCTACGCGCGCCTCGAGGTGTTGGATGTCGCGAAGTACAAGCCGCGGCCGGCCGACCACGAGCTGCTCTACGAGTACATGTTGAATCGCAAGGGCCGGAAGCAGCTGATGGAGATCGACACCTTCCACGCCTCGCACGTGTTCGACGACATGCCCTTCGTCTGGCCGGCCTTTCCCCTCGACAGCCTTCCGACCTACAAGCGCAAGCACAAGGACAAGCACTACAAGCTGATTCCGAAACTGAAGGACGCCTTCGAGGAAGGCTGGCTCCGCAAGGACGTCCAGGACGAGCTGCTGCTCAAGCTTTACGGCGGCAAGGGGAAGTTCAAGTGGAACAAGAAGCGCAACTGCTGGGATCTCGGCTGGCTCGACCGCATCGGCTACGCCGTCCGGGCGGACGGGCAGTACA
This sequence comes from bacterium, assembly GCA_030428695.1. Next base: position 8,410 of record JAUIEM010000328.1, read on the forward strand.
ACGAAAAGCTCGGCCTGCTGAAGCTCGACGACATGCTGCGGAAGGGCGTGACGGTCCACGAGCCGCAGGGCGGCCTGCGGCTCGAGGTGCTGGCGCACGTGCCCTACGGCGATCACGCGCCGGTCGCCTGCTTCTTCACGCTGGCCGGTGTCGGGGAGGATCTGGTCGTCGTCGACGACGAGAAGGTCGAGCTCGAAGAGGTCGAGGATAGCGGCGACGAGCTCGAGGACAGCGACGACGAGCTCGAAGACAGCGACGACGGGCTGTTCCCGAAGTCCCCCGACTCGAACTTCGGGATCGAGAAGCCGAAGCTCGACGAGCCGCCATCCTCCTTCTTCTGAGCCCGGTGGCTGCACCGGGATCCCGTCGCGAGGGAGCGCAGGGCGCTTCGAGTCAGCCAGACGCGAGGGCGTTCGCCAGGCGCGCTGCCTCGACGAGCACGACACACAGCCAGGCCGCGTGGCACAGCATCACCGCGGCGGCGGCGATGTCCTTGATCCGGCCGATGCGCTCGTCGAAGTCGGGCTGGACGACGTTGCACAGCTCTTCGATGGCGGTGTTGAACAGCTCCGCAGCGAGCAGGACGAAGGTGACCACGACCAGCAGCAGGAGGTCGATCCAGCTCTGCAGGAGCACGGCCGTCAGCAACACCGCCGCGAACAGCGGCAGCTTCCAGCGCACGCTGCGATCCTCGCGCCAGGCCGCGGACAGCCCGCGCAGGGCGTTGCCGAGCTTGGCGAGGCCGAGCGGGGTCTGCCAGCGACGGCGCGGCTCGGGCTGCGTCTGCCGGTCGGGCTCGTCTGCGTGCACGGGGATCCTCCGCCGTCATCCTGCCGTCCCGGAAGATGCGGCGCAAGGGAGTCGCGACGGTGGGGGCCTGTCGTGCCGGACACCCAGAGCGTCAGTCTTTCGCCGAGGGGCGAGGCGAGAGACCACCCGGAGGTCGCGACAGGACCCGCGGACGCGGCGGCGAGTGCGCTCCTCCCCAGGCTGGCCTTGCGGCGTCCCACACGCTACCCTGGGGGTGCCCGCACCCCCTTGCCAGGGAGCCCCGCATGCCGCGTCCGCTGGCTTCGGCCACTTCCTCCGAGACGTCCGCCCGTATCGCCCGCCTGATCGAGAATGTCGAGCGGGCCATCCACGGCAAGAGGCCGGTCATCGAGCAGCTCCTCGTCGGGCTGTTCGCGCGCGGCCACGTGCTGATCGAGGACGTGCCCGGGGTCGGCAAGACCACCCTGGCGCGGGCCCTGTCGCTGTCGATCGCCTGTGAGTTCCGGCGCATCCAGTTCACCCCCGACCTGCTGCCGAGCGACGTGATCGGGGTGTCGATCTTCGACCAGAAGCAGAGCGCCTTCGTGTTCCACGAGGGGCCGCTGTTCGCGAACATCGTGCTCGCCGACGAGATCAACCGCACCGCCCCGCGCACCCAGTCGGCCCTGCTCGAGGCGATGAACGCCTTCCAGGTCAGCGTCGACGGCCACACCCACAAGCTGCCGCAGCCCTTCATGGTGCTCGCGACCGACAACCCGATCGAGTACGCCGGCACCTATCCGCTGCCCGAGGCGCAGCTCGACCGCTTCCTCCTGCGCCTCCGCATCGGCTATCCCGACCGGGAGAGCGAGCTGAAGATGCTGCGCGGACACCTCAAGGCCCACCCGGTCGACAGCCTCGAGCCGGTGCTGAGCGGACGGCAGGTGCGGGCGCTGCAGGACGCGGTCAGCGAGGTCAAGATCAGCGAGGCGCTGTGCGGCTACATCCTCGACCTCGCGCGCCGCACCCGCAGCCACAAGGGGCTGACCCTCGGGGTCTCGCCCCGCGGCGTCAAATCGCTCGCCCGCGCCGCCCAGGCGGCGGCCCTGATCGCGGGCCGCGCCTACGTCGTGCCCGACGACATCAAGGGCCTGGTCGGGCCGGTGCTCGCCCACCGCGTCGTCGCGAAGCACCGCGACATCGGCGGACATCGCAGCGCCGAGAGCATCCTCGGCGAGATCGTCGACACCCTGGACGTGCCCCTGTGAAGACGCTCCGCCGCTGGTACCGGGCGGTCCTGCGCGGGCTGACCCAGGACGCCCTGGTGTGCGCGGCGCTGGCCGGCGCCTGCCTGCTGCTCGCCTGGTCGTCCACCCGCAGCGCGAACGTGCCCCTGCTGCTCGGCCTCGCCCTCGGCTCGGTCGGGCTGTGCTCCTGGCTGCTCGGCCGGCGGGGCCTCGCGGCGATCGGCTTCACCCGCCAGAGCCCGGGCTTCACCTTCGCCGGCGAGCCGCTGACGGTCACCCTGACCCTGCACAACCGCGGCCGGCTGCCGCTGTTCGGGCTCAGCCTCGCCGAGGCCCTGCGCACGAAGGGCCGCAGCGGCCGGGTGCGCGGGGCGCCCCTGTACGCGGTCGCCCTCGGCGGGCGCAGCGAGCAGCGGGTGCGCTACCAGCTGCTGGTGCGGCGGCGGGGGGTGTACCGCTTCAGCCCGAGCGGGCTGAGCACGCGCTTCCCCTTCGGACTGTGGAAGCACCACGCCGCGCGCTCGGTCAGCGGCCGGCTGGTCGTCTACCCGCGGCTCGGCAAGCTGCGCGAGGCCTTCTTCGAGGAGCTGCAGCGCGCGGCCCTGCTGCTGCAGCAGGCGCGCCCCTGCCGCATGGAGCACGACTTCCGCGGGCTGCGGGAGTACCGCCACGGCGACCACCCGAAGTGGATCCACTGGCGCTCGAGCGCGCGGCGGGCCCAGCTGATGGTGCGGGAGTTCGAGGAGCCGCGCAGCCAGCGGATGGTGCTGCTGCTCGACCCGCGCCCCCGCCCCCGGGCCCAGCGCGGCCGGCTGCCGGACTTCGAGCGGGCGCTGTCCTTCGCGGCCAGCCTGGCCCTCGCGATGCTGCGGCGCGGCTGCGAGCTCGCGGCCTGCGCGGCACCCCCGGGCCAGGCGCCCTGGGTGGTGCGGGTCACCCCGCAGCGCAACAACCTCGACGAGCTGCTCGAGGCGCTCGCCCGGCTGCTGCCCGACCCCTCGCGGGACATCGGGGCCCTGGCCGGCAGCCTGCGCCCGGACACCCTGCGGGGCTGCTTCGTGCTCGCGCTGACCGTCGGCAGCGAGCCGGAGAGCGCCCGCTGG
>JAUIEM010000669.1 GCA_030428695.1 bacterium
AGGACGTCGGGCGCCCCGTCACGGTGGAAGTCCGCCGCCGCCACGCCACTGCCGAAGGTCTCGGGCATGTACTTCTCGGAGGTGTAGTCGGCATCGTGGGCGAACGTGATGCCCGTGGCCGCGCCGCCGTCCTCGAAGACGAAGCGCGTCTCGACGGGAGCGCGCCCCTCGACCAGGCTCGGGCCGGCGGGCGCGGGCCCCGATTCCCGGAAGAAGAACCAGGCGCCGACGGCGCACGCGCAGACGAGGACCACGAGAGCCAACCACCTCACGGCGCGCCCCCCCCGAGCCCTGCCGCGCGCCGCCGCATCTCCTCCGCCTGCTGCGGTCGCCCGGTCTCGTCGTACATCCGGGCCAACAGCACGAGGAGCTGGCGCTGCTGGGACGTCGTGACCAGCGGCATTGCCCGCGTGACGAGCGGCTCCATCTCCTCGTACCGCCTCGCCTTCCACGCCTCCACGATCTCGAGCACCACGTTGCCCGCGAGACTCTTGCGTCGCAGCTCGGCGTCCTTCTCCTCCTGCAGCCGCGCGAGCTCGACGAACGCCGCGGCCGCCGCCTCGGGCTTGCCGAGAGCCTGCATGATACGGCCCTGGGCGTTGCGCGCGGCCCGGCTGCCGGGGTCGCTCACCACGGCATCGATGACGGTCTTCTCCGCCTCCTCCAGGTCGCCGTCGTACAGGTACATCAAGGCCCGCAGGGGCAGGATGTTGACGTATCCGGCCCGAGGAGCGCCTCCCGGTGCGGATCGAAGTGCTGCTTCGCGGCTGCGAAGTCGTCGCGTTGGAACGCGATGTAGCCGGCCAACCACAGGAGCTCCGGGTCCGTGGGCGTGCGCTCGAGCAGCGGCAGCACCCGGGCGTAGGCGTCGTCGTGGCGCCCGAGCCTGACCAGCGTGTCGATCAACAACAGCTCGTGCTCGCGCTCGCGCTTCCCAGCGGGGATCTCGAGGAGTAGCACGGCCAGGGAGTGGAAGTCCTGACGCACGCTGAATTCCTTGATCAGCAACGGGCGCAGCTCCGGCGACCCCGGATAGCGCTCGCCCAGGACCTTCAGCCGCGCGAAGTCGGCCTCGGCCAGGTGCGGCGCGCCCTTCTGCTCGGCCCGCAGCTGCGCGAGCTCGGCGCTGTCCTCCGGGTTCCCGGTGATGCTCGGCGGACCGCACCCCGCAAGCGCGGCGAGCACGCACGATCCGAGCAGGAGGACGCGAGGAGTTGGCATAACGCCATCATACCGTAGCCCGCGCCCGGAACACCAGCCCGTCGCCCGGGTGTGCGGGATCAGGGGGCGATCGGCTCGCCCGGCACCATTGGGACCGGCGCCTCGCCCTGGACGATGCGGTGGAAGCCGCCCTCGAGCGCCCCGACGCGCTGCGTCTGGCCACCGGGCCAGACGATGCGCAGGTCTTCGACTCCGGTCGCCGCCCCGAGCCCGAAGTGCACCCGGAAGTCGCTGACCGACAAGTAGCTGCTGCCCCCCCGCACCTCCTGCCGGAGCTCCCGCCCGCCGACCGTCGCGAGCACCCGGGCGCCGATCGCGGTCCGGTTCGCCTCGGTGCCTTCGAGCCACAGAACGAGGAAGTGGCCCCGCTGTGGAGTGCGGTTCAGCGCGACCGTCGCCGGGCCGTCGTTGGTCGACACGACGAGGTCGAGGCCGCCGTCGCCGTCGAGGTCGGCGGCGGCCAGACCGCGGCTGACGCGCCTCAGCGCGAAGGCCGACCCGGCGCCGGCGCTGACTTCGCGCAGGGTGCCACCGTCGTTCTCGAACAGGTCGTTGTGCTGGGCGAAGCTGTCCCCGGGGCTGAACAGGGCGACGTCGTTGTCGAGGTGGCCGTTCGCGGTGACGAGGTCTTCGTCGCCGTCGTTGTCGGCGTCGAAGAGCTCGACCCCGAAGCCCAGCCGCCGCCGCGACGCCGCGCCGACACCGACGAGATCCGCGACCTCGGCGAACATCAGGCCGGGCTCCTGGCGGTAGATCGCCGTGGCCTCCCGCTGGAAGTTGGTGCACACCAGGTCGAGGTCGCCGTCACCGTCGAGATCGCCGATGTCCGCGCCCAT
>JAUIEM010000329.1 GCA_030428695.1 bacterium
CGAGTCGGTGTAGGGGAAGTCGCCGAGGTTGAGGAAGAAGTCCGGCTGGCGGTTCTCGACGAACTGCAGCATCGCGAAGCGGTCGGGGGCGCCCTGGTGGAAGTCGGCGGAGAAGGCGAACAGGACGTCCGGCTTCGTGCCCGGCAGCGGCGCGGTGCGGAAGGTCGCGACCGCCGACGGGCTGGCGACCGTGCCACCGGGCTCCGTCAAAAGCGCCCGCACGTAATACCGGGTCGCCGGCTGCAGGTTGTCGACCCGGGCGGACAGGATGTGATCGCCGGCGGCGGTCAACGAGACCACGGGCGTGGCGATCGGGCTCGCGAAGTCGGGCGTCACGGCGAGCTCGAAGCGGCCCTCGGCGTCCTCTCCGCTGCGCGCCCAGAGGTGGGCGTGGCGCGGCCCGACATCGGCGGTCGCCGGGGCGTGGCTGAGCTGGGGGGCGTCGGGCCGGGCGGCCCGGGTCACGCCGGCGGGGGCGGGGAGCGAGGCGGGCAGGGTGCGGACGACGACGTCCTCGACCTCCAGGCCCGCGTTGCCCCAGCAGTACACCCCCGGATGGCCCGCGGCGAGCTGGCTGTCGGCGGCGCTGAGGACCAGCTCGCCGTCGATCCACACCGCCAGCCGCTCCCCGAACACCGCGAAGCGCACGCGGTAGGAGCTGCCGAGGGCGTAGCGCGTGGTGTCCCAGGCCAGCTCCTCGGCGACCCCGCCGACCACGCGGACGATGCGCTGCCGGCGGCGCTGGCGGTCCCACTCGAAGCGGTAGTTGTGGTCCGGATCGACGTAGCGCAGGAGGAGCCCGATGCCGTCGTCGTCGGTGCTGCGCAGGGTCGCCTCGATCTCCGCGTCGGCGAGGTTCCCCGCCCCGTCGTAGAGCAGGTAGGTGCCCGCGCGCTCCGGCAGCGCCGTCGACCCCGAGCTGCCCCCGTAGATGTTCGAGGTCTGGCTGATCAGCCCCTGGCTCACGTCCCAGGCCGAGGGCGCGCTGTTGCCCGCCGCGGGGTCGTCGACGACAAGCCAGCCCCGGGCGAGCAGGGCGGCGAGATCGGCCGGCGGCGAGGCGGCGGTGTCCTCGAGGGCGGCGGCGCCGGCGCCCGGCACCGCCACGCTCGCGGTCGCCGGCGGGTTCCCGGCCGCATCCCGCAACCCGGAGAGGTCGACGGTGACGCTCGCCGCAGCCTGGAACCAGGTGTCGACCAGCACCACCCGCGGATCGCTCCCGTCCAGGCCGGCGCCGAACACAGGCAGGCCCGCGACGGTCACGGCGCCGACGCTGGCTTCCACCACCGGGGCGTTGAAGACCAGGCGGATGCGGCCCGGCCCGGGGGCGCTGGCCGCCGTCAGGTCGAAGCTCGTCGGCGGCGGCGTGTTGCCGCCCGGTGCGGGGGTGTTGCCCGCGGCCCCGCCTCCCGAGGAGCCGCTTCCACAGCCGACGGCGAACACCAACAAACAGACCAGACGACGCATGGCGGGCTCCTTCGGGGATGCGGCCGGCCATGGTAGCGCAAAGGCGGGCGAGAGGGAAAGCCGTCGGTAGCGCGGACCTCAGACGGCGGCCCGCTTCCCCCACAGCGCCCGCAGCGCGCCGACCGCCGGGCCGGGGAGGAAGGCCCGGGCGAGCAGCCGCCGGTGGCGGGCGGCGAAGACCTCGCTGCGCGGACAGTCGACCAGCAGCACGTCGAGCGCCCGCAGCCGCTGTCCGGCGGCGAGCAGGTGCTCGGCGTGCAGCAGCAGCATCTTCGCGAGGTACTCGCGCGCATCCCGGCGCTGGCCGTCCGGCACCCGGCCGGCCGCGAGCGCCCGGCGCAGGGTGCGCACGAAGGGCGGATAGGCGGTGTTCGGCCGCGACAGGAGGCGCCCGTCGGCGCCCTCGTGGTACCAGGCGAGCACCTCGCGGACGAAGCCGAGCGGGTAGTGGAGGGCGAGCCGGCCGAACAGCTCGGCGTCTTCCCAGCAGCGCAGGTCGTCGAGGGGCAGGCCGATCGCGAGCAGCCGCGCGCGGTCGGCGAGGAAGGCCGAGGGCTGGAAGTAGCCGTGCAGCTTGGCCCGGAACCAGCTCGGCACCACCCCCTCGGCGGCGCCGCCCGGCAGCACCGCCTCGGCCGGGATGGTGCGCCGCCCCGAGGGCAGGCTGGCCAGCCCGCAGAAGACCGCCCCGACCTCGGGGAAGCGGCGGGCGCAGCCGACCATCCGCTCGAGATGTTCGGGATGCCAGGTGTCGTCGGCGTCGAGGGTCGCGACGAAGGTTCCGCGCGCGGCCCGGAAGCCGGCGTTGCGGGCCGCCCCCGGACCGCGGTTCGGCTGGCACAGCAGGCGGTCGTCCGGGCCGAGCAGCCCGGCGCAGACGGCGCGGCTGCCGTCGGTCGAGCCGTCGTCGATCAGCAGCAGCGCGTAGTCGGAGAAGGTCTGGGCGCGCACCGAGGCGACGGCGCGCGCGACGTAGCGCTCCTTGTTGTAGACCGGCACGATCACCGACACAGCCGGCACGGCATCCCCCCTTTTTCCTCCAGTCTACCACCCTCAGCGACCGCGCAGGTACTCCCGCGCCCAGGGGGGGCCGCGCCGGCGCCCCCGCCTCGAGCAGTTGGAGGGCGTAGGCGTAGCCGAGCGCGCACCCGCACCGCGACCAGCGCGGCTTCGAGCGCGCGGAGTGCTCGGCATGCGAGGCACGGGGTTCAACGCGGAAGACCGCGATCCACGGAGGCATCGGCGGTCGCTGGACGGACCGCTCGCCCGGGAGGGGAGCTTCCCCGACGGCACGTCCTTTCGGTGCGGGACATTGCACACTTGACTTGACCGTCGATGGCCAGGATCCATGGGAGGCGGGCCTCCGGGGATCGGGGGATCCGGTGTCGGATGGGGAGCCGGACTCGGCAGGGGCACGGGCACGCTCGGAGTCGGAATCGGGATCGGAGTCGGAACCGGAATCGGGCTGGGGCAAGGCAGGGGCACGGGCACGCTCGGAGTCGGAATCGGAGTCGGGTTCGGATTCCGATCCCCGCCTCCCTCCGCTTGCTGCTACACTGCGCCCGCTGACAGGAGGCCGCGGTGATCCCCATCCATCCCCGATCCTGGCTGCGCGCCGCCCGCTGGCTCGGCAGCTCGCTGGCCGAACAGGTCCGCGAGGCGCCTTCCCCGCCGCGCCCGCTCGACCTGGCCCGGCTGCGCGCGAGCGTCTGGCCGGCCTGGCGGGCGCCGCTCTTCCTGCTCGGCACACCCGCCTCCGGGGCCGACGCCCTGGCCCGGGCCCTCGGCCGGCTGCCGGGGTTGTCGCTGCACCTGCGGCCGCGGGCCCTGCGCGAGGTGTGCGCGGCGGCGCTGCTCGAGCGCTGGGCGCCGTGGCGGGCGCGGCTGTTCCTGCGCATGAGCTGCCGCTGGCTGCAGCGGGTCGGGCTCGACGGCGACCAGCGGCCGCTGGTGCGCAGCGAGGACGCGGGGATGGTGCTGCCCTTCCTCGCCGGCGTGTTCCCCGACGCCCGCTTCGTCCATCTGGTGCGCGACGGGCGCACGGTGGCCGCGCTCCGCGCCCGGGGCGGAGATCCCCTCGAGCGCCCGAGCTGGTGGCTCGACCGCCCCCTGCCCGACGAACGACGCGCCCGGGCCCTCGCCCTGTGGCAGCGCTCCGTGGCCGGCGTGCGCTTCGGGCTCGGCCACCTGCCCGCGCACCGCTGGAGCGAGCTGCGCTGTGAGGACCTCGCCGCAGACCGCGATGCCTGCGCCCGGCTGCTCGCCTTCCTCGGCCTGCCCTCCGCCGCGGCCGAGGAGTGCCGGGAAGCGCTCGCCGCGCTGCCCTCCGCCGCGGCCCAGGGTCCCGTCTCCGACGAGGTCCGGGAGCTGCTCGATCAGCTCGGCTACACCTCCGCCGGGCACCGGCCGCCGCCCCTCCTGCGCCGGGCGCGGCCCCCGCGAGGGAAGAGGCTCCCCGGCCCTCCCCGGCGCATCTTCCTGGTCGGCGTCGCGCGCTCGGGCACGACGTTGCTGCAGGCGCTGCTCGCCGCGCACCCGGACATCGCCTCCTTCCCCGAGTCGCACATCTTCCAGGGGGTGCGGGCGCACGATCGCTGGCGGCGCCGGCTCGGGCTCGCGGGGACCCGGGCGCGCTTCGTGTTCGAGGGCTGGCTGTGCTACAAGCTCGGCCGGCCCGACCTCGCGCCGGAGTACGGCTGGAGCACCGTGCGCGTCCGTGACTACGTGCGCCGCTTCCTCGACGTCGCCGACCGGCTCGCCGCCGAGCAGGGCCGCGGCGCGTGGCTGGAGAAGTCCCCGGGGCATCTGCGTTGCGTGCCGCTGATCCGCGCCCACGTGCCGGACGCGCGGGTGATCTCCATCGTGCGCCACGGGCCGGACCAGGTCGCCTCCCTGTACCACGTCGGACAGCGCTACAAGAGCTTCTGGGCGCGCTTCGAGCTCGAGCGCTGCGTCGAGGTCTGGAACCGGGGCCGGCGCATCGTCCGCGGCCTCGAGGGCGAGCCCTGGCACCACGGCGTCCGCTACGAGCGGCTGGTGCGGGAGCCCGAGGCGGTGCTGCGCGAGCTGTGCGCCTTCCTCGAGCTGCCGTACCGCGCGGAGATGCTGACCGGCATGGCCGAGGCCAGCCGCGAGGTCGTCACTCTGCGCGAAGGCTGGAAGAGTGGGGTGGGGCGGGGGGTGATCCGGAACACGCCGTCGCGCTTCGGGGAGGTCTTCGACGCCGAGCAGCAGGCCTGGGTGCTCGCCCACTTGGACCCCGACCCGCCGTTCGCGGCGCGAGCGAGGGAGGTCTGATGCTGGTCTTCATCACGTCGCTGCGTCACCCGGACAACTGCGTGTCCTACCCACGCATGCTCGAGCTGGTCGCCGCCTGCCTGCGCTCGGTGACCGCGCAGCGCGACCCGCGCTTCCGGGCGATCGTGGTCTGCAACCGGCGGCCGGCGCTCCCGGACTTCCCGCGTACCGACTTCGTCGAGGTCGACTTCCCGCCGCCGAACGACGTGCGCGGCCGCCAGGAGCTGCCAGTGATCCGCTTCGACCGCGGCAGCAAGCTGGCGGTCGGCCTGCTCCACGCGCGCCGCTATGCCCCGACCCACGTGCTGCTGCACGACTGCGACGACCTGCTCAGCGCGCGCCTGGCCGGCTTCGTCGGGGCGCACCCGCGGGCGGACGGCTGGCACTGCGAGCGCGGCTGGGCGTGGTCCCAGGGCCGGCGTCTGCTGCGCCCGCTCGGCAACTTCCACAAGCTCAACGGCTCCGCGCACATCCTCGCCGCCGACCTGCTCGCCCTGCCGGAGGACCTGACGGTCGCGGTCAGCCAGGAGGAGCTGCGGGCGCGGCTCGACCCCTTCTTCCTGCTCGGGGTGATCGGCGCCCACCTCGTGCGCTCGGAGTACTGCGCGACCATCGGCCGGCCCCTCGCGCCCCTGCCTTTTCCGAGCACCGTCTACGTGCGCGACACCGGCGAGAACCAGTGCCCGAAGCCGCCGATGCTCGGGACGGTCCCCATCGACGCGGAGCTGAGCGCCGAGTTCGCCCTGCCGCGGCCGGCGCCCGACCCGGTCGCCGACGCCCGCGAGCGGCTCGAGGCCGGCTGGGCGCGGCTGCGGAGGCTGGGGAAGCGGGTGTGGCAATGGCCCTGAGGGAGGCTCGATGCTGGTCTTCGTGATCCCGGTCCGGCACGCCGCGAGCTGCCCGGACGTCCCGACGCTCGTCGCCAACCTGCGGCGCACCCTGCGCTCGGTCTGCGCCCAGGACCACCCGGCCTTCCGCGTGGTCGTGGTCGGCAGCGGGCTGCCATCCTTTCCCCTGCCGCCGGGCGCCGAACGGATCGAGGTCGGCTTCGCGCCGCCGACCCCCGGCCGCACGCCGACCGTGCCGGACATCGTGCTGCACCGGGACAAGGGCCTGCGGCTGGTCGCCGGTTGCCTGTACGCGCGCCGCTACGCGCCGGAGTACGCGATGTTCGTCGATGCGGACGACCTGATCAGCCGGCGCCTGGCCGGCTGGGTCGCGGAACGCCCCGGGCAGCCGGGCTGGCTGTGCCGGGAGAGCTGGGTGTACCGCGACGGCGGCCAGCACGTGAAGTTGTTCGGCGACTTCCACCGCATCTGCGGGACCTCGGTGATCCTGCGCTTCGCCGATCTTCCGCTCCCGGACCTGCCCTGGGACGCGCCCGAAGAGGCGCTGCGCGGAGCGATGCATCCGGCCGACCTGGTCGGGATGTACGGGGACCACCGGGCGCAGGAGGCGCTGTGCAAGGTGCACGGGCGAGACCTGGCGACGCTGCCCTTTCCGGGGGTGGTCTACATCCAGGGCAACGGCACGAACAACCTCAAGCTGCGCGGCGCCTGGGGCAACGTTCCCCTCGGCACGGAGCTGTGCGCGGAGTTCGCGCTCGACATGCCGCCTCCCGACCCGGTGCGGGCGGTGTCCGAGCGGCTGCGCCACGGCTACGGCAAGCTGCGCGGCTTCGGCGGGGCGCTCGCGGCGTTCCTGCGGGGGTGGTAGGGGCCGGCGAGGGGCGAAGTTCTTGTAGAGGCGGGGTTTGCCCCCGCCCGTCGTCGTGGAGAAAAGCAGAGGGCAGATAGGGCTCAGCCGAGGTGGACCTCGATGATCGGCTTGTACTTCATCGGCAGGTACCAGGCGAAGCGGCCCTTCTTCGACCAGACGGTGAACTTCCCGTTCTCGGAGAAACGGTACTCGTCGATCGTCTTCTTCTTGATCTTGAAGGAGCCGGGGAACTTGGTGCCGAGCTCCTTGGGCTGCAGCCCCGGAGGCCGGTTCTCCACCCCGCCCGGCGGCCCGAGACCCTCGCCGAGCTGCACGTAGTACAGCGAGTTCTTGCTGAACACGAGGTCGCCGTGGGTACGGGCTTCGATGTCCTTGACGAACAGGACGTCCTGGATGGCGGACTGGCGCACATCCTGCTTGGCCAGACGCTGCGAGTCGAAGGTCCCGAGCTTCTTGCTGATGTTGGTCGACTGGTCTTCGGCCAGCCGCGCGCTGCGCTTGGTGCGCTTGGACTCTTTGCTGACGCGGCCGCTCTTGCTCGTCTTCTTCCCGGGAACCCGGATCACCGCCCCGCAGCCGGGGCATTTGATCTTGCGTCCGGAGAGCTCGTCCTTGACCTTGGCGGTCTTGCCACAATCACAGTCAATCTTGATCGACACGGAGTCCCCTTCAATGCCGGCGGGATGCGGATGATACCCGCAACCCGGCGCGCCGTCGACCGTTTTCGACCCGGGGGGATCACCACGGCCGGCCCGGCGGGACCGGCCGGGAACGGGCTCAGCCGCCGAACAGCAGGGTGACGTAGCTCGGGAGCGGCCACTCCTGCTCGCCGACATAGCCCTCGAGGCTGTCGGCAGCCGTGCGCAGCGCGGTCATCTGGGGCAGGACGACGTTCTCGATCGAGTCCATCTGCTCGTCGACCTCCTGGCTCTCGAGGCGGCCGAGCGACTCTTTGAGCTGGACCGAGGCGCGGATGAGCTCTTCGAGGCCGGTGCACATGTTCTTCAACCAGCCGGCCTGCTGGGCGACGTCGAGCTGCTGCCCGGAGCGGTTGAACTCCTTGATGCGCTCGACGCTCAGGGCCGCGGCCGCCTGGGTGCGCAGCCCGGTCGGGATCAGCTCGCGCTCCGCGAGCAGGACCATCGTCTTCGCCTCGATCTCGGTCAGCATCACGTAGCGCTCTTTGCTGACGTTGAGCCGCGCGTCGAGCTCGAGCCCGGTCAGGACCTCGCCGTCGATGAACAGCTTGCGCTGGGTCTCGTCGGCGTAGGCCTGCAGCGCCTTCGGCGTCGTGCGGGTGTTCGGCAGGCCGCGGCTCTCGGCCTCGGCCACCCAGTCGCCCGTGTAGTTGTCGCCTTCGAAGCGCACGGCCCGACAGGCGGTGCTGTGCTCGGCCAGGACGTCGAGCATCGCCCCCTGCAGGTCGGCGCCGTCGGCGACGCGCTGCTCGACCTCGGCGGCGATCGCCTCGATGCGCTCGGCGACCATGCAGTTGATCGCCGTCGCCGGCACGCTGAGCTGGGTCGAGGAGCCGGCCGCACGGAACTCGAACTTGTTGCCGGTAAAGGCGAACGGCGAGGTGCGGTTGCGGTCGGTGTCGTGGCGCTCGAGGGACGGCACTTCAGGCAAGCCGGTGTCGAGCACGACCTGGGCGTCGCTCTCGGACAGCGCCTTGTTCTCGAGGGCGGCGAGCACCGACGTCAGCTTGGCGCCGAGGAACACGCTCATGATCGCGGGCGGCGCCTCGTGGGCACCGAGCCGCAGGTCGTTGCGGTTGCTCGCGATGCTCGCCCGCAAGAGCGGCGCGTAGCGGTGCACCGCCTCGACCGTCGCGACGAGGAAGGCGAGGAACTGCAGGTTTTTCTCGGGCTGCACCCCCGGCTCGAGGAGGTTGAGCCCGGTGTCGGTCGCCATCGACCAGTTCAGGTGCTTGCCGGAGCCGTTGATGCCCTGGAAGGGCTTCTCGTGCAGCAGGCACTCCATGCCGTGGTCGCGGGCCGCGTTGCGCAGGATGTCCATCACGAGCAGGTTCTGGTCGCAGGCGAGGTTGGCCTCCCGGAAGATGCAGGCGAGCTCGAACTGCCGCGGCGCGACTTCGTTGTGCCGGGTCTTGGCCGGGATGCCGAGGGCGTACAGGCGCTCGTCGACATCGTGGTAGAACTCCATCACGCGCTTGTCGATCGCCCCGAAGTAGTGGTCGGACAGCTGCTGCCCGCGCGGGGAAGGCGCGCCGAACAAGGTGCGCCCGGTCAGGACCAGGTCGCGGCGCTGGCGGTAGACCTCGCGGTCGATCAGGAAGAACTCCTGCTCGGCGCCGACCGTCGAGAAGACGCGCCCGACCTCGACATCGAACAGCGCCAGCATCCGACGGGCGGCCTTGTCGAGCACCTTGATGCTGCGCAGCAGCGGTGTCTTGAGGTCGAGGGTCTCGCCGTGGTAGCTGAAGAACACCGAGGGGATGCACAGGGTGCCGCCCCCGACGTTCTTGCGGATGAACGGCGGGCTGCTCGGGTCCCAGGCGGTGTAGCCGCGGGCCTCGAAGGTCGTGCGCATGCCGCCGGAGGGGAAGCTCGAGGCGTCGGGCTCGCCGTGGCTGAGCATCGAGCCGGTGAACTGGTGCAGGACCTGGGCGGGCTCCATGCTGAGGAAGCCGTCGTGCTTCTCGGCGGTGCTGAAGGTCAGCGGCTGGAACCAGTGACAGTAGTGGGTGACGCCGTGACCGAGCGCCCAGTGCTTCAGGGCGTTCGCGATCGCGTTGGTGACCTGCTTGGGGAGTCTCTTTCCCTCAGCCACCGCCGACTCGTACTGGCGGAAGATATCGGGATCGACGCTGGTCTTCAGCTTGTCGCGGCCGAAGACGAGCTCTCCGAAGTGTGCTTGCTTGCCTGTGCCGAGCAAAGGACGCCCTCCTCTTTTGACGCGTTGCACCATCGCGTGCAAGAAGAGAAGGCTAAGCGCACCACCGCCCGAAAACAAGGGCCGTACGCCGAGAAAAATCGGCCGGGAGACCGAGCCCGGTGCGGTGGAGGGACATGGCTCGATCGCCGATGTCTCCAGCAGAAATTCCGGTGAATCAAACGGGGGCAGGGGTGGCGCATGCCGTCGAGCCGCTCCGGCGCCTCAGAGCGTCTCGCGCAGCTGCACCCCGAGGTACAGGAGCAGCTCGCGCAGCCGCTTGTCCTTGATCACCTGCGGATTGTGGGCGACGAAGAAGGTGCGCCCGTCCCAGGAACGCACGGCGCCGTTGACGCCGACCAGCCCTTCCATCTCCTTGATCACATCTTCCCAGGGCATGCTCGCGTCGACCGGCTCGATGTCGAAGCTGGTGTAGTTGCCCGGAGGAAGGGAGGGGGGCGGCTTGCGATGGATCTTGATCAGCTTCGGCTGGAACTCCTCCGCCGTCTCGAGGCGCTTGTTCGTCCGCCGTATCAGGAGGTAGGAGCCCGCCATGCCGAGCACCGCGAGGGCGACGGGCGCGACGGCCGGAGGAAGCGGCAGCATCGGGGCGATCGCCATGCCGATCGCGATGCCGACAAGGGTGGCGAACAGGGGGATGAACAGGAGGATCAGCGCCGACAGGCTCTGGGAGGGACGGCGCGCCTCGAGGGTGACGCGATCGCCCTGGGTGGCCTGCTCCGTCGAGGCGATCTTGAGCACGAGGCCGTTGTCGCCGGCCTTGTCGCGCGCCGCCTCGGCGTACATGTTGAAGGGGTACGGGTTCGAGTCGGCGCGCGGCTCGATCTGGACCCAGAGGTAGCCGCCGCGACAGGTCAGCACCTCGCCATCGACCTGGACCGCCATCGTATCCTCCTTCCGGTCTATAGTTCCCGGCAGGGAATCCTGACCGCGGAGGAATGATATCCGAGGCCCGCGGGGTTGACAAGACTCTCCGCGGCCCCCGCGCCGTCCTTGACTGGCTTCGTCGGCGCGTTAAGATCGGCACGCCCCGGGCCAGCCCCGACCCCTTCCAGCGATGCCGAACCACCCCACCCTGCTCGCCGACCGCCTCGCCTCGCTGCGCGCACGCATCGCCGCCGCCGCCGAGCGGTCCGGCCGCGATCCGGAAGAGGTCACGCTGCTGCCGGTCAGCAAGCGGGTGCCGGTCGCGGTGATCGAGCAGGCGCGCGCCCTCGGCCTCGAGGCCTTCGGCGAGAACCGCGTCGGCGAGCTGGTCGACAAGGCCGCGCGGCTGCCGGGTGTGCGCTGGCACGGCATCGGGCGGCTGCAGACCAACAAGGTGCGGCGGGCGGTCGCGGTGCTCGACGTCTTCCACGCCCTCGACCGGCCGAAGCTCGCCCGGGTGCTGTCCGACGAGCTGGTCCGCGCCGGCCGCAGCCTCGAGGTGTACATCCAGGTCAACATCTCGGAGGAGGAGCAGAAGGCCGGCTTCGCGCCGGACGCCTGCGTCGCCGCCGTCGAGGCCGCCCGCGCCCTGCCCGGGCTCGAGGTCGTCGGATTGATGGGCATGGCGGCCGCTTCCTCCGACCCCGAGCACGCGCGGCCCTGCTTCGCGCGGCTCCGCGCGCTCGCGACGCGGGCCGGGGTCGCGGGCCTGTCGATGGGGATGACCCAGGACTTCGAGGTTGCCATCGAGGAGGGCGCCACGATAATCAGGGTCGGTTCCGCATTGTTCGCAGGTCTGGCGACCGACACCGGGGAGGGGTAGTGCCGACTCTTCAGGTCGAGAAGGGCAAGAGCCGCGGCAAGCAGTGCTCCTTCAGCCCGAACGATACCGTCACCGTCGGGCGCGAGGCGAGCAACACCCTCAGCGTGGTCGACGCGATGGTCTCGCGCCGTCATCTGAAGATCGACCACAACGGCAAGCACTTCCTCCTCACCGACCTCGGCAGCGCCAACGGCACCCGCCACAACGGCTCGGTGATCCAGTCCGCGCTGCTCGAGTACGGCGACAGCATCGTGATCGGCGAGACGATGCTCTCCTTCGTCGAGGAGAGCCACGACTTCGATGTCGGGGAATGCACCGGAC
>JAUIEM010000330.1 GCA_030428695.1 bacterium
CACCACGCAAACTGGAAGATCGAAGAGCTCTCCATGCAGCACGGCGTCGAGGTCGGCCTCGACGCCGTCACGCTCCACGTCAAGGGCCCCTACGCCTTCGGGTATTTGGGCTGCGAGCGCGGCACCCACCGCCTCGCGCGCGTCTCCCCCTTCAACGCCCAGGGCAAGCGCCAGACCTCCTTCGCCACCGTGGACGTTATCCCCGAGTTCGAAGAGACCGCCCTCGAGGAAGTGTGGCTGCTCGACGCGAACATCAGCAACGCCAAGCTGGTGTACTCGGTGCGGGAGATCCTGGCGCTGCCCGGGATCGAGCCGGAGATCGCCCGCTCGCGCAACATGGTCGTGCTGTACCACCTGGCCGACAACAGCTCCAACCTCGGCAACGCGCTGTTCGCCGCCAAGGGCGCCGCCGCCGAGCGCCGCAAGCAGCTGCTCAGCCTGAACGCCGCCCTCATCGCCCAGGTCGAGGCGACGCGGAAGAGCGGCGAGGCGATCCACAACGCCCTGAACCAGGACGCCTCGGCGCAGCTGCTCGCGGTCGTCCACGAGGTCGGACGGCAGCTCGACGCCTACAACGAGCAGCTCGCCGAGCTCGACCGCGACACCAACGCGACGGTCGCGCGCTTCGCCGAGTTCGGCGAAGAAGCCCGGGAGCGGACGGAAGATGTCGAGAAGGGTCTGAAGGAATTCATCAAGATCTGGTCGCAGATCGAAGACGCGGGGGAGTGAGATGGGCCTCAAGGAGAAGTACACGAAGCTGGCCGACGACCTGCGCGCCGCCCAGAAGGCGCTGAACATCTCGAAGAACGAGCTCGACGAGGTGCTCGAGGCGGGCGAGTCGGCCGCCGGGCCGAAGGCGACCAAGGCCCTCGACGCCCTCGACAAGCACCGGAAGAAGGTCGCCAAGCTCCTCGAGAACGAGCTGACGCCCGAAGAGCGCCAGCGGCGCCTGGCCGGCATCGCCGAACGCAAGAAGGACTACGAGGCGATCATCGCCCTCGACCGCAGCTTCACCAACCGCATGGCCGCCAAACGTGCGCTCTCCCGGTTGGCCGCGACCGAGGCCACGCTGCTGACCACGGATGTGTTCCGCTTCGAGGACCTGATCGACAAGGAGGAGGGCGAGCAGCTCAAGTCGCTCGTCGCCGAGGCGGTCAAGGACGTCGAGGCCCGCCACGACCTGCGCCGCGCCCTCAAAGGTCTCGAGATCTTCCTGCGGGTGGCCGCCTTCGCCACCGTCGTCGCCGGCAAGATCGCCGTCGCGGTCGCCTGATCAGCTAGTCCAGCACCCCCGACAGCACGCTGCCGTCCCGCGAGCCGATCGCGAAGCGGCGGCCGTCGGGGCTGACGGCGGCGTGGAAGTGCAGGACCGGGCGCTGCCAGCGTCCGGTCTCCGTCAGAGTGGTGAGGTCCCAGGCGCGGAACTCGCCCCCGCGGTGGACGGTCACCAGCGCGTCGCCTCCGGCGGCGAGATCGTAGACCCCGTCGTAGGTCTCCGGCAGGGCGCCGAGCTCCTCGCCGCCGAGGCTCCACAGCCGGATCCCACCGTCGCCGGCCGTGACCAGCCGCTCGCCGGCGAGGGCCAGCGCCTCGAGGCGGTCGTCCGCCCGCCAGGAGGCGAGCTCCTCGCCGCTGGCGAGGGCGAAGACCCGCAGCCAGCCGTCCGCGTCGGCGAGCACCAGGCGCTCCTCGTCCGGGGTCACGGCCATACCGCGCAGGCGCGCCTCGGTCGTGTACCGGACCAGCACCGCGCCGCTGTCGAGCGACACCAGCCGCGCCTCCTTGGCCAGCCCCGCGAGCAGCACCCGCTGGCCGTCGGCGAGGAAGGCGATCGCGTCGATGCGGTCGGGCATCACCGCGGCGAAGTCGCGCGCGCCGCCGTCCAGGTGCTGCACCCGCAGGTTGCCGTTGACGTCGCCGGCGGCGAAGCGCTCCCCCGCGTGGTCGAAGGCGAGCGCGAAGACCTGGTCGGGGAGGCCCGGGAAGGTGTCGAGCTGGCGCAGCTGCTCGGCGTCCCAGAGCGTGATCCCGTACCAGCCGCTGCAGCTCAACAGGCGCCGTCCGTCGGCGGAGAAGGCGATGTCCCGCACGATGTCCGGCTCCCGGCCGAGCAGACTCGCGCTGTCGGCTTCGCTGCGCGCGAGCGCGGCGGCGACCAGTCGGTGCCAGACCGCGGGGACGGTGGTGGAATCGGGCAGCGCGCGGCGGGCGGCGGCGAAGTGGCCGAGCTCCCAGTGGCTGGCGGAGCGCGCCGCCGGATCGGGCCGCGCCCCCGCCTGCTCGGCCGCCGCGAACAGCTCGAGGGCCGCGCGCAGGGCGCCGCGGAAGGCGTACCAGCGGCCGAGGGTGACGAGGGCCGTGCCGTCGTCGGGCGCCTCCTGCAGCCGGGCCTGGGCCTCGTGCGCCTCCGCGCGGCGCGCTGGGAGCAGGGCGCCGCGGCGGATGTCCCAGAAGCGCACGCCGCCCTCGGCGACGCTGAGCACGCACCGCCCGTCCGGGCTGAGGGCGACGTCGCGCAGGGCGCCGGTAGAGGGCTCGAAGGGCGCGAAGAACAGCTCCGCCGCTTCCTGCACCGACCACAGCCGCCAGGTGCCGTCGGCGGAGGCCGAAACGAGCAGCCGCCCGTCCGCGGAGACCCTCAAGCGCAGCACGCGGTCGGTGTGCCCGACCAGGCGCACGTCGGGGCTGCCGCTCGAGCGCAGGAGGTGGATCACGCCGCGCGCGTCCCCGAGCGCGAGCCCCTGCGGGCCGGGGGCGAGGGCGCACGGGCCCGCGTAGCTCCCGACCACCTCCGGCCCGCCTTCCAGGAAGCTCCAGCGCTGCAGGCTCCCTTCCGCATCCAGGGCCCAGAGCTGGTGTCGCCCGAGGCCGAGCGCCCGGGCCTGGACCAGGTGGCGCTCCTCCGCGCCCGCCTGGAGCGGTAGCCCGCGCAGCTGCAGGGTGTCGGGCCCGGCCAGCGCGAGCTTTTCCCCGTCGGGGCCCAGGGCGAAGGCAGCGAGCGCGCCGCCGCCGACGAGGCGCTCCCGGCAGACGCCGGCGGCGAGCTCCCACACCCACACCGAGCCGTCGGCGAAGGCGCTGAGCAGCGCGCGGTCTTCCCGCACGAAGGCGAGCTGGGCGACCGCCGCCGAGGGTCCCGTCAGGTCGAGCACCTCCCGCCCCGCGGATGTGTCCCACAGCCTGATCTTCCCGTCGGCGCTGCCCGCGGCCGCCAGCCGCGCATCGCTCGAGAGCGCGCCGCTGTGGGCGACGAAGTCCTCCGGCAGGGGCAACCCGCGCGCCTCGCGATCGACGCCCGCTCCGCTCGGCGACGGCCAGCGCAGCCCGAGGTCGAACAGCCGCGCGCCGTCGGCGCAGCCGGCCGCGATCGGTCCGCCTGCCAGGGGGATCGACAGGTCGAGCACCGCGCCGCCGTCCCGCACCCGCCCCTGGTGGACCAGCGCGCGGGTCGCGACATCCCACACCAGCAGCCGGCCGTCGTCACCGGCCGACAAGAGCCGCCGTCCGTCGGGGCTGAACGCGACGTCCCGCACCGCGGCCCCGTGGCCCTCGAGGCGCGCCTGCTCGACGAACAGGTTCAGCTGCTCGTCCCAGCCCCACAGCCGCACGCTGCGGTCGGCCATCGCGAAGGCGAGGTTCTCGCGGGTCGGGGAGAACTCGAGGGCGTGGACCCGGGCCTCGTAGCGCTCCCGGTAGCTCCAGTACACCGAGCCGGAGCGATGCCACCACATCACCTGTCCGGCCGCGTCGACCGAGAAGATGTAGGGTCCGAAGGGATCGACCGTCGCGGCGGTGATCGGCGCCTGGTGACCGACGAAGCGGGTCGTCTCGCCCTCGCCATGCAGGGGCCAGGCGACCAGCACGCTGTCCCCGGCGGTGAGCAGGCGCCCTCCGGTGGTGAAGCGCAGCACCGGAGCGGGGCGCGTGTGCGCGTCGATCGCGCCGCGCGGGGTGCCGTCGTCGCTCCACAGCCACACCCGGCCGTCCGCGCCGCCGGAGGCGAACAGCTCCCCGTCGGCGGAGACCGCGAGCGCCGTCACGCCCCCGTCCTGGACGCTGACCGTCGCGATCCGCCGCCCCCGGGCCGGGTCCCAGAGGGCGAGCTCGCCGGCCTCGCTCGCGGTCGCGAGCAGCTTGCCGTCCGGGGTCAGGGTCAGCGCGCGGCAGGCGCCTGCGGTGTCGAGGCGGAGCAGCTCGTCCGGGACGGCGCGCTGCACCGCCCACAGCCCGAGCTCGGCGGTCAGGGTCGGGCTCGCCAGGGCGCGCAGGGTGTTCGCGGCCTCGGTGTAGCGCGCCCGCGCCTCGCCCCAGCGCCCGGCGCCGCGCAGCATGTCGCCCTCGGCGACCAGGCTCTCGGCGAGGCGCTGCTCGGACTTCTCGCGCAGGGCGTCCGCCCGGCGCCGCTCCTTCGTCTCCCGCTCCGCCGCCAGCCGTGCCCGGTCCCGCTGCTCGGCGGTCTCGCGCCGGGCGAGGTCGACGGCGAGGAAGCCGCCACCGAGCACGAGGAAGAGCACCGCCACCGCGGCGAGCAGCCCCCAGCGCAGCCGGCGCGAGGCCTGCTCCGCCCGCACGCGCGCTGCCCGCGCCTCGCGCACCCGCCGCCGCAGCGAGTCGGCGCGCGCTTCCGGGGACTCGACCGAGCTGAGCTGCGCCCAGGCCAGCCCGAGGTCGGCGTGGTCGAGGGCGGCCTCGGCGAAGGCGAGCCGCGCCTCGAGCTCGCCCTCGCGCGCCTCGGCGTTGCCTTCCCACAGCACCCGCGCCTGGCCGAAGCCCGCGACGGCGGCCGCGAAGTCGTTGTACAGCGTGCTGCGCCCGAGCTCGTCGAGCGGCTCGAGCGCGCGCTTCCGGCACTTCACCAGCCCCGCCCGCGCGCCTTCGGCGACCTGCCGGCTCTCCTTGTGGCGCAGGTAGGCGCGCAGGGCCTCCTGGAAGTCGGCGACCGCGTCGTAGCGGTCCTTCGGATCGAGCGCCATCGCCTTCGCGCACGCTGCGCGCAGCTCGGGAGGCGCGCCGGTCGGGAGCTCCGGGGGATGGCTGAGGACCGCCGCGACCAGCACCTCCCGGAAGGTCTTGCCGCGGTGCGGTGGGGAGCCCCGCAGGACCTCGCAGAGGATCGCCCCGAGCAGGTAGATGTCGGTGCCGGGTCCGACCGCCGCGCCGTTGCCCTCGGCGAGCTCGGGGGGCATGTAGGCGGGCGTCCCGCAGGGCCCGGTGATGCTCGACTTGTGGGGCAGCGAGCTCGACGGCCGGCGCGGCTCGCACACGTCGACCGCGAGCCCCCAGTCCATCACCAGCACCTCGCCGAACTCCCCGAGCATCACGTTCTCGGGTTTGAGGTCGCGGTGGACCACCCCGCGGCTGTGGGCGAAGGCGACCGCGTTGCAGACCCCGAGCAGGATCTCGACGTGCTCGGCGAGCCCGTACTCCGCGCTCCGGGCGTGCTGCGCCTCGGTCTTCGGGTGCAGGAGGTCCTTCCAGGAGGTGCCCTGGACGAGCTTCATCGCGAGGAAGACCTCGCCCTCGGGGGTCAAGCCGAGGTCGTGGACCGGCACGATGTTCGGGTGGTCGAGGGTGCCCGTGACCAGGGCCTCGGCGACGAAACGCTGGCGCCAGTACGGGTCCTGCTCGACGACCTTCTTGATCGCGACGTCGCGGGCGAGAGAGGCCTGGCGCGCCCGGTACACCACGCCCATGCCGCCGCGTCCGATCTCCTCCTCGAGCCGGTAGACCACGCCGGTGCTCTCGACGCCGAGGCCCGGCTGCGCCAGGCCCGGCCGGGTCGGGACCTCGCCGGGCAGGACGGTGGTCTGGTGGTCGGGCACGGCGGTCGGCAGCTCGTCCCCCGAGCCCCTGGCCGCGATGATCGTCGGCAGCTCGCCGGCAGGGGCCGCGGGAAGTGTCGGCCGCTCATCCTCGGAGCCGCGCGACACCACCGTGCGGATGTCGTCTTCCTGGCGGGCGCAGCTCTCGTCGACGGCGATGCGCGGCAGGGCGTGCGCCGGACCTCCGGCCTGGGCGGGAGGCTGGTAGGTCGCCCCCGGATCGGCGTCGTTCCAGCGTTCGGTCGGCAGCGTGCGGGCCCAGCGCTGCTCGAGATCGTCGGGGCTCACGTCGTCTTCCCCCATCGCACGGGGCCTCCGTTCTACGAGAGCGGACGCCCCGACGCCAGCGTGGGCTTGCGAACGGACGCTTCACCCCTGGACACGCTGTGCAACGCTGTGCGCATCCCGTGCACCGCGGCGAGGCAGGCGAGCAGGCGATCGGCCTGGCGAGGGCCGCGCAGGCGCAGGACCGGCACCTCCGGATGGCGGCGCAGCGCCCGCTCGACCACCGGCTTGCTGTCGCGCCGGTAGCGCCAGACGTAGCGCAGGAACTCGAGGTCGAGCTGCTCGGGGCAGCCTGGCCCCATATCGGGACGGGTCCGGCCCCAGTTTCTCAGGATGCGAAAGAGCACCCGGGTGAGGTACAGACGGCGCGGGTAATCGAGCAGGATCACGAAGTCGGCGCGGGCGAGGCGCGGGTCGATGGTCGAGCCGTAGTTCCCCTCGATCAGCCAGCGGGGTCGTTCGACGAGGGTCTGGTGGTGGCGCTGCCAGGTGGCGGGCTCCGGCACGGTCCAGCCCGGCTGCCAGTACTCCCGGTCGAGGTGGATCAGCGGCAACCCGAGCGCCGGCGCGAGGCGACGGGCCAGGGTCGACTTGCCCGCACCGCAGGGCCCGAGGACCAGCAGACGGCGGACGGAGCGGAGCGGCGACATCGGCTTCCCCCAGGGTTGCCGGGCCAGTGTAGCAAACCGGGTGGATCGAGCGGGCTTAAGTGGGGCAGGCCAGGCGTGGTGCCTGGCCTGTTGGGGAGGTGAGCGTTGTGAGCCTCGCGGCTGACGCGGCTGGTGATAGGGAACGGGGTATGTCTGTTGGGTCTTGCCGAATGGCTACCCGATCGTACGAGAGAATCCTCTGCACCTTCCGTGCCAAACAAAATGAAATTTTGAAGTGCCTACGAGTGTGGCATTCTGCGCCAACATGCCAACAATTTGGGCACATCGGGGGTAGACGAGAGCAGGCCAGGAGAAATCCTGGCCTGTCGGGGGAGGGGAGCTCGTGAGCCTCGCGGCTGACCAAGCTGGTGATAAGCGTGGTGAAGGGCTTGGTGGGCGTGCCGAACGGCTGCCCGGTTGCATGCAGGAAAAGGGAGCACGTGCCATGCCAATGAACGGGATTTTGCCGTCCTGGTCGTCTAAAGAGGCATGGTTGCAGGGGTTGGAATCGCCCGCGACCCATCGGCGTGGTCAGCAGGTGCCTACAAATGTGTCAATCTGGCCGTCAGATTTGCACATTCTGTCGGAAACCCAGTCAACTCGGTCTCCATACGTATGATGTGTATGAAAGGTATGATCATACACCGTATGCATACGCGGCCGGAGCGCGCCGGGAAGGAGACCCGTGAAACCGCCGGGGAGGCGGGCTCAGGCCCCTTGTTCCTCGGTCCCGGCGGCCTGAAGCGACGGCTGGCTGCCGTCCTGGGAGCGGGACCGGTAGGCCGAGACCTCGGCGTGCAGCTCGGCGTAGCGCGGCTTGATCACGTCGTAGATCACGTCGCAGCGGTCGCGGTAGTCGATGAAGGCGCTCTTCATCGAGTTGATCGTGATCTTCTCGAGGTCGCGCAGGTCGAGCTGGAAGTGGCGGGCGGCCAGCTCGAACTCCTTCGTCATCGTCGTGTTGCTCATCAGCCGGTTGTCGGTGTTCAGCGTGACGCGGAACTTGCGGCCGAAGAAGACACGGAAGGGATGGGTCTCGAAGCTGCTCGCGGCGCCGGTGTGCAGGTTGCTGCTCAGACAGATCTCCAGCGGGATACGGCGGTTGAGGACGTACGACGCCAGCCGCCCCAGACCGACCACCTCGCGGCGGTCGTTGAAGAAGACGTCGTCGATCAGTCGCACGCCGTGGCCGATGCGATGGGCGCCACAGTACTGGATCGCCTGCCAGATCGACTCCTTGCCGAAGGCCTCGCCCGCGTGGATCGTGATGTAGAAGTTCTCCCGCTGGATGAAGTGGAACGCGTCGAGGTGCCGCTTGGCCGGATAGCCGAGCTCCTCGCCCGCCAGGTCGAAGCCGACCACGCCACGGTCACGGAAGGCGACCGCCAGCTCGGCGACCTCGAGGGCGTGGTCCATGTTCCGCATCGAGCACAGGATCAGCCCGTAGCGCACCCCGAACTGCTTGCGGCCCTGCTCGAGACCGCGCAGCACCGACGACACCACCCGCGACATCGTCAGCCCCTTCTGCAGGTGGAAGACCGGCGCGAAGCGGGTCTCGACGTAGCACACGCCGTCCTGCCGCATGTCTTCGAGCATCTCGTACGCGATGCGCTCGAGGGCCTCTTCGGTCTGCATCACCGCGCAGGTCTTGCCGAAGCCCTCGAGATAGAGCTTGAGGTTGCCGCGGTTGGCGCCGAGGTGGAACCAGTCGGCGAGGGCCTCGGGATCCGTCGAGGGCAGGTCGACGTTGAGGCCCTCCGCGAGGTCGATCACGGTGCTCGGTCGCACGCCCCCGTCGAGGTGATCGTGGAGCAGCACCTTCGGCGCCTTCTTGAAGAGCCCGAGCGTTTCTGCCATCGCCATGTCCATAAGCTGTGTCCTCCGCGTTCTGGCCCGCCAGTGTACCAGGAGCGGCCCGCATCCCCGGCCGAAAAGCGAACGGTGTTTGTCGCTGGGGAAGGGGACAGGTAGACTGCTTTTCATGGCGGCGACCGACCTCCAGACAACCCTGCAGCAGATCTTCGGATTCAGCGCCTTCCGCGAAGGGCAGAAGGCTGTCATCGATGCGGTGATGGCGGGCGACGACTGCGTCGCGGTGATGCCGACCGGCGGCGGGAAGTCGCTGTGCTACCAGCTTCCGGCCCTGGTGCGGGAAGGGGTCACCCTGGTCGTGTCCCCCCTGATCGCGCTGATGAAGGACCAGGTCGACGGCCTGCAGGCCCACGGCGTCGACGCGACCTTCATCAACTCCAGCCTGAGCCGCGAGCAGTCCCACGAGCGCCTGTGCGGCCTCGCCGAGGGGCGCTACCCGCTGGTCTACGTCGCCCCCGAGCGCTTCAAGAGCTCGCGCTTCCGGCGCTCCCTCGCCGCCGCGCATCTCGCCCTGGTCGCGATCGATGAGGCCCACTGCATCTCGATGTGGGGCCACGACTTCCGGCCCGACTACCTGCGCATCGGCGAGGTCGTGCAAGAGCTCGGCCATCCCCAGCTGCTCGCGCTGACCGCGACGGCGACGCCCGAGGTGCGCGAGGACATCGTCCGCCAGCTGCGGCTGGGGGAAGCCGCGCGCGGCGACCCGCAGGTGATCGTGCGCGGGTTCTCCCGGCCGGGCCTGCGGCTGTTCGTCAAGCGGCTGCGACGGCGCGCCGACAAGCTGAGCCGCTGCGTGGAGATCCTGCGGGAGTACGAGACCGGCATCGTCTACTGCGCGACCCGCAAGAACGTCGAGAAGGCGAGCGAGATGCTGACCGCGCAGGGCATCCGCTGCATCGCCTACCACGGCGGCATGGGGGAGAGCTGGCGGAAGCGCGCGCAGGAGCGTTTCGTCGCCGGCGAGGTGCCGGTCGCGGTCGCCACCAACGCCTTCGGCATGGGTATCGACCGCGCCGACCTGCGCACGGTGATCCACTGGGATGTGCCCGGCAGCCTCGAGGCCTACTACCAGGAGGTCGGCCGCGCCGGCCGCGACGGGGGACGCGCCCACTGCGAGCTGTTGTTCAGCTACGCGGACGTGCGCACGCAGGAGTTCTTCATCGAGGGCGCCAACCCCTCTCCGGAGCTGATCCTCGACGTCCACCGCGCGCTCTCTGCCCTGTGCCCGGACGGCATCGGCTGGGTCAGCGAGGCGAAGATCTGTGCCCAGCTCGGCAAGCGGGTCAACGGGATGGCGGTCGGCAGCGCCCTGCGCATCCTCGCCCGCCAGGGGGCGATCGAGCGGCGGCCCGACGCGGGCGGCTCGGAGCGCGTCGCGATCCTCGGTCGGCCCGGCCCCGGCGACTTCGGCGCGACCGCCGCCAAGGCCGAGCGCGACCGCTCCCGGCTGCGCCGCATGCTGCGCTACGTCGACAAGCGCGGCTGCCGGCACGCGACCATCCTGCGCTACTTCGGCGACCCGGACAGCCCGAACAGCTGCGAGGCCTGCGACAACTGCCTGCGGCGCTCCGGCGAGGCCTCCCTCGACCGCTGCGAGCCCGACGAGAAGCAGTGGATCGACATCCAGAAGGCCCTCTCCGCCGTCGCCCGCCTCAAGGGGCGCTACGGCAAGAGCAAGGTCAGCCAGCTGCTCGTCGGCTCGAAGGACAAGGCCGTGCTCGCCGCCGGCCTCGACAAGGTGCCGACCTACGGCGCCCTCAAGGGCCGCAGCCAGACCTGGGTGAAGGACCTGCTCGACGCTTTGCTCGACGAGGACTGCATCGTCGCCGAGGGCGAGGAGTACCCGACGCTGCGCCTGACAAAGCGGGGCTGGAAGGTGATGCGGCGGCAGGACGACATCGAGCTCGAGTGGCCGGAGTCGGACAAGAAGCGCCGCAGTTCGAGCACAGCTGCGGTCGCCGTCGAGCTCGGCCCCGAGGACAAACCGCTGGTCGACGCTCTGCGCTCGCTGCGCACCGAGCTCGCCCAGCAGCGCAAGATCCCGCCCTACTGCGTGCTGCACGACCGCACCCTGCACGCGATCGCCGCGACGCGGCCCGCCTCGGCCGAGGCGCTGCTCGCGGTCAAGGGCATCGGCCCGGCGAAGATGGCCGACTACGGCGAGCGCATCCTCGCGGCGGTCAAGGAGGCAGGTGGATGAGGCGGACGCTGGGGGCGCTCGTCCTGGCAGCCCTGCTCTGCGCAGGTTGTACGGGCACCCGACCGACCAACCTCGGGGTCACGGACGGACGGCTCGCGCCGGTACCGGAGACCCCGAACTGTGTCAGCAGCCAGACCGACAGCGAGGAGCACTTCATGGAGCCCTGGCCCCTCGAGGTCTCCGCGGACAGCGCCATCCTGATGCTCGAGGCCGCCATCGTCGCCCACCCGCGCAGCAAGCTGGTCGTCCGCACGCGGCGCTACCTGCACGCCGAGTTCGTCAGCGACTTCTGGCGCTTCGTCGACGACACCGAGTTCTACGTCGACGAGCGCGCGGGGCTGATCCACTTCCGCTCGGCCTCCCGGGTCGGCCGCAGCGACTGGGGCGTCAACCGCGAGCGGATGGAGCGCCTGCGGGAGCTGTACGACGGAGCGGACCCGTAGGGAGGACGGGGATGGCGAGCTGCTCGCGCCTTGCCATCGACGACGTAGCCTGTGTCCTGGCTCGGCTGGAGCGTCCCATCCCGAGGTAGGTGCGGGGTTTACCGAGCTCAGCGTAAGTTCTGTCCAAGGTCGGCGGGCGGGGGTAAACCCCGCCCCT
>JAUIEM010000331.1 GCA_030428695.1 bacterium
CACTTCATCTTCCCGGATGGCAAGCGGATCATCGTCCTCGCCCGCGGCCGCCTGGTCAACCTCGGCTGCGCCACCGGCCACCCGAGCTTCGTGATGTCCAACTCCTTCACCAACCAGGTGCTCGCGCAGATCGCGCTGTGGAAGGACAAGGGCAGCTTCGAGCTCGGCGTGCACCGCCTGCCGAAGCACCTCGATGAGAAGGTCGCCCGGCTGCACCTCGGCAAGCTCGGCGCGACGCTGACCAGCCTGACCGAGAAGCAGGCGAAGTACCTCGGCGTGCCCGAGGCCGGCCCCTACAAGCCGGACTTCTACCGCTATTGAGCCCGTTCGACCTCACCCGACACGCCCGCGCCTCTGGCGCGGGCGTCGGTGTTTACCAGGACGGAGCCCATCGCCCGGGCCGGAAGCCGGCGGAGCGCTTGCTTCCCGGGGGCGAGCCTCGCTATACTCTCCGCCTTCGCCTTCTTCATGCCCGGAGCATGCCATGGAAATCAGTGTCCGCAAGAGCGACGTCTTCCGCACCCGCGGGGCGATCGAGTGCCTGATCGTTCCGGTCCTCGAAGGCCGGCCCCCTGCAGGTCTGGACGGCGCCCCCGCCGGCCTGAAGACCGAGCTCGCGGAGCTGATCGAGCGCCAGGAGCTCTCCCCGGAGCTCTCCCGCACCCTGGTCTACTACCCGCGCTCGACGCCGAAGGTCAAGCGTCTGGTGATGGTCGGCTTCGGCAAAGCGGAGAGCCTGGACCTCGACACCCTGCGCAACGCCTTCGCGCGGGTCGTCAAGCAGGTCGAGCCGTTGCCGGTCCGCACCGTCAGCCTGGTGGTCAGCGAAGAGCTCCGGGTCGGCGGCGACTACAGCGCGACCATCGGCGCCTGCGTCGAGGGGGCGCTGCTCGCCGACTACCGCTTCGACGCCTTCAAGTCGAAGAAGAAGAAGAGCCGCGGGGTCGTCCTCGAGGAGCTGCGCTTCTTCCCCGGCGACGCCAAGGCGACCTGCGACAACGCGGTCGTGCGCTTCAGCGAGCTGTCCGCCGAGGCGGCGCTGATCGCCCGCGACCTCGGCAACACCCCGTCCAACCACCTGCAGCCTCTCGCCCTCGCCGAGCGCGCGAAGCAGCTGATGGGGGAAGCCGGCGGGAAGTTCTCGATGTTCGACCGGAAGAAGATCGAGTCCCTCGGCATGAACAGCCTGATGTGCGTCGCCCGTGGCAGCGCCGCGCCGCCCTGCCTGATCTTCATGGAGTACAAGCCGAAGACCCGGAAGCGCCTCCCCAAGGTCGCCCTGGTCGGCAAGGGCGTCACCTTCGACACCGGCGGCATCTCGATCAAGCCGAGCGCGGGCATGGAGGACATGAAGTTCGACATGTGCGGCGCCGCCGCCGTGGTCGGCACGATGTGGGGCGCCGCCAAGCTCGGCCTGCCCGTACACCTGATCGGTGTCGTGCCGGCGGTCGAGAACATGCCCGGCGCCGACGCCACCCGGCCGGGCGACGTCGTCACCGCCCTCAACGGCAAGACGATCGAGGTGATCAACACCGACGCCGAGGGCCGCCTGATCCTCGCCGACGCCCTGACCTACACCGAGCGTGAGTACAAGCCCGACATCATCATCGACCTCGCGACCCTGACCGGCTCCTGCATCGTCGCCCTCGGCCACGTCGCGGCCGCCCTGATGAGCGAGGACGAGGCGCTGTCGAAGGCGCTGCGCGACGCCGCCGAGACCTCGGGCGAGCCGCTCTGGCCGCTGCCGATGTATCCGGCCTACCGCGACCTGCTCAAGAGCCAATATGCCGACGTCAAGAACATCGGCGGCAAGTGGGGTGGCGCGATCACCGCCGGCTTCTTCCTCTCCCACTTCGTCGACAAGACCCCCTGGGCCCACCTCGACATCGCCTCGGTGGCCTGGAACCAGGAGGGCAAGGCCTACGCCGGCAAGGGCGCTACCGGCTACGGCGTGCGGCTCTTGCTGACCTGGCTGGCCGCGCTGAGGCGCTGAGCGGTGCGGCGCGGAAACAAACGCTTCATCCTGGTCGGCGATCGCGTGCTCGTGCGCCCGAACACGGGCGAAGAGCGCACCGACCACGGACTCTATCTTCCCCAGTCGGCGATCGACAAACAGCAGGTCCAGTGGGGCAGGGTCGTCGCCTGCGGTCCGGGCATCCCGGTCCCCAACGCCTCGACCTTCGAGGACGAGCCCTGGAAGGCGAGCGAGCAGGAGCCGCGCTACTTCCCGCTCCAGGCACGCGTCGGGCACACCGCCCTGTTCCTGCGCAAGACCGCGATCGAGGTCCAGTTCGAGGGCGACCCCTTCCTGATCGTGCCCCACAACGCGATCCTCGCCCTGGTCGCCGAGGACGGGCCCGACGACGAAGAGCTGTCCGACTGATGACCTACGCGATGCGCGACCGCTTCCGCGACCGCCAACGGGCCGAGGAATACGACGCCAAGCACACCCGCACCTTCGGCCAGCGCTTCCGCCTGCGCACGGAGCTGCGGCTGCTGCGGCGGATGTTCCGGCGCGTCGGCGGCGGCGCTCCCCTGCACATCCTCGACATTCCCTGCGGCACGGGGCGCCACAGCGCCGACCTGGTGGCGGCCGGCCACCGCCTGCTCAGCGCGGACATCTCCCGGGAGATGCTGACCGTCGCCCGGGCGCGGCCCGACCTGGACGAGGGCGCGGCCTTCCGCCCCCTGGTCGCCGAGCTCGAGCGCCTGCCCCTCGCGGACGGCTGCGTCGACGCCGCGCTCTCGGTCCGCTTCCTCCGCCATCTTCCGGAAGAGCTGCGCTGGAAGGCGATCGCCGAGCTCGCCCGGGTCGGCCGCCGCGGCGCGGTCTTCGATCTGCTGCTCAAGCGCGGCCTGGTGTCGCTGGTCAAGCGCCTGCGCAAGCCGCGTGGGCCCGCCTCCCAGCGCCCGACCCGGGGGGAGGTCGAGGAGCGCCTGGCCGGGCTCGGGCTCGAGCTGGTGGCGATGCTGTGTCCGCGGCCGCTGTTCACGCAGCAGCACTTCTTCTGGGTGCGGCGGCGGTAGAACGGGCGGGCGGGCGGGCGGTGCGGAGGCGGAAGAAGACGTCTCCTCGCGACACCTGGACACCCTCCCCCTCGATGCGCACAATCCGGGCGGACATCCCAACAACGGAGCTCCCATGGCTACCCTCGGCTCTTCCTTCTGGGCGGACGTCAAACAGTTCCTGTCGATGGGCGTGCCCTTCGACGAGGGCCTGCAGGCCGCGAGCGCCAACCTGCGCGACAGCGGCGCGAAGGAGCAGGTCGACAAGCTCCTCCAGCGCCTGCAGAGCGGCGAGCTCAAGGGCGACTGGCTCGCGGCCCTGGACGGGGTGATCCCGCAGACGGTCCTCGCCGGGCTGAGCGGCGGCAGCTCCGACCCGAAGACCGTCGTCGACGGGTTGCTCGCGGGGCTGATGGGAGACCCGGGGGAGGGGCTGGGGCAGCGCCTGCTCGATCCGCTGAAGTGGCTGAGCCGCAACGTCGCCCAGGAGCGGGAGTCGCTCTTGAACGAGGTGAACTCCTGGCTCGCCAAGGACGGCGTCGCGCCGGACATCCCGAGCCGCGACGACCGCGTCCGCGCCCTGATCGAGCGGCTCGAGCAGGCCGGCGCGACGCGCTGCGAGCTCGCGATCGGGGACAACTGCGAGCTCGTCTACGGCGGCCAGCGGGAGGAGTGGAGCGCCGTCCGCGGCCGCGAGCTGCTCGCCGGTCTGCGCGCCGCCGGGCGGCCCCAGGCCCTCGGGCCGGGCGAGCGCTGGAGCCTGACCGTCGAGGTCGGCGGGGAGACGCGGCGCTGCGAGCTGGTCAGCTGCCGCTTCGGGAAGACGACGCGGGTGCGCCTCGAGCTGCGCGGCGCCGACCCGGTCTACCCCTGGCACGAGACCCTCGGCAGCGCGGAGCGCAAGGCCTGCGAGCAGCTGCTGCGGCGGCCGAACGGGGTGATGCTCGCGGTCTCCGAGGAGGCGGGGCAGGTCGTCCGCGGGCTGTGCGCGCTCGCCGCGGGCAACGGCCGGCGCACCGTGTCCCTGGCCCGGAGCGCCGGGGACGACCTCGGCAAGGCCTGGCCGCTGGCCTGGGCCGGGCGTTGGGACGATCCGGAGCTGGCCGAGCTCGTCCGCGCGCACGCCGTCGAGGTGCTCGGCGTCGACCTCGCGGGAGCCCTCGGCGCGGCCCTCGGCCTCGCCCGGGAGCACGCGGGCGGGCTCTTGCTCCTCGGCGTGAGCGCGGCGCGGGAGGCCGGCCTGCGGGCCGAGCTCGCGCGCGGAGGCTGGTCTGCCCTCGGGACGGTACGGGTCACGGGGGAAGAGACGGTGGTGGAGGAGGGGACGTGAGCGCGCTCCGGATCCGGGCGGCGGGCGCGGACGACCACGCGACCCTGGTCGCCTTCAACCAGGCGATGGCGCTCGAGACCGAGGGCAAGGCGCTCGACCCGGAGCGCCTCGCGGCGGGCGTCGCGAAGGGCCTCGCCGACCCGCGCAGGGCGCGCTACTTCGTCGCCGAGCGCGACGGCGCGGTGGTCGGTAGCCTGATGCTGACCGCGGAGTGGAGCGACTGGCGCGACGGCGACTTCTGGTGGATCCAGTCGGTGTACGTCGCCCCGGAGGCGCGCCGCCAGGGCGTGTACCGCAGCCTGCACCGGCACGTGGAGCAGCTCGCGGCCGCGGCCGGAGAGGTGTGCGGGGTGCGGCTCTACGTCGACCGCGACAACACCGGCGCCCAGGCGACCTACCGCGCCCTCGGCATGGAAGAGACCGCCTACCGTCTGTACGAGACCGAGCTGTGAGGCGGCGGTGCGGCTGCTGATCAGCGGCGCCAGCGGCTTCCTCGGCCAGGCCCTGTGCGCCGGGGCGGAGGGCAGCGCAGAGGTGCTCGCGCTCGGTCACCGGCGGCCCGGCGCGGTCCCCGGCGGGGAGAGCCTCGACCTGCGCGACGAGCGGGCGGTCTACGAGCGCGTGCGCCGATGGCGCCCCAGCCACGTGCTGCACGCGGCCGCCGACAACCGCTCGCACTCCGGCTGTTGGGGCGTCAACGTCGCCGGCTCGGCCGCGCTGGCGGACGCGGCGCGCAAGGTCGGGGCGCGGCTGGTCGCGGTGTCGAGCGACGTGGTCCACGACGGGCGCGGCGCGCCCTACGCCGACGATGCGCGGCCGCGGCCGCTCAACCTCTACGCCCGCTCGAAGGCGCTGGCGGAAGAGCTCGTGCGGCGCCTGCATCCGGGCGCGCTGCTCGTCCGCACCTCGCTGATCTACGGCACGGACGCGATCGACCGCGGCACCGCGGCCTTCCGGGCGCGGCTGGCCGCGGGCGAGCGGCTGCGGCTGTTCGGGGACAGCGTCCGCCAGCCCAGTGAGCGCCACGACCTCGCCCGGGCGCTGCTCGCGTTGGTGCGGAGCCGCGTGTCCGGATTCCTCAACCTCGCCGGCGGCCAGGCGCTCAGCCGGGCGGACTTCGCGCGGCGGATGCTGGCGTTCTGGGGCGTGCCCGTGCCGGACCCGGTCGAGGTCGTCCCGGCGCCGCCCGGCGTCCCGACCGATCTGCGCCTGTGCCTCGAGCGGGCGGCGGCCCTGGTGGCCGTCCCGGCCGGTGTCGACGCGGTGCTGGCGCGGGCGGGTTGATGGATTGTGCCGGCGCGTCTACCTTCTCTGCACACAGGGAAGGTCCGACGACAACGCAGGTGCAACGCGCACGCTGCAGTACGATCTGGAGGAAGTGATGGGGCGTCTCTCGATTCTGGTGTGCGTGTGCGCGATGGTGCTTCCGGCCGTCGCCGACGAGCTTCCGGCCGACAGCGTCGTCGTGCGTTCGCTGTCGCGGACCCAGGTCCAGGAGCTGCTCCTCGCCTGTGGGCTCGAGGTGACGCTGAAGCCCGACGTGACGGAGTCGGAGCCCGTGACGGCGAAGATGCGCGACTACAACTTCGAGATCTACTTCTACGACGACAGCACGGCGATCCAGTTCCACACCTCTTTCGGTGACGTCGACGTGTCGCTGCGCGCGCTCAACAGCTTCCACGAGCGCTACCGATACGGGCGCAGCTACCTCGACGAGAACGGCGATCCGCACCTCGAGGTCGACCTCGACCTCGGCGGGGGAGTGACCGTCGGTGCGCTGAAGGAGTTCATCGCGACCTGCGACGTGGTCTTCGGGTACTGGCTGGAGGAGGTCATCCTGGCCGATTGACCGACCTCAGCGAAAGTTCTGTCCAGGCTCGACGGGCGGGGGTAGACCGGGTAAACCCCGCCCCTACCCCCGAAAAAAGCGCACACACCGAGGTAGGGGAGGGGTTTATCCCCTCCCGTCGTGCTTCGGGAACTGACCTCCCCCTCGCGGGACAAACTCACGTTGAGGTCGGTGAGCCCCGGTGCATCAGCGGGCTCAGTCCAGCTCCCCGATCAGCGCGGCCGCGACCTCGTCGCAGGCCCGCGCGGCCGCGTTGCCTCCGATGTTGGTCGTGACGAGCACCGCGAGCTCGCGGGCGGGAGCGATCCACACCACCGCGTACCACATCGTGTTCGAGCCGGAGTGGGTCAGGGCGGTGCCGCCCGCCCACGGCCGCTCGGTGACCACCCAGCCGAGGGCGTAGTCGGTGCCCGGAGCCGGAGCGTGCAGGCGCGCGAGGCTGTCGGCGCGCAGCAGCTCCCCGCCGGAGGCGTGCAGGGCCGCGTACTTCGCCCAGGCCGTAAGCGAGGCGTGGACGGTGCCGGCAGGGCCGATCGCCGGCGGGTTGTCGGCCTGGGGACCGGGCGGCATCGGGCCGAGGGCCCCGTGGCCCCGGGGCTGGTCGAGTGTGTCCGCGCTTCCCGGCGCGCCGAAGCCGGCGGCCTCGATGCCGAGCGGCTCGAACAGCTCGGTCCGCAGCAGCTCCTCCCAGGCGGTGTCGGTCGCTTCCTCGGCGATCACGCCCGCGATCGCGACCCCGGCGTTGGAGTAGAGGAACTCCCCGGGCGCGACCGCCGGCTCGCGGGCGAGCACCGCTTCGGTCAGCACGCGGCGCTGCGCGCGGGGCGTGCCTTCGCGCTTCCACAGCTTCATCCACAGCCCGTCGAAGCGCAGGTCGGCGGGGCAGCCGGCGGTGTGGGACAGCAGCTGGGCGAGGCTGACCGGGCGGTAGGCCTCGGCCATCGTCTCCGCGAGGTCGGGGAAGGCCTCGGCGAGGGTCAGCTCCCAGCGCAGGGTGCCGCGCTCGACGAGCCGCGCGATCAGGGTCGCGGTCATCGACTTCGTGCACGAGCCGAGATGCCACAGATCGTCGGCGGTCACCGCCGCCTCGGCGCCGCGGGCGCGCACGCCGGCAGCGCCGAGGGCGACCAGCTCGCCCTCGAGCACGACCGCGGCGCCGAGGGCGGGCACGTCGTGGCGTTCGAGGATCGCGGCGAGCTGGGCGTCGAGCACCCGCACCTCCTGGGCGGCGAGGGTGGCGCACAAGAGGCACAGCAGGCCGGCGCGGATCGTCATGTCTTCTCCTCGCTCCGGCGCCCCGAGAGGAAGCGCAGCGCGCGCTCGCGGGCGGCCCGGAGCTCCTTGCGGACGGTCTTGCGGGCGCGGCCCTGCAGGGACGCGATCGCGGTGATCCCCTGGTGTTGGTCGTAGTGCAGGACGAAGGCTTCGAAGCTCTCGGCGCTCAGGTGCTCGCCGAGATGCGCGAGCAGGGCGCGGGCGTCGATGCGGGCATCGACGGCGGGGACCGCGGAGGGGCTCGTCGATTCGTGCTCGAGCAGCGGCCCGAGGCGGTGATGGCCGGCGCGGCAGTAGTCGACGAAGACCGCGTGGGCCTTCAGCCACATCCAGCTGTTGAAGGACCGGCGCGGGTCGTAGCCGCCCTCGGTCAGGGAGCGCTCGAGGCGGAGGAAGGTGTTCTGGACGCAGTCGTCGACCGCGTCCGCATCCCAGACCAGCTTGTGGAAGTAGCGCTGGATGCGGCACATGATCCGTTCGAACAGGGCCGCGCGCAGGGAGCGCTTGCCGGGCTGGGAGCCGGCTGCGCGACCCGCGAGCTGCGTCGTCTTCGCCATCGTCCTCTCCCCGCGTGCTCCCGCGGGACGCGTGCACCCTCTCCAGCCGCACGATTGTAGCCCCTGGGACGGAGAGCGACAAACCGACGCGAGGATGACGCCGCGGGGATTTGGTACACTCGGGTGTTCGTCCAGGTCGCTCGGGGGCGGCGCCGTCCGTCGCGACGGGCCGGGGAGCCAAGGCTTCCGGCCCGTGAAGAGCAGACGGTCCGGCTACGTCCCCTCCCATGACGTGTCCGCACGTCCAGGTGCCGAACACAAGCGGAGGAGAGCAGATGAAGCTCTGGTGGTGGTCCGTACTCCTGATAGGTGCCGCGTGGGCTGGTCCGGATGGACCGCCGTTCTACGACCCGGCGCGCGGGATCGAGAAGCAAACGAACGCGGCGAAGGACGCCGTCGACGAGACGACCGGCGGGAAGAACCTCGCGAAGACCCTCGAGCACCTCGTCAGCGTCTCCGCCTACGTGCGCGACGCGATGATCGAGGACATGGTCGAGACCTACGACGAAGACGCGCTGCTGCAGCTCGCCAGCCAGCTCGACTCCTCCGACCCCTTCATCTCCGGCCAGATCGCCGAGGTCCTCGGCACCCGGGCCCTGGCATCGGCCCGCTCGCCGCTCGAGAAGGCCCTCAAGCGGCAGCGCAACGAAGAGGCCGCCTCGGAGATCGCCTGGGCCCTCGGCCAGATCGGTGACCAGGCCTCGGCCGAAGAGCTGCTCAAGGCCGCGGACAAGTGGGACAAGAAGTCCTTCCGGGTCGCCGGTGACGCCTTCCTCAGCGCCGCCCTGTGCGACCCCGACAACGCCGCCGAGCACCTGAAGGCGGGCGTCGACACCAAGCTCGCCGGCACCCGCATCGTGTGCCTCGCGGCGCTGCTCGAGGTCGACGAAGGGGCGGCGCTGCAGCTGTCGATGGAGCAGATGGACGACCGCCAGCAGAAGGGCTGGGAAGAGCGGGTGATGTTCCAGATTCTCGAGAACCTGCGCAACGTCGAAAACCGCGGCCGCCACAGCGACCTGTACTGGACCGCGGTCGACAAGCTGGTCGGAATGCTGGACGATGCCGACGGCCGGCTCGCCCACGAGATCGGCACGACGCTGCGCTCGATCACGGGCGAGCGCGACATGCCGGACGACGCCGAGCTCTGGGAAGGCTGGTGGGACATCGCCAAGGACAGCTTCGAGCCCGCGGGCCGACCGACCACCGGGGATGCGGGGGGCGACGGCGGAACCACGACCGTGCGCTACTTCGGGATCCCGATCTACAGCAAGCGGCTGACGTTCCTGCTCGACCTCTCGGGCGGGATGGACCGTCCGGTCGGCGGCAACGATGCGAGCGGCCCTCCGCGCCTGCAGGTCGCCAAGGACGAGCTGACCGCGACGCTGCAGAGCCTGCCCGAGGACGCGCTGGGCAACGTGATCTTCTTCGCGACCGAGTACTTCCCGTTCTACTCGGAGCTGATTCCCGTGCAGAAGAGCCTGCGCAAGCTGCTCCCGTTCATCATGGAGCAGGAGATCCCGACCACGGTGCACATGAACCGCGGGAACCTGTACGACCCGATCACCACCGCCTGCCTCCAGGAGAGCGTCGACACCCTGTACCTGGTCACCGAGGGCAACCCGACCGAGGGCCGCTTCCTCGACCGCGAGCGCTTCGTCCGGCACATGATGCGGACGGTGCGGTTCACCAAGACCGAGATCAACAGCCTGTTCATCGGCAGCGCGTCGAGCGCGAGGACCTACCTGCGCGCGGTCTCCGAGCCGACCGGCGGGCAGTTCTACGACGTCGCCGAGCTGCGCGAGGAGGAAGGGCGTTGAGCGGAGGAGGCGATCCTGCCGATGCTCTGTGAGGATTGCGGCCGGGAGTACGAGGGGATCTGCGCGTACTGCGCGGACTTCGCCGAGACCACGGTCGAGGCCATCCCGGTCATCCGCCCGTCCGGACGCCTGCAACCCCCGCCCCGGAAGCGGGGGACGGGCGTCTCCGCGCTGATCGAGGAGCCGCTGCGGCTCGCTCTCGAGGCGCTGCCGCGCTTCGAGATCGAGGAGCTGCGCGACACGTCGTCGAACGGCGCCTGGTTCCGCGCCCGGGGGCTCGAGGACGGCAAGGTGGTCAACCTCCACCTCAAACGCGTCCCGCCCCTGCTCGACGACGGCGCCAAGCGCACCTTCTTCGCCGGTCTGCGCCAGCGGGCCGACGTCTCCCACGAGCACCTCGCGACGACCGTCGAGATCGGGCAGGTCGAGGACTACATCTACCTGGTCGAGGCCTGTCCGGCCGGCACGATGCTCGAGGAGCTCCTGCGCCTGCGCCCGGCGAAGGAGCGGCGCTACCGCCTGCGCGTGCTGCTCAAGGCGATGCGCGCGGCCGACGCCTTCCACCAGGCCGGCCTGCCCACCCACAAGCTCGACGCCCGGCGGATGCTGGTCGGCAAGGACGGCGAGATCGTCCTGCTCGACCAGGCCTTTCCGCTGCCCTTCGAGCTGCCCGAGGACGTCGACCCGAACGTCACCCCCGCGGTGCCGAGCGCCGACGTGTGGCGGGCGGCCGAGATCCGCGCCGCCGGCGAGCTGATGTTCCGCATCCTCAGCGGCGAGAAGCACGACCCGATGCAGCCGCGGCCCGCCCTGCCGGGCGTCCCGCGCGGCCTGGCGCTGGCCTGTGAGCGCGCGCTGAGCGACAATCCGCGGCGCCAGTGGCCGTCGCTGAAGGCCTTCGCCGACGGCCTCGAGCGCGAGCTGCGGCAGCGCTCCGGGCGCAGCTCGCTGTTGCCCTGGGTGCTCGCCGCCTCGGCGATCTGCCTCGGGCTGCTGCTCTACGAGGTCGCCTTCGGGGGGGATCCGGAGCCGGATCCGGGCCCCGGCTCCGGCGACACGGTCGCGCTGCCGCAGCCTCCGCCCCCTCCACCGACCCCGCCGCCCGCTCCGGTGGTCGAGGAGTGGATGGCGCTGGTGCCCGAGCCGCTGGGGCCGGTCGAGATCGGCGGTGACTCCGCGCGGCTGGTGTTCGACCGCGCGATCCGCGGGCAGAACTTCCGGCTCGCCCAGGCCCTGCTCGACCAGGGGCTGGTCAAGGGCTCGCCGGAGCTCTACCGGACGGCCGAGCAGACCTGGTTCGAGGTCCAGGTCGCGGAGGTGATGGCGCTGCAGCTCAACGCCGACTTCGTCGCGGCCCGCGAGGCCTGGAGCGAGATCCTGCACAGCGTCGCGACCCGGCACCTGGTCGAGCGGGCGGCCCGGGGCCTGCTCTCCGTCGAGTTCGAGGCCCTCGCCCGCGAC
This sequence comes from bacterium, assembly GCA_030428695.1. Next base: position 11,296 of record JAUIEM010000331.1, read on the forward strand.
GCGTTCGATTCGCCGCGCACCGGGAAGCATTCCGAGCAATAGGACAGTCTACCAGAAACTGGGGTCGTGTCGGCGGCGGCGCCGGGCGGCGGCGCGGCGGCCCTATCGCGGCCGGGTGCGA
>JAUIEM010000332.1 GCA_030428695.1 bacterium
GGATCTCGTCGAGCTGACCGGAGGCCTCACCCGCGCGGATCATGTTGATGTAGATGTTGTCGAAGATGCGCGGGTAGCGGCGCAGGGACTCGGAGAAGTCGTTACCGCTGCGCACGTTCTCGGCGATGTCGGCGATCGCGGCCTTGAAGCCGGGATCTTCGGCTTGCTCCGTCAGGATCTCGAGGGTCTCGAGCAACGGAATACCGGCCGACAGCATGGTCGCGAGCTGGCGCGTGAACACCAGCATGTCGGCCATCTTCACCTTCGCGCGACGCGCCGAGCGCGGCCCGACCGTGCCCGCCGCCGGATCGATCTGGATCGGCTGCAGGTTCTGCCGCTTGAGGTCTTCGGCCGCCTCGTTGAGGTTGGCGGCGGTCAGGGTTCCCGCGACCCGCTTTCCGGCCGGATTCCGCGCGGAGTACGTGAACTTTGGCATCGGCTCTGGACCCTCTGTGGTGTTTCCCTGGCTGGACTAGTCGCCGGCGGTCACGCGCAGCAGCTCCTCGATGCTGGTCGTGCCCTTCAGGACGTTGAGGACTCCGACACGGCGCAACGTCAACATCCCCTCCGCCACACCCGCGTCCTTGATCTCCAGACCCTTGGCTCCGTCGAGGATCAGCCGCTGGATCGCATCGGTGACCGCGAGCGTCTCGAGCAGCGCGAACCGACCGCGGTAGCCGTTCTTGCAACGGTTGCAGCCCTTGGGCTTGTAGATGGTCGCCTCGTCTGTCAGCTCGTCCTCCCGGAATCCGATCTCGAGCAGGCGCTGGCGAGGGAGGTCGGCCGCAGCCTTGCAGCCACAGAGCCGGCGAGCCAGACGTTGCGCGCACACGACCTTGGTCGTCGAGGCGACCATGAAGGGATCGACCCCCATGTCGACCATACGGGTGATGGTAGATGCGGCGTCATTGGTGTGCAAGGTCGACAGCACGAGGTGGCCGGTCAGCGCGGCTTTGATCGCGATCTCGAGGGTCTCGCGGTCACGAATCTCGCCGACCATGATCTTGTCGGGGTCCTGACGCAGGATCGAGCGCAGCGCGGCTGCGAAGCTCAGCCCGCGCTTGACGTTGATCGGCACCTGGTTGATGCCCGCGATCTGGTACTCGACCGGGTCCTCGACCGTGACGATGTTCTCCTCGGGGGTGATGATCGCCTGCAGCGAGGAGTACAGCGTCGTCGTCTTGCCCGAGCCGGTCGGCCCGGTGACGAGGATCATGCCCCACGGCTCGTTCAGCGCGGTCTGCAGGTCGCTCATACACTTCGGCTCGAAGCCGAGGGAGTCGAGGCTGAGCTTGAGGTTCGAGCTGTCGAGAATACGCAGCACGACCTTCTCGCCGTGCACCGTCGGCAGCGTCGAGACACGGAAGTCGACCTTGCGCCCCTCGACCTTCATCTGGAACTTGCCGTCCTGGGGCACGCGGCGCTCGGCGATGTCGAGGTGGGCGAGGATCTTGATGCGCGACACGATCGCGCTGTGCAGGCTCTTGGGAGGCGCGGGCTTCTCGACCATCACGCCGTCGATACGCGTGCGCAGCCGGATGCGTTTCTCCTCCACCTCGATGTGGATGTCGGAGCACTTCTCCTTGATGCCCTGGAAGATGATCAGGCGCACGACCTTGACGGCGGGCGAGGAGTCGGGGTCGAACTCCTCGTCGGGGTCCTCTTCGAACTCGTCCTCGATGTCCGGGTCGACCAGCTCGTCGTAGAGCTCGCTCATCTGGCGCGCCGACTTGTCGTAGGCCCGGGCGATCGCGGTGTTGATCGCGTCCTCCGTCGACAGCACCGGACGCAGCTCGCAGCCGGTCATCAGGCGCAGGTCGTCGAGCTTGAGAATGTCGAAGGGGTTGTGCACCGCGAGGGTCAGGATGTCGCCGAGCCGGGACAGCGGGAGCACGCTGTACATCTCGGCGTCGTCCTTGCTGAGGAACTCGAGGACGTCCTCTTCGACCCGCACCCGGGCGAGGTCGATCGGGGGCAGCTTCATCTCCCGGGAGATCGCGCGCAGCAGCTTGCGCTCGGTCGTAAACTTGTTCTTGATCAGCACCGAGGTCAGCGGCTCGTTCTGGGTCCTGGCCATGCCGAGCGCCTCGTCGATCTCGGAGGATTCGAGGCAGCCGTGCTTGATCAGGATCGACCGGACCCGCTTGTCGTACTTGGCTGAACGGCGGGACTTGCCCATCTTCTACTCCCGGTTCCCGAGCTGCTTGCGCAGCGCCTGGACCTCTCCGCGCAGGATCTGTACCTGGCCTTCGAGCACCGTCAGGCGCTCCCACAGCTTGAGCGTCATCCGGCTCTCTTCGACCGCCGGGTCGCCCCGGGGCGCGGGCTTCTCGAGCACCTGCGTCGCGATCTCGAAGCGGCCGGCCCGGATCGTCGGGTGCTCGGACTTCGCGCAGAACGCGTCGAGCGCGCGCTCGAGGGCTTCCTCGGAGGCGACGACGGTGCGGCAGGGCTGGTTGATGTGCCGCTTGACCTCGTCGATCGCGTCGAGGTCGAAGGGATCGCAGACCGCGACCAGCACCACCCCTCCCTCCCGGGAGATCGGCAGCGCCTTGCAGCGCTCGGCGGTGTCGGGGTCGAGGAGGTAGGCCGTGTGGGGCGCGATCACGTAGGCGTCGAGGTCGACCGCCTCGGTGCCGGCCTCGATCGCGAGCGCGACGGGCTCGTCCTCGGCGGTCAGCAGGCCGCACGCGCGGAAGGCCGCGGTCAACCTGCCGCCGTCGGCGACGTAGCGGTCGACCGCGCCGCGTACCTGTTCCTCGGCGAGCACGAAGGCTTCGCGGAACAGGCGCACGATCCGCCGCTCCTCGCTGTCGAGGTGGGAGACCGGATCGGCGCGGGCCGTCTCGTTGTCGCTCACTCGTCGCTCCAGGCTCGTCATGTCGCGTTGGAAGAATTCGGCCGGCTGCGGGACCCCGTTTTAATAGCACAGCAGAGGTTTTTTTTCAGCGCGGGCTCGTTACCCTGTGCGTGTCTCCGCCCCAGGCTTCGCTGGCGGACAGACGAAAGGAACCATGGCTCGCACACCCCAACCGCCCCACGCCTCCGGCCCCGGCTGGCTCGATCGGCTCCGCGACGCGCGCGACTTCTACGCGGTCGAGCTGCGGCCGCCGCGCTCGGGATTGAGCGGGAGCGCGAGCATCGACGCCTGGATCGACCTGCAGCACGGGGTGCGCACCCTCGCCCGCGACGACTGCGCGGTGTTGTTGACCGACAACGCCGTCGGCACCCGTGAGGAAGAGAACCTCCGGCACCTGTGCGCGAACGCCGACGACACCGTCGACCGCGGGCGGCTCGTGCCGATCCTGACCTGCCTGCACAGCTTGGACTACTGCCTCGACTACGCCGCGCGTGCGCAGGCGGAGGGCTTCTCGGCCCTGGCGGTGCTCGGCGGCGACCGCACGGCGGGCATCCCGCGCTGCGTGCCGCACGCCTGGCAGCTGCGCGAGCGCATCCGCGAGCGCGCCCCCGGCCTGGCTCTCGGCGGCTGGGCGAACCCGCACCGCGATGTGCGGAGCCAGATCGACTACCTGCTCGCGGAGCGGGCCCACGTCGACTTCTTCCTGACCCAGGTGGTGTCGAGCTCGCAGCTCGGGCGGGTCGAGGCCTTCCTCGAGGCGACGGTGGGCCAGGGCCTCGAGGTGCCGGCGATGTTCGGCGTGTTCCACTACCGCAGCGCCAACCCGCGCACCCTGCGCCGGCTCGCGAGCTTCCTGCCCGTCCCCGAGGCCGAGGTCAGCGACGCCTTCGCCGCCGGGCTCTCGCCCGAAGAGCTGACCGGACGCACCCTCGCGGGGTTGCACGCGCTCGGCGTGCGCAAGCTCTACCTGTCGAACCTGCCGGCCGAGCAGCCGTCCCGGGCGTTGTCTGCGATCCTCGACGCCGCCGGCCGCTTCGGTGGAGCCTCCGTGCGCGGTTGACGCGGGCCTGCCCAGCGTCCCGCTCGGTACCAGCCTGCGCCCGTTTGCGCTATAGTCCATCGGTTCACGGAACGGGTCTCGGTCTCACGGTACGCGCCTGCACCCAGCGTCCCGTCTTTACGCGATTCTTTTTTTTGTGTCCGCTCGGTCGGTCTCAGCCGTCAGCTGCACCCGCGTGGCCCCGCGGTTTGTCACAGAAGTGTACAGGTCCGCTGTCCAGGCTGGTCCAGCAACGGCCCCGTCGAACGGGAACCGCTTTGAAACGCAAACCCTTTTCTGTGATACCTACGTATCTGCTTAAAGATCGGTAGAGGGAGGTGTGACGTGGCAGTCACGAGAGGTCGCGCAGGCGCGATCCTGTTGTCTTTGGCGTTGGGAATGGTCGGCTGCGGCGGCGGCTCGAGCGGTGGAGGGGGCGGAAGCGGAATCGCGATCACGACGAGCGGTCTTTCCGACGGCGCGGTCGGGACCACGTACGCCGCGACGGTGACGACGAATGCGTCCGCCGGCACGACCTTGAACTGGAACCTGATCGGCAGCCTGCCCCCGGGCCTGTCGATCGTGTACACGAACTTCGAGGCCTTCATCAGCGGCAATCCGGCCGCGGCGGGCACCTTCAACTTCACCCTCGAAGTCAGCGACGGCGGGGGAAATGACTCGCAGGCCCTGGCGATCACCATCCTGCCCGGGCCGCCGTCCATCGTGACGACGAGCCTCAATGACGGCGTGATCAACCTCGCGTACTCCGCGCAGATCACCGCCACCGGCGGCAGCAGCGCCGGCTACACCTGGAGCGTGACGAGCGGGAGCCTGCCGCCGGGGCTGAGCCTGACCGACGGGACGCCGAGCGCGACCCTGTCCGGCACCCCGACGCAGACCGGGACCTTCAACTTCACGCTGAACCTGATCGACTCGGTCGGGCTGACCGCGTCGCAGGCCCTGTCGGTGACGATCAACAACCCCGCGCCCCTGAACATCACGACCGTCCAGCTTCCCGGAGGGGTCGTCGGGGCGAGCTACAACGAGCTGATCACCGCCCAGGACGGCACGGTCGCCGGCTACACCTGGAGCGTGACGAGCGGCAGCCTGCCGGCCGGCCTCAGCCTGAGCAACGGGACGCCGAGCGCGACCCTGTCCGGGCAGCCGACCACCTCACAGACCTACAACTTCGACCTGACCGTCACCGATTCGGGCGGGAACATGGACACCCAGTCCTACACCGTCACGATCAACCCGGCGCTCGTGATCACGACGACCACCCTGCCGGGCGCTCTCGAGGGCTACCCCTTCAGCGAGACGATCAGCGCGACCGGAGGCACCGGCCTCAACTACGACTTCACGCTGACCGGCACGCCGCCCCCGGGGCTGAACCTGACCGACGGCACCCCGGACGCGCTCTTCGATGGCACGCCGACCACGGCCGGCACGTACAACTTCACCATCGAGCTGATCGACTCCGAGAACAACATGACCAGCCAGGCGTACACGATGGACATCGTGCTCGGTGACCCGATCCGCCTGCGCACCTTCATCCTCCCCCACGGGCAGCAGAACCAGCCGCTGACCCTCGAGATCGAGGCTGCGGGCGGCATCGTCGGGACGGACCCGAGCTTCGCCCTCAGCAGCGGCAGCCTGCCGCCAGGGATGTCGATCACGCAGCCGAGCACCGGCTCGAAGGTCGGCTCGATCGGCGGCACGCCGACCACCCCCGGCCACTACCGCTACGCGATCGAGGTCACCGACGGCTTCAGCACCGTCGAGCACGAGTACGTGACGACCATCGCGGTCCCCACGCGCTGGATCGTCTACCGGGCCGACCTGACGACGAGCGCCTTCGAAGAGCTGTACGCCGTCGACATCAGCACCGGCACCCCCGGGACTCCGATCGCCCTCGACCCGATGCACGAGGTGACCGACGACTTCGAATACAAGTTCAGCTGGGACGGCAACTGGCTCTTCTACATCGGCAACGCTCCGGGGCGGGTCTACGGCATCGACATGAGCGGGCCCACGCCCGGGACGCCGGTCGAGCTGACCTCCGCGGGTCATGTCGGCGACGTCAACGCGATCCAGATCTCCCCCGACGACCGCTGGCTGGTCTACGCCGGCGACCAGGACGTGCTGAACCAGGACGAGCTGTACGCGGTCGACATCAGCGGTGGCGCGCCCTTCCCGGCGCCGATCAAGATCAGCACCGCCACGCCCCCGACCAACTCGGACGTGCTCGACGACGACATCGACCCGACCTCGTACATCCCAGGCCTGGTCTACGGCTCGCCGAGCCCGTCGACCTTCGACGGCTACGCCTTCTCGCCCGACGGCAACTGGCTGGCCTACCGCCACGACGGGATGGTCGACAACTTCATCGAGGTCTGGGTGCTCGACATGAGCGGCACGACCCCGGGGCTGCCGCAGCGGGCGATCGACCGCAACCCTCCGCACACGACGGTCGCCGAGGAGTTCTGCTGGTCGAACGACTCGCAGTGGCTCGCGATCACCGGCGACTACGAGATCGACGGTGACCTCGAGATCTACGTCGTCAACATGGACAGCATCGGCGTCGAGACCAACGTCACGGGGCCCCAGGGAGGAGGCGGATCGCTCGAGGTCATCAGCGGGGTCGGCTACTACAACTACTTCACCTTCGCCCCGGACGCGACCTCGCTCGTCTACCGCGCCGACCCCGACGTCAGCCTGCAGTACGAGCTGTTCTTCTGCTCTCTCGCCGGCGGCACACCGATGCCGGGCGTCAAAGTCAGCGGCGGCGCGATCGGCACCAACGAGGACGTGCTCGGCTGGGTCTACTCGCCGGACAGCCGGTATCTCGCCTACGTCTCGGACGAGCAGACCACGGACAAGAACGAGCTCTACCTGGTCAGCGTCGACGAGGGCGTGCTCGGGACGCCGACGATCATCAGCCACACGCCGGGGATCGCCGCCGCGGACGTCATCTCGTTCAGCACGACCGACCGGAATGTGGTCTGGGCCTCCTCGGACCACATCGTCTTCCGCTCGGACGGCGTCACCGACGCGGTCAACGAAGCCTTCGTCGTCGATGTCAGCGGTGGCGCGCCCTTCCCGCAGCCGGTGGCCCTGGCGCCGACCCCGGTGACCAACGGGGACGTCGGGACCGTCTGGCCCCTGCCGGACGGCGACCGGGTCGGCCTCATCGGCGACATCCTGGTCGACAACAGCCAGGATCTGTTCATCGCCTTCATCAGCAGCCCCGGCACCATCCACCGCGTCAGCAACCAGACCGGCGCCCAGACCTCGATCACCCTCGAGGTCGCCGACACCGCCGACAACGACGGCGGCTGCTTCCACTCCCCGAACGAGCGTCTGATGGGGATCTTCGGCGACCAGCTGACCAGCGTTGTCGACGAGCTGTGGATCAACGACATCAGCGGGGCGCCGCCCTACCCCATGCCCGCGCAGAAGGTCAGCCCGACGAACACCAACAGCGCGCTCGATGTGTGGTCGTACCTGTTCCAGCCCTGAGCCGAGTCGCCCTGAGCGACAACCTTCGATGCGAAAGAGCCCGCCTCCAGGAGGCGGGCTCTTCGCATCGACGGCGGGTGTCTCAGCCGGCCCGGGGCACGATCAGTTCGATGGTGCTGGGCTCGGCGTCGAGCAGGTTGGCGAGGGCGCGGGTGTAGCCGGCGCGCAGCTGGGTTTTGCGTTTCATGTTCCGTCCTCGGTTCGGGTGTGTTCCGTTTGGGTTCCAGGAGCGGCGGAAACGGCCGTCCGCACGTCCTGGGAGGAGAGGAAGCAAACGGTGTTCCTTGCAGTCCTCCCGCCGATGCCGGAGAATGGGCGCCTTCCTTTTCAGCGCGGGAGCCCCGGGTGGACTGGCTGGTCGAGCTTCCCACGATCATCCTGCTCGTCATGTGTCTCGTCTGCAGCGCCAGCTTCTCCGGCTCGGAGACCGCGCTGTTCTCGATCGACGAGGAGAAACAGAAGCGCCTGCGCAGCGGCTCGGCCCTCGAGCGCGCGGTCGCAGCCCTGCTCGCCCAGCCGCAGGCGCTGCTGGTCACGATCCTGCTCTGCAACCTGGTCGTCAACGTCCTGTACTTCAGCGCCTCCGCGACGCTGGCCGGGCGCCTCGAGCATCCGGGCATCGCGACCGCCGCCAACGTCGGCTGCTTCCTCCTGCTGCTGGTCTTCGGCGAGGTCGTCCCGAAGTCGATCGCGATCAACATGCCGCTGCGCATCGCCAAGCTCGCGGTCTACCCGCTGCGCCTGCTCGTGCTCGCGATGCGGCCCCTGCGCTGGGTGCTCGAGTCGCTGACGGAGGCGCTGAGCCAGCCCCTGTTCCGGCGCCTGAAGAACGCAGAGATGACCGCCGAGGACCTGCACCAGCTGGTCGAGATGATCGCCCAGGGAGGGGAGCTCAGCGTCTCGGAGAACACCTTCATGCGCCGCGTGCTCGAGCTGCGGCACGTCAAGGTGCGGGAGCTGATGGTGCCGCGGGTCGACCTGCCCTTCTTCGACATCACGGCCGGCCGCAAGGCCTACCTCGAGCTGCTCGCGCGCACGCGCCAGCGGGCGACCGTGGCCTACCGCGGCGATCCGGAGGACGTCGTCGGGGTCATCCTCGCCAAGAACGTGCTGTTCGGTGAGCTCGAGCCGGTCGAGGCGGTCAGCCGGGTGCGCTTCGTGCCCGAGCTGAAGCGGGTCGACCAGCTCCTGCGCCAGTTCCGCGATGAGAAGATCGCGCGCGCCCTGGTCGTCGACGAGTACGGCACCGTCGCCGGCTTGATCACGATCGAGAACCTGCTCGAGTGGGTGGTCGGCAATATCGCCAACGAGTTCGAGACCGTCACGCCACCGGTGCGCACCGACGACGCGGGGCGTTGGATCCTGCGCGGCGACCTGCCGGTGCGGCTGTGGCGCGAGCTGATGGGCACCGAGCTCGACATCCCCCAGGACGTCGACACCCTCGGCGGGCTGATCGCCCACCTCTCCGGGACGATTCCCGAGGCCGGGGACAAGGTCCGGCACGGCAAGCTCTGCTTCACCGTGCGCTCGGTCAAGAAGGGGCGCATCCTCGAGGCCGCCCTCGATCCGGTCAAGGAGGACGAGTGATGGAGCCGGTGATCCTCCTCATCTCCCTCGTCTGCGGCATCCTCCTCGCCGGCTTCTACGCGGGCATCGAGACCGGCACCTACGGCCTGAACCGCATGCGCCTGCGCCTGCACAGCGAACGCGGCGAGGCCGCGGCGATCTCGCTCAGCACGCTGATGCGCCGGCCGGAGACCGTGATCGCGACCGCGCTCGTCGGGCACAACCTCGCGGTCTGGTTCACGACCAGCCTGACCACCCTGATCTTCTCCGGGCTCTCGCCGGGCAACGCCGAGCTCCTGACCAGCGCGACGCTCAGCCCGATCCTGTTCGTGTTCGCCGAGGTCGTCCCCAAGGAGCTCTACCGGCGCCAGGCCGAGGTGCTCTCCTACGACTCCGCGCGGGTGCTCTGGATCTCGGCCCGGGCCTTCGCCCTGCCGGTCGCGGCGCTGCGCGCGGTCGCCCTCGGCATGGCGAAGCTGATCGGGGCCCAGGAGCGCATGCCGGAGCAGGTCTTCTCCCGGGTGCGTCTGCTCAGCTCCCTCGGCGAGGGGCGGGCAGTCGGCGTGCTGACCGCGTTCCAGAGCGAGCTCGCCCACAACATCGTCGAGCTGCGTGACCAGAGCCTGAAGGCCGTGATGGTCCCGCTCGAGGAGGTCGCGCTGCTGCCGAACACCAAGACCCGGGACGAAGCGCAACAGCTCGCGCGGGAGCGACGCTTCTTCCGCTACCCCGTGTACCGCGGGAAGCCGGAAAACATCGTCGGCATCGTCAACATCGTCGACCTGTGGGTCGACGACAGGCCGGGCCTGACGATCCGCAACTACATCCGCGAGGTGCCGAAGGTGCACGAGGGCGCCGGCATCGAAGAGGCTCTCGCGGCCATCCGCGCCGCCCGCCAGCCGCTCGCCATCGTGATCGACGGCGAAGACCGGGCTCTCGGCATCGTGACCGCCAAGGACCTGCTCGAGGAGATCACGGGCGAGCTGGAGAGCTTCTGAGCAGCGCCCGCACGACCTCCCGGTACAGCCCGACGGTGCGGCGGCTCTTCTCCAGCGGGAGCAGGCCGTCCTCGACGTTGAGCGCCGGCGAGCTGTTGACCTCGAGCACGATGCCCTCGGCCTCTTCGGGGGCCGCCGTCGGCTCCTCGAGCAGCAGGTCGACCCCCGCCAGCCGCAGGCGCAGAGCCGCGGCAGCGCGCAGGGCGACGTCCCGCCAGCCCGGATCGAGCGCGATCGCCAGGCGCCGTCCGCCGAGGCTGACGCTGCGGGCCGCGCTGAGCTCGAGCCGCTCCCCGTCGGCGAGCACGCGATCCCCCGCCGGGCCGTGCAGGAGGGCGTCGAGGTCGGCGAGCTTGCGCAGCCGCCGGTTGCGCTCGAGCTTCTCCACGAGCAGCTCCCGCACCGTCCGCGCGCCGTCGCCGCGCAGGGCCGCGGCGCGCCGCTCGTAGCAGGCGAGCACCCGGCCGTCGAGGATCAGCACGCGCACGTCGCGCCAGGGGTAGAAGGGCTGGACGAGCACCGGTCGGTAGATGCTGGCCGCGAACAGGCGGTCGACGTGGGCCTGCAGCGGCTCCATCGCCGAGAAGAAGCCGACGCCGCTGCCCTGGGAGCCAGCGTTGGGCTTGACGACGACCTGCCCGAAGTCGGCGAGGGCGGCGCGGAGGCTGCCGGGGATGTCCTGCCCCGGCGTCTGGAAGGGATTCTCGATCAGCCGGGAGCCGGCGACCGGCAGCCCCTCGCAGGCGAGCACCTCCTCGCAGGCCTGCTTGTCGCGCGCGAGCTTGGCGGAGGTGATGCAGTTGAGGTCGTAGTGGTTCTTCGCGTAGGGCAGCTCGCCACCGTCCCAGGTCCAGCGCCCGAACAGCCGGGTCGAGGTGGGATGCACCCGGATCTCGGCGGGAACCTCCGCCAGCAGCGCGAGCGACAGCCGCCGCCGGCAGCCGGGCAGACCCTCGAGCGCGGCGGTGTCGGGGTCGCGCGCGGCGGGCAGGTCGAGCGCCTCCTCGAGCCCCGCCCCGAGGAACAGCGAGCCGAGCACCCAGGTCGGCCGCGCCGGGTCGGTCGCCGCCAGCGCCGCCCGGAGATCGGGAGCCACCGTCGCCGCCCGCGGGCACAGCGCGGCGAGCTCTTCCGGGGCCGCCGCCCGCGGGTGCTCCGCGCGGGTCAGGACCAGGCCCTCGAGCGGCGCCTCGGCGAGCAGCGCGAGCATGCCGGCGGCGTCCTTGCCGCGCCCGCAGCCGAAGATCACCTGGGCGCCAGGAGCCCGGCGCGCCAGCTCGCCGAGCACCGCCCGCAGCGCCGACGGGTTGTGCGCCCCGTCGCGCACGATCTCCCGCTCCCCGGGCAGGCGCTCGAGCCGGCCGGGCCAGCGGG
>JAUIEM010000333.1 GCA_030428695.1 bacterium
GCGGCGGCGACCAGCACGACCGCGCGGGCGACCGGCTCCGCCGGCAGCAGGGCCGCGCGCGCCGCGCGCCCGGCGGCGGGGTCGTCGCCGTGGAAGCGCTGGAACACGAGGGGCGAGGCCTCGGCGTGTCCCGCGCTCGCCAGCGCCGCGCCCCAGACGAGCTTGGGCAGGCAGGGGTTCACCGCGCCGAAGGTCGCCGACTGGAACCCGGCGCGCCACGGCGCGTGGATCTGCGGCGTGAGCTCCGCGCCCGCCGGCGGGCCGCCGTGGACGAGCTGGCGCCAGTGCAGCGCGCTGGCGGCGATCCACTCCGGCTCGTCGCTGTGCAGCTGGCCCTCGAGCGCGCGCGCCCGCGTCGCGCGGAGCGACACGAGCGCCACGGCGAAGGCGGCCGCGAGCAGCGCCGCGGACAGCAGGCGGGACCGGCGAAGGCGCTCCACGGCCGGCCACGATAGCGGCGCGCGACGGCGCGGCGCCAGCGCCCGCTATACTCGCCGCGATGCCGCGCACGCCCCCGAACGCGCCCCGCGAGCCCGCCGCGTCGCGCCGCGCCGCCCCGCGCCGGCGGATCGTGGCCGCGCTGGCCCTCGCGGCCCTCGCGCTGCAGGGGGCCTGTCGCGAAGAGCCGGTGCGCCCGCCGAACCTGCTGCTCGTCGTCCTCGACACGACCCGCGCCGACCGCATCGGGTGCTACGGCGCGGGGCCCGGGGCCACGCCGGCGATCGACGCCCTGGCCGCTCGCGGGACGCGCTTCGCGAACGCCTACGCGCAGTCGTCGCTGACGCCCGTCTCGGCGGCGTCCTTCCTGACCGGCGCGTGGCCCTTCCGCACGGGCATCCGCAGCCTGTTCGTCGTCTCCGAGGGCGAGCTGTCGGGCGACGTGACCAGCGTGTTCGAGGACCTGCGCGCCGCCGGCCGCGCGACGGGCGGCTTCGTCAGCGCGCGCCCGATGGGGGCGCACTACGGCCTCGACCGCGGCTTCGACGTGTACGAGGACGAGATCCAGGACGCGCCGGGCGCGGGCACCGTGCGCCGCGCCGTGCAGCGGCGCGCGGAGGAGACGACCGAGCTGGCCCTGGCCTGGCTCGACGAGCACGCCGGCGGGCCCTTCGCCGCGCTCGTGCACTACTTCGACGCCCACGACGTCGCGCTGCTGCCCCCGGCCCCGTTCCTGGCCGAGCACGTGTCCTTCGAGCTGCCCGCCGGCCTGGGGCGCGAGCCCACCGTCGAGCAGGTGCGCGAGCTGTGGCGGACGCCGGAGCGCCGCCGCGAGGTCTACGCCGCCGAGGTCACGTACATGGACGACCAGGTGCGCCGCCTGCTCGAGCGCCTCGAGGTGCACGGCGCGCTCGAGAACACCATCGTGTGCGTGATCGCCGACCACGGCGAGTCGCTGGGCGAGCACGGCTTCTGGGACCACGGGATGCTGTGGGAGGAGCAGCTGCGCGTCCCGCTCCTCCTGGCCGGACCCGGCGTGCCCGCGGGCGCCGTCGTGGACGCGCGCGTGCGCCTGGTCGACCTGGCGCCGACGCTGGCCGAGCTGCTCGGCCTGGACGCGACCGGCGCGCGCCGCGACGGTGTCTCCGCCCTCGACCTGGCGCGCGGGGCCGCGCCGACCGTCGAGCCGCGCCCGCTGTACGCCGAGGTGCGCCACGCCGAGGGCGACCGCCTCGACCGCCCGCCGGCCCTGCACGCGGTGACGCTGGGCGAGTGGAAGCTCGTGACCGGGCCCGGCGGCGCCGGCGCGCGCGTCTACGACCTCGACGCCGACCCCGGCGAGCTGCGCATGCTCGACCCCGCCCGCGACGACCGCGCCGCCCGCCACCTGGCCCTCCTGGAGGCCTGGGGCGCCTGGACCGACGGCGCCGCCCGCCTCGAAGGCGTCCCCGCCGACGTCCTCGACGACCTCCGCGAGCTCGGCTACCTCGGCACGGACGAGGAGTGACCCCAAGCCTCAAGTGTGAACGGACCAGGCATGAACCACAGCCAGATCGTGAGCTTCATCTGGGGCGTCGCGGACCTGATCCGCGACACCTTCAAGCGCGGCAAGTACCAGGACGTGATCCTGCCGCTGACCGTGCTGCGCCGCCTCGATTGCGTGCTCGCCCCCACCAAGCCGGAGGTCCTGGCGGTTCAGGCCAAGTACAAGGGCAAGATCGAGAACCTCGACCCGCAGCTCCGGCGGGCCTCGGGATTCGCCTTCTACAACACCTCTCGCTACGACTTCGAGAAGCTACTGGCCGACGCTCCGCACATCGCCCAGAACCTGCGCAACTACGTCGCGGGTTTTAGCCCCAACATGCGCGAGGTGCTCGAGAAGTTCGACTTCGACAACACGATCTCGAAGCTGGACGAGGCCGGCATCCTGTATCAGGTCGTGCAGCGATTCGGCGATTCCAAGGTCAACCTGCATCCAGACCCGGATCAGGGGGGCGTCGACAACTTCACGATGGGCACGATCTTCGAAGAGCTCATCCGGAAGTTCAACGAGGCGCTGAACGAGAATCCGGGTGAGCACTTCACGCCGCGAGACGTCGTCCACCTGATGGTCGACCTGATGCTCGCCGGAGACGAGGGGCGGCTCAACAAGGACGGGGCTGTGCTGAGCATCTACGACCCCTGCTGCGGCTCGGGCGGCATGCTCACGATCGCCAAGGAGCACATCACCGTTGGAGAGCGCCGCGAGGGCGAGCTCCACCAGCCCGCCGTGAACGCCGGCGCGGACGTTCACCTCTTCGGCCAGGAGGTCAATCCCGAGACCTGGGCGGTGAGCAAGGCCGATCTCTACATGAAGTCCATCGATGGACGAGACGCCGAGAAGATCGCGTTCGGGAGCGTCCTGTCGAACGACCGGCACTCGGGAACGGCGTTCGACTACATGATCGCCAATCCCCCCTACGGGAAGGACTGGAAGCGCGATCAGGACGCCGTGCGCGCGGAACACGACCGTGGCGCAGCCGGCCGCTTCGGTCCCGGCCTGCCGCGGATCAGTGATGGCCAGCTCCTGTTCCTCCTGCATATGCTCGCGCACACGAAGGAGCAAGCGCAGGGCGGCTCACGTGTCGCCATCATCATGAATGGCTCGCCGCTCTTTACTGGCGATGCCGGCAGCGGTGAGAGTGAGATCCGTCGTTGGATCCTCGAGAACGATCTGCTCGAGGCGCTCATCGCGCTGCCCGAGCAGCTCTTCTACAACACCGGCATCGCGACGTATGTGTGGGTGCTCACGAATCGGAAACGCCCCGAGAAGCGAGGGAAGGTCCAACTCATCGACGCATCCCACTTCGACCAGGAGGCGAAGCGGGGTCTGTTCAGCACCCTGATGCGCAAGACCCTTGGATCGAAGCGTCGAGAGATCCCTTTCGACAAGAAGCAGGACATCCTGCGGCTGCTGACCGAGTTCGAAGATGGCGCCACCCGCACCGTCGTCGAGAGCGGTGAGGAGCGGAAGGTGGTCGTCAGTCGCATCTACCCGACCACCCACTTCGGCTTCCGCAAGATCACGGTCGAGCGGCCCCTGAAGCTGGACTTCCAGGCAAGCCCCGAACGGATCGCCCGACTGGAGGACGAACGCGCCTTCCGCAACCTGGCGGTATCGAAGAAGAAGGGCGCTGCCAAGGCGAAGGACGAAGAGGCAGGACGGGCACAGCAGGCGGCGATCCGTATGCTGCTCGGGGAGCTTCCGAAGGACCTGTATCTCGATCGCGCTGAGTTCGAGTCCGTGCTTGGGAAGGCGACTAAGCATGCCAAGCTCAAACTCGCCGCGCCGATCAAGAAGGCCATCCTCTCCGCGCTCTCCGATCGCAACGAAGATGCCGAGACCTGTCGCGACAAGGACGGCCACCGTGAGCCGGATCCGGAGCTGCGCGACACGGAGAGCGTGCCCCTCGAGGAGGAGGTCGAGGCCTTCTTCGAGCGCGAAGTGAAGCCGCACGTGCCCAATGCGTGGATCGACACCTCTCGCCGGGACCCCCAGGACGGTGAGGTCGGTCTCGTGGGGTACGAGATCAACTTCAACCGGTACTTCTACGAGTACCGGCCGCCCCGGCCGCTCGAGGAGATCGAGGCGGACATCCAGGAGCTGGAGGAGGAGATCGTGGCCATGCTGAGGGAGGTCACCGGCTAGGAATTTTGTAAATGTCGGCGGATAGCAAAATTTGCCGACATTTATCTATGTCGGATGTCGGCACTTGCAAGGATCCGCCGACAAATTCCATAGTACGAGGTGTGAAGGAACTGACGGAAGCCAGCCTGAGGAGAGCCGGTATCGGGGCGTTCTTCCGTCCGCGGGACGTACAGAGCCTGGGCGTCTCCCACTATCAGATCCAGCGTCTGGTCGAGGCGGGCGCCGTGGAGAAGCTGGGATTCGGCCTGTACCGCCTGGTGGAGGTCGAGCCCACCGAGCTCGAGACCGTGGCCATGGTGGCGGCCGCCGTTCCGGGAGCGATCGTCTGCCTCCTGACCGCTCTCGGCGTCCACGGCATCGGCACCCAGGTTCCAGCGGACGTCTGGATCGCAATCGACCGCAAGGCGCGCAAGCCGCGCAAGGTCCCCGCGAGGCTGAAGATCGTCCGCTTCTCCGGAGTGATGCTCACCTACGGGGTTGTCCAGCAAACAATGCTCGGCGTCCCCGTATCCATCACCTCCCCGGCACGAACCGTGGTGGATTGCTTCCGCTACCGGAACAAGATTGGCATCGACGTTGCCATGGAGGCGCTTCGGGACGCGGTTCGCTTGCGCATCACAACCATCAGGGAGATCGAGAGGGCGGCCGAGGTCTGCCGGGCACGCACTGTCATGCGCTCATACCTCGAGGTCTTCTCGGCATGACGCGCAATCCGCGCGACCTGGCCGCGTCGATCCACCGCCGGTTGCTCAACGGCGCAAGGGAGCGCCACGAAGACCCTCAATTCGTCCTGCAACGCTACGCGGCGGAGCGGTTCCTGTTCCGCCTGGGAGAATCCCGCCACCGCGAGAACTTCGTCCTCAAGGGAGCCATGCTGTTCAGTCTGTGGGGCGGGTCGCTCTACCGGCCCACACGTGATCTCGACTTCACTGGATACGGGAGCGACGAAGTGGACGAGCTGTTGGGCCGCGTCCGCGACATTTGCTCGACCCAGGTGCCCGATGACGGGATCACCTTCGACCTCTCGGAGCTCCGGGCCGAGCCGATCCGGGAGGAGGTCGAGTACGGCGGCCTGCGAATCCAGTTCAAGGCCCGTTTGGGACGCGCGGAGGTCCGCATGCAGATCGATGTGGGATTCGGCAATGCGATCGAACCAGGACCGGAAGAGGCGGAGTACCCACCTCTGCTGGACGCTCCCGCCCCGCGCATTCGCGCCTACCCCACGGTTGCCGTCGTCGCGGAGAAGCTGCACGCTATGACGGTCCTCGGCGAACGCAACAGCCGGTACAAGGACTTCTACGACCTCTACGTGCTCACCGAAAACATCGAGTTCGACGCACGGACTCTCGCGAGCTCGATCCGCGCGACTTTCGATCGGCGCCGAACCACGATCGACCCCACGATCCCCATCGCGCTCACTTCCGCGTTCTATGCCGATGCCCACCGATCACGGCAGTGGCGGACCTACATCGAGCGCAATTCGCTCCCGAGTGTTCCGAGCGACTTCGATCAAGTGGGCGAACGGCTTAGACGATTCCTGCTTCCGGTTTGGGATGGCATGGGCACGAGGGATGCCCTCGAAGGTGTATGGCCGCCAAAGGGGGGATGGGAGTGACCGCGGACAATGCCGGCGAGGTGCCCGATGGGCTTAGCGCGCTCGAAGAGACACGTTCGAGGCGATTCAGGCCGTATCCGGAGTACACCGACTCGGGAGTATCGTGGCTGGGTCGGATCCCTTCACATTGGAAGGTGAGGAGATCGCGCTCGACCGTCACGGGGTGTCAGAACGGAACCTGGGGAGACGAACCCGACGGGATGCACGACATGATTTGCGTCCGCGTCGCAGACTTCGATCGAGTTCGCCTCCGCGTGAGGTTGGAAGACCAGACACTACGCTCGATTGAACCGAGGGCTGCCCAGGCGCGCCAGCTAGGCAGGGGTGACCTGCTCCTGGAGAAGTCGGGTGGCGGCGAGAAGCAGCCCGTTGGCGCAGTCGTCATGTATGATCACGGTGAGCCTGCGGTCTGCTCGAACTTCGTCGCGCGACTGTCTATTGCCGACGGCAATGATCCGCGATTCCTGACATACCTGCACGCCGCCCTCTACGCAGCTCGCGTCAACACGCGGTCGATCAAGCAAAGCACGGGGATCCAGAATCTCGACAGCACGAGCTACCTGAACGAACGCGTTGGACTACCTGAGCGCCAAGAGCAGGTCATGATCGCTACCTTCCTTGACCACGAGACCTCGAAGGTCGATGAGCTGGTCGAGAAAAAAGAACGGCTGATGGAGCTACTCCAGGAGAAGCGCACCGCCCTCATCACCCATGCCGTTACCCGCGGACTCGACCCGACATTCCCAATGAAGGAGTCCGGCATCGAGTGGATAGGTGAGATACCGGCGCACTGGGAGGTGGGCCCAGTCTACGCAAGGTACGAAGTAGCGCTTGGGAAGATGCTCGACGCGAAGAAGGTCACTGGGGAGCACTTGGGACCGTACATCCGAAACGTCGACGTGCAGTGGGATACGGTCAACACGGATGATCTCCCGGAGATGGACTTCTCTCCATCGGAACGTGAGAGGTATGGCCTCCGCGGCGGTGACCTACTTGTCTGTGAAGGCGGTGAAGTCGGTAGAACGGCGCTATGGACTATCGACACCGGGAAGTACTTCTATCAGAAGGCCATACACCGCGTGCGACCCCGATCGCGTGATGAAGAGCCGCGGTACTTCTTCTACCTGATGTACGCGCTCGCGAAGCGTGGAGTGTTCGTCGCAGGGGGAAACCCAAACACGATCGACCACCTGACTGCAGTGCAGCTTAGGCACTATCGCATTCCCTTTGCTCCAATCGTTGAGCAACGCGCCATCGCCGGATTTCTCGACTGCGAGACGGCAGGGATCGACGCCCTTGTCGCCAGAATGCGCGAGGCAATCGGCTGCCTCAGGGAGTTTCGCACCGCCCTCATCTCCGCCGCGGTCACCGGCAAGATAGACGTCCGCGAGGAGGTGCAATGAGCCCTGTGATTTCCGAACGCGCCTTCGAAGAAGCGATCGAGTGCGCGCTGCTGCAGCACGGACCCGATGCCTGTCCGGGCGATGCAACCACTGTGCGCGAGTCAACGCCGCCGTACGGCGAGCAACACGTTCCCGGAGGCTACCTCAGGCGCCGAGCGGAAGACTACGACCGCGGTCTCTGCCTCATCCCGACCGACGTCCTGGACTTCCTCCTCGCCACGCAGCCGAAGGAGTGGGAGAAGCTCAAGCAGCACCACGGGGGAGACGTGAAGGCTCGGTTCCTCGGGCGTCTCTCCCGCGAGATCGGCCGGCGCGGCGCCCTCGATATCCTCCGTAACGGCATCAAGGACTCGGGCTGCAGGTTCCAGCTCGCGTACTTTCGGCCTGCGAGCGGGCTCAACCAGGAGCTGCAGCGTCTGCACGGAGCCAACTTCTTCGCGGTAGCGCGCCAGCTTCGGTACAGCGAGAAGGGCGAACAGAGCCTCGACCTCGCGCTGTTCCTGAATGGGCTCCCCATCTTCACGGCCGAGCTCAAGAACCCGCTCAACGGCCAGGACATCGAGGATGCGGTCCGTCAGTACCGGAACGACCGCGATCCGCGCGAACCGCTCTTCGCCTACGGGCGATGCCTCGCCCACTTCGCCGTAGACCCCGAGATGGTATTCGTCACGACCAAGCTCGCCGGGGCGAAGACCCGTTTCCTGCCCTTCAACCGAGGTCGATTCGGCGGAGCCGGCAATCCACCGGTACCACCCACCCAGCAGGGCTACCCGACCGACTATCTGTGGGAGAGGATCTGGGCGAGGGACAGCGTGCTCGACCTGGTCCGCCAGTTCATCCACGAGGTCGAGGACGAGGACGACAAGGGACGCAAGACCGGCAAGCGCTTCCTGATCTTCCCCCGCTACCAGCAACTCGACTGCGTACGGGGACTCGTCGGACACGCTCGCGAGCACGGCCCAGGCGAGCGATACCTGATCCAGCACTCGGCCGGAAGCGGCAAGAGCTTCACCATCGCGTGGCTCGCCCATCAGCTTTCGGTGCTGCACGATGCGGCCGACCGCAGGGTCTTCGACTCGATCGTCGTGGTGACCGACCGCCGCGTCCTCGACCGGCAGCTCCAGCGCACGATCCGCCAGTTCGAGCAGACCCTGGGTGTCGTGGAGAACATCGACCAGACATCTCGCCAGCTGCGGGAGGCTCTGGAGGCGGGACGCACGATCATCGTCACGACGCTTCAGAAGTTCCCCGTGATCGCCGAGCAGATTGGCCAGCTTCCGGGCCAGCGGTTCGCCCTGGTCGTCGACGAGGCGCACTCCTCGCAGTCAGGAGAGAGCACGAAGAGCCTCAAGGCTGTCCTGGCCGCAGGCGACCTCGAGCAGGCGGAACGGGAGGAGGCCGGCGCGGAGACGCCTGAGGAGGAACTGGAGAACCGGGTCCTCGAGGAGATCAAGAGCCGCGGTCGGCTGCCGAACCTCTCGACCTTCGCCTTCACGGCCACCCCAAAGCCGAAGACCCTCGAGCTCTTCGGCAGGAAGCGCGCGGACGGGAAGTTCGAGCCGTTCCACCTCTACAGCATGCGGCAGGCGATCGAGGAGGGGTTCATCCTCGACGTGCTCGCGAACTACACGACCTACAAGGCCTACTGGCGTTTACTGAAGAAGATCGAGGACGACCCGCGCTACGAGAAGCGCAAGGCCGAGGCGATGCTCAAGGCCTTCGTCGAACTCCATCCGCATGCCATCAACGAGAAGATCGGCATCTGTGTCGAGCACTTTGCCGCGCAGGTAGCGACCGCCATCGGAGGCCGTGCCAAGGCGATGATCGTCACCCGCTCACGGCTCCACGCGGTGCGATACAAGCTCGCCCTGGACCGCTACCTGGCGGAGAAGGGGCACCCCTGGAAGAGCCTGGTCGCCTTCTCGGGCACCGTGAAGGACGGCGGGGATGCGTACACCGAGTCCGGCATGAACTCGGCTGGTCACGACCGTGTGATCGGTGAGCGCCAGACCGCAGCAGAATTCGAGAAGCAGGAGTACCGCTTCCTCGTCGTTGCCAACAAGTTCCAGACCGGGTTCGACCAGCCGCTGCTCCACACGATGTACGTGGACAAGAAGCTCGGCGGCGTGGGCGCGGTGCAGACCCTCTCTCGCCTGAACCGCACGCACCCCGGCAAGAAGGCCACCTGCGTCCTCGACTTCGCCAACGAAGCCGAGGAGATCAAGAGAGCCTTCGAGCCCTACTACGAGACGTCCCTCCTCTCGGAGGAAACCGATCCGAACCTGCTCTACGAGGTGCAGGGCCGGCTCCTCGACTTCGGTGTTTTTACTGCGGACGACGTGGAGGACTTCGCCCGCATCTACTTCGACGGCAAGGCCACCCAGGACCGGCTCTACGCGGTCCTGGAACCCACTCGGCAGCGATTCGGTGACCTAGCCCCTGACGAGGGTCGCGACTTTCGCGGGCAGCTCACCGACTATGTCCGACTGTACGCCTTCCTCTCGCAAGTGCTGACCTTCGCCGATCCGGACCTCGAGAAGCTGTACGTCTTTGTGCGCTACCTCAAGCGGCTGCTTCCGGCCGACCGCGAGGAGCTTCCGCGCGAGGTCCAGCAGAACATCGACATGGAGTCCTACCGGGTCCAGCAGAGCAGTCGGGGGAAGATCGCGCTCGAGCGCCAGGCGGGGCAGCTGGATCCAGTGGGATCGAAGCCGCGGGGCGGCGGCGGTGACGACGATCTGGAAGCCCTGTCCCAGATCATCGCCGCCCTGAACGAACGCTTCGGCCTGAACCTAGGCCCCGAGCACCGCGTCACGCTCGAGCACATTCGCGACGCGCTGGACTCGGACACCGGTCTCGATGCCAGCGCCCGGGTGAACACGCGCGAGAACGTCCGCCTGACGTTCGACCCCAAGGTCGAGGACAAGATCCAGGAGATCGTCGAGACCAACTTCGACCTCTACAAGCGGATCACGGACGACCCCGACTTCGGCCGCGCCCTGAAGAACTTCCTCTTCGACGACTATATCCGCCGCCACCGGCGGGCTGAGGAGCTCCTCAAGCTGCAGGAGTCGAAGACCCTGGAATTCAAATCGAGCCTGCGCTGGAGCCTGAAGGAGGACCGCAAGGACGACAAGCACGTGACCCACGCCGCGCTCAAGACGATCGCTGCGTTCCTCAACACCGAGGGCGGGGATCTCCTGATCGGGGTCGATGACGATGGGACGGTCCTCGGGCTGGAGCACGACCGACTGGAGAACGACGACAAGTTCATGCGTCATCTGGCACAGGTCGTGCGCAACGGCCTAGGAGACCGCGCAAGCACTTGCATCGACCCGAAGACACAGATCGTCGAGGGAAAGACAATCTGCCTAGTCAGCTGCCAGCGAAGCCCGGAACCTGTCCTGCTGCGATGGAAGGGCCTCGAGAGCAGTCCAGAGGGCGACCTCTTCGTGCGCAGCGGGCCTGGCAGCGTTCGCCTAGGGGTCGAAGACGCACGGAAGTACGTCGGGACGAGATTCGGCAACAGTCTGCGAACGTGAGAGTTCCGTCGGGCGTGCTCGCGACGCCCGGCTTCGTCAAGGGTCACTCCGCGCGGACGATCAGGCGGTCGGGGATCTCGTTGCGGTCGCCTTCCTTCCAGGGGAACTCGGTGGCGAGGAGGTCGCCGGCGCGGTGGATGGCTTCGACGAGGCCGTCGCGCAGGGAGCCGCGCCGGATGCCGGCGAGGACGGCGGCGTCGACGTCGACCCAGAAGTCCTCGGGCACCTTCGCGGCGATGCCCTCGTCGGCGAGGACGACGACGCGGCGCTCGAGCAGGCTGACGAAGAGCAGCACGCCCGTCGCGGCCTCGGTGCGGTGCAGGCCGTGGGCGTGGAACTCCTGGAAGGCCTGCTCCTCGGCGACCGCGGTGGCGCGGTGCTCGGGCACGAACAGGCGCTGGAAGTCGGGCAGCGCGCGGGCGAGCACCCAGCCGAGGGCGCCGAGCGCCACCTGGGCGAGCACGACCAGGGCGGGCTGGTCCCACGGCAGGGCGGGGCCCAGCAGGGCGGTGCCGAGCAGCGCCACGACGGCGGCGGCGAGCCACTTCGCGCCGGGGTGCGGGTCGGAGCGCTCGACCACGACGGGCAGGATCTCGCCGACCGTGCGGCGCTCGGCCGCCGCCAGCGCGGCGTGCACGGCCTCGCGGTCGCGCTCGCCCAGCA
>JAUIEM010000334.1 GCA_030428695.1 bacterium
CGTTCGGGATGAGCGTCCGGCCGACCAGGGCGTCGGGCTCGTAGAAGGCCGCGCTGTCGTGGAGCTCGCAGGCGGTCATGCCGGTCGAGCCCGGCGCGATCTCGGGCGAGGCGGACCAAGGGACGTCCTCGTAGAGCGCCGCGCCGTGGCCGGCGACCCAGAGGCGCTCGGGACCGCTGCGCGGGTGGTAGCCGCCGCGCACGAGGAGGTCGTTCTCGACCAGGGCCCCGCCCTCGCGCCGCTCCTCGACCTTGAAGGCCACGCCCGGCGCGCCGTCGCCGAGGGCCGCCTGCACGGCCCGGCGGATCTGCGCGTAGAACGACTCCTGCGCCTCGTTGTAGTCGGCGTCCGCCAGCGGCACGCCTTGCTGGAGCACCGTCTGGACGTAGCGCTTCCGCTCGTCGTAGAGCCTGCGGGAGATGTTGGCCGTGCTCGAACCCACGCGGGTCTCCTCAGAAGATGAGCTGGATGAAGCGCACCAGACGGATCGTCTCGTCCTTCCAGATCGCCGGGTGGTTGATGGCGTCGACCATCAGGCCGGAGTCCTTCTCCGGGGTGGCCGTACCCCCGAAGAGGCCCTGTTCGCGGATGAAGCGGCCGTTCGCGCCGGCGTCGTCGTAGTCGAAGGTCGTCTTGACGAGCAGCGTCGGCGTCACCCGGTCCACGGGCTGCCCGTCGTCGTCGAGGTAGGTGATCGAGTCGGGGGCCTTGCGATAGTGCTCGGTGACGAGCCGCGTCTGGCCGAAGTCGGGCTTGTCGATGGCGCCCGTGTCCCACTCGGCGAGCCCCTCGCCGATGGCGTGGTAGAGGATCCCGCCGGCGAAGGTGTGCTCGTTGGCCATAAGCCCCGCGAGCAGGACCGGCAGCGTGCCGACGATGAGGTTGTCCCGGAGCGTCGTTGCTTCGACGAGGACCTCACGGCCGTCGGGCAGGCGCCGGTAGATTTCGTCCCGGAAGCGGCCCTGGACGGCGCCAGCAGCGTCGTAGCGCTCGGTCACACGACCCGCCCGGGCGAGCTCGGCCCGCCGCCGGTCGATGGGTCTGCCAGCGTCGTCCCGCGTCATCAGTTGTCTCGCCACCGATCGGTCGCCAAGGGAGCGCCCCCCGCCACGTAAGGGCTGTTCGACGTGCGCCCCGGGTCGTTCGTGACCAGCCAGCCCAGCCCCTTTGCTGCCGGCTCGACATCCCGGGTGATCCACGTTCCGAAAGTGCGGGCCACACCCCCCGCGGGGACCTGCTCGCGCTCGTCGGCCCAGAGGTCGGCGGCCGGCCCCGAGAAGGGGGCGAGATGGAGGCGGTTGGCGAGGCGGTCGGTCCGGTTGGCCAGGAGCCACCGGCCGCGCGCGTCCACAGGCTCGCGGTCCACGCGCCGGTCAAGGCGGTCGGACCAGGCGTCGAGGGCGTAGTCGACCGGGGTCGCCGTCCGGAAGCGGCTGTTGGAGCGCCGGTGCGGGTCGTTGGCGAACAGCCATCGGAGCCGGCGGGCGTCCTCGACGTAGACCTCGTCCTCGACCTCGATGCAGTCCCACCAGACGTCGCCGCAGGCCACGCCGGGCGCCGCCGCGCGGAAGCGGCTGTTCGAGAGGCGGGTCTCGTCGTTGGCGTAGAGCCAGCAGAGGTCGTAGACCCGCTCGAGCCGGGGCCGCTCGGTGATGACGGTGCGATGCCGCTCGTCCAGCCGGTCGCGGTCGTAGGTCTCCTCGTAGCGACAGTCGAGGAAGATGGGCCGCCCCTCGGCGCAGGCCGGGGTGAGCCGCGGGAGCACCCGGGCGAGCTTCTCGACCACCCAGCGGGGCAGGCACTCCTCGCAGGGGATCTGGAAGAACACGCCGAAGCGGCCCCAGGAGTAGAGCCCGCCTGGCGAGCCGTCGATGACGTAGGCTGTGGGGTCGTCCGGCAGGCCCGCCCGCGAGCGCCAGGGGGCCGAGAGATTGGCCACCCGGCGGTCCTCGTGGTTGGCGACGAGGATGTTGTCGCACCAGTCGTCGACCCCGACCGGAAAGCCGGTGATGCTCCGGGCCTTGGCTCCGATCGCCGCGGCGGTCCCCTTGAGCCGGTAGACCTCGACCTGCCGCTTGATCTCCTCACGCTGCTGCGGGATCGACAGCTCACGATTGAGCTCGAGGCCGACGAGGGCCGCGATGTGCGAGAGGTTCCGGGCGCAGGTCTCGTCGACGTCGTGCTGCCTGGGCAGGCAGTCGATCAGCCCGCGGGCGAGATCGAGCTCCCCGCCAAAGATCTTGAGGAAGCGCGCCAGCTGGCCCTTGGCGGTGCGCCCGTCCTCGTCGAGGTTGAACCACTCGCCGCTCGCCGGGTCCTGCTGCCGCTCCAGGGCCAGCTTGCCGGTCCCGCCCCGCTCGAGCTTCTTGTCGGCGATCAGGTAGAGCTCGGGGAGCAGCGCCATGAGCCTGGCGCCGAAGTAGCCGGTCTCCACCGGGATGATCGAGCCGCGGGCGCGCGGGAGCGCGACCCACTCGCCGGTGTCGGCGCGGAGGGAGAAGACGGTGTAGTAGGTGCAGGCGCAGGCCGGAAGGTCGAGATCTGTGAAGCGGCCGGCCTCGGCTGGGCCGTCGACCAGGACCATCCCGTCGTCCGGCCCCTCGGGGAAGGCGAGGAAGCGCCGGACGAGCCGGACGCGCGCGACCCGCTCGGGCTCCGGGGGCGCCTCCCAGGCAACCACGACCTGCGGCCCCTCGAAGCCCCGCCTGAGCGCGAGCGAGCGGACGACGTATCGTTCCAGACCAGCCGCCTCGGAAGCCGGCCGCGAGTAGTCGGAGAAGAGGTCGGGGACGGGCCTGGACTCACACTCCATGCTCGGAGAGCCTCGCCAGGTAGCGCTCGATCTTGGCCTCCTTGATCGCCTCGGCCTCGGTCACCAGGGTCTCGATGAGGGCCTGGACCTCGGCCCGTCGCTCCTCGTCGAACTCAAGCGGGCCCATCGCCTCGAGGAGCGCGTCGCCGTGCTTGCGCAGCGTCTCGAAGTTGGCGTGCCAGCGGGTGACGAAGCGCTTGCGCTTGCGTTCGGCACGGGTGAGGGGGCGGCTCGCCCCGAGCCCGATGCCCGTCGCGGCCGGCGAGACCTGCCGAGAGCGGCCCGAGCCGCAGCCGGGGCAGACGATGGCCACCTTGCCGTCGGCGCGGGCGGTGAACTCCCGCGTGCAGTCCACACAGCGGAAGCGAGCGGAGGGAACGGAGCCGGCCGGTTCGAGGACGATCGCCCCCTGTTCCTGCCGGACCCGCATCCCCCCCTCGCGGTCCACCGGGTCGCGGCAGAGTCCCCCGCAGCCCGGACACTTCGCCACCGCCGTCGCCTTGCCGTTACGGAAGGCGGCGAACTCGGTGAGGCACCGGGCGCAGGTGAACTCGAGCCGCACGGGTCGCCTCCTACGCGTCGGCCAGCGCCTTGATGGCCGTGGGCTGGCCCGGGTCGTCAGCCGTGGTCGGCCTGGTGGGCGTGTCCCACAGGGTCGTGCCGATCTTCGAGACCACGGCGTAGGAGTAGGTCGAGCAGTTGACCGGCGCGGGCACCTCCTCCACCGGCACCCGGTTCGGAGCGCCCTCGCTGTCGCTGAAGCTCGGCGTGCCGATGGTCTCGAGGTTGATCTTCTTGGCGCCGGTCGGCACGAACTTCGGTCCGTTCGAGCGCATCAGGTCGTAGCCGTCGAGCAGCCCGCCGCCGGCGAGCAGGTCGTCCCAGAACAGGCTGACCCGGCGGTTGCCCGCCTCGGTCTTCACGCCGGTCGGGATCGGCGGCATGACGGTCACGGGGACGCCGCGGGCGAGGCCCAGGTTCGGGGTCGCCTCGCCATCCTTCGGGATGAGGTAGACCGACATCGGCCGGCCGAAGCCCGCCTCGTCGAAGCGGTCGACGTTGAACTGCGTCTCTCCGGGCGACCAGCTCCCGAGCAGCTCCACCGCCGGATCGCTGATGATGGCATCGGCCTTCGCGTAGTCGGGGTGCGGAAGCTCCCCCGAGAGCGCGTAGACGTCGCCGCCGGCGTAGTCCTCGAGCTGGGTGGCGTAGGAGACGCCGATCACCTTGTCGGCCGTAGCCGGCGTGTCGTGGATCGTGATCAGGCCGAGCGACGAGTCGGCCCAGTCGTAGTCGACGCCGAGATTCAGGGGCGCCATGTCGTTCGCCGTCCGCACGGCCGCCCCGGCCTCGATGTCGATGTTCAGGTCGTGGGCGAGCTCCAGCGTGGAGCCCACCACGCTCGCGATCTCGGCGAAGGTGAAGCCGCCGTCGATCGGGTTCTCGATCAGCACCTTCTGGCCGGGGGCGAAGCCATCCGGGTCGCTCACCGGGAGCTGACGGCTGCCGAAGGCGGTGGCCGCAGCGACGGTCGACTCGGCCCCGGCCGGGGCGCCGAAGTCACTCGCTCCGTACACCGCCTCGGTCCCCACGATCACCGGGTCGTAGGTGAGGTCGGCCTGGATGTCCCCCTCGCCGGCCGGCCCCTTGACCAGCACCCCGTCGAGGGAGTCCTCGTTCTGGGTCGGGTTGGCGAAGTTGACGGTGATCACCGTCCGGCCGCGGGGGAGCTCCCCGCCGGCGTCGTCCTGGACCGCAGTCGCCTGCTTCCCTGCGAAGGAAACCGGCTTCGGCGCCAGGCGGTCGAGCGGCGGGTGGGCCGCCGCCGATTCCGAGTAGTTGCTGAACAGATCTGCCATGTCGTCACTCCTTTTCGATGACGGAAGCGCGAGAAGCTCTCGCGTCCACAGAACGAGGCGCGCGAGCCACCTCCGAATCCACTCCACGAGCCGCTGCCACACGCAGTCCGCTCCTGCCGCCCAGGCTTCTTCCGGCTATCCGCATCGCCTCGTCCCTCGGCTGCCGCCCGCGAGCCCGAGCCGAACGCTGCCGCGAACCATCACCTCGTCCGGGGCGAGCGGCACGTTGCCCAGGTAGGCGCTCGTCACGAAGGTCGCCCGGTCTCCGGGTCGCATCGGCACGGCGCCCGCCTTGATCTCGAAGGAGACCTGGGCGCGGTCGGCGACGTAGGGCACATCAAGGCGCCCCCGCGCGGCTTGGATCCCGGACGCGGCGCCGCGGACGGAGAACTCGGTCGGCGACATGAAGGTCGCCGTCCAGGTCTCCCGCACGGCGGTCGGTCCAACGGTCACCGGGTCGAAGGTTGCGTCGCCGCTCCAGACCTCGAGCTTCGGGGCCGGCCGGCGGGTCACCTTCGAGAGATCGACGTGATCGACGCCGTCCACGCCATCGATCAGGGCGTAGAGGTCGGAGAGGAACACGCCGCGGCCGAAGTCGACGAACTGCCCGTCGAGCAGGAAGTAGCGGTCGAGCTCGTCGAGGAAGGCCTGCTCGACCTCGGCCTGGACGAAGGTCGGTCCGATGAAGACGGCGCCGTCGATGTCGACCTCGACGTACTCGGCGTCGGCCAGGTCGAGGCAGGTCCCGGCCATCTTCATGGCCTCGAGGCGCGCGTGGAGGCGGTCGCGGAGGTCGGCGCTCATCTGCCCGCCGCCTTCGGGGACCACGTGGATCGTCACACCGCAGCAGCACCCGCCCTCAGCGCCGACGCCGAGCAGGGCGCGAGCCCGGGCGATGCCGGGGAAGTCCTCGGCCAGGATCTCAAAGTCCTCGAGCGTGACCGCCCGCCCCATCGCGCGAAGCGTGCGCGGCCCCTGCCGCTTGGCGTCCTCGATCGACTGGCGCTCCTCGCCCCCCGAGGCGGCCAGGGGGTTGGTCACCTCGACCGTGAGCGGGCTCCCGCGGTGGGTCAGCACGCTGACGACGGTTCGGATCGTCCCCGCGCCGACGTTGCCCCGGGCGCCGCCGCCCACGCGGTAGACGGCCCGGATCGAGGCACCGGCTGCCGGGATGCGGCCCTGGGCGTTGTCGCCGAAGAAGACCGTGAGCCGGTCCTGTTCGTCGCGCTGGACGTAGTAGTGCCGGTCACGGGCGCCGGTACGCACGAAGCTGTCGACCTCGGTCCAGGTCTCCTCGCCGGCCCCCTCGTCGATCAGGACCTGCAGCGTGCCGTCGACGATCGGCGCTCCCCGTAGCTGGACCCGCTGGAACGGCGTCCCGTCGGAGCGACCGGCGATCTCCTCCTCGGTCTTGCCTTCCGCTGCGCTCACGGACCCCTCGGTCTCGCCGGCCGGGATGACCAGGTCCGCGACCGTCTCAAGGTCGACGGGGCCCTCGCTCGACTCGGCCGCGGTCGCGAGCCGCGTCCCCGCTGGGATCAGCACGTCCTCGGGGAAGACCTGCGGCAGCGTGAACACCACGTCGGCGCTCGCCGGCACGGCGCTCC
Source organism: bacterium (assembly GCA_030428695.1). The sequence continues at coordinate 6,279 of JAUIEM010000334.1, forward strand.
GCAGCTCGTAGTCGATGAGCTTGAGGAGGTTGATGACGCTCTGCCGCTTGATCGCCGTCGGCAGGAAAGCCTCGGCGGCGGCGCGGTCGATGTAGTAGTGGAGCCCGTCGGCGACGAAGGCGAGCAGCTCGATCAGGACGATCCCGAAGTCGGTCGGATTGTGATCCGTCCACTCCTCCGTGTAGAAGGGGATGGCCCGGACCATGTCGTCCCGGATCGCCTCGTAGTCGCGCGAGGTGTAGTCGATGGGCGGGACCCGGACGGCCGTCATCGCGTCCCCTCCCCGGCGCCTTGCAGGTAGAAGGGGAAGACCAGGTTCCCCGCGACGTTGGTGCGGATGATCCGGAACTGGACGCCAATCTCGACTCGGCCGAGGTGGCGCTCGCTATGGACCACCGTGACCGGCCCGACGATCACCCGCTTCTCCCAGCGCTCGATCGCCTGGCGGACGTAGTGCTCGACGAGCGTGTCGATGGTCGAGTCGTTCGGCGCGAACACGATCTGGTGGAGCCGGGAGCCGAAGTCGCGGCGCATGACCCGGGACCCGATCGGCGTCCCGAGGATCTGGCGGATCGACTCCTTGACGTGCTCGACCCCCTCGGACTCCGAGAGGGACGCGCTCGTCCCGGTGCCGCCCTTCCGCTTGGTGATGGCGAACGGGAAGCGCCACCCCTTGCCGAGGATGTCGACGTTCACCGCCACAGATCGCCCGCTCCCGCCATGCGCATGCCCCTGGACCGCGGGCTCCGCCTCCGGGCAAGGAACGACCCCTACCGGGAGGGAGCCCCGCTACCGAAAGGGCATGGGGGGCGAGAGGCGGGGACAGACCCCCGAGATCGGAACTCGGGTCAGTCGCCGATCAAGAAGGCAGGATCAAAGTCGGGATGCGGTTCGAAGGGAGCCCGCACAATGCGGGGCGCCCCCTCGTTGTTCTCCCGCCAAGCGGTCTCTATCTCCTCGACCAGTCGATTGACCTCCTCGCACGTGGGGCTGTCGAGGTAGAAGGCATGTTCGCGAAGCCACTCTTCGGTCCGGAGAAAGATCGTTCGGCTTGCACGCTCGTCGGAAGCGAGTCGCCGCAAGGTGTCCACGCGAGCCTCGATCTCGGTGCGGTGTATCGGAGATCGGAGGGTCGGCAAGAGGTCTATCATCCCGTCCTCTGAGACGACCAGCGCCAGAACTCTATGACCGAACTCTACCCGCGCGGTTTCGAGATAGCGCAGCGCGGAGTTGTATCGCGCGCCTCGGCCGCTATCGCCAGCCGCGACGGCCATTCCATCCAGGATGACACCAATTGCATGGCAGACCCCCTGCGGATCCACGATCACGGCTCCGTCAATGGCCGTGATGGATCTAACGAGATCAGACGAGAGGGGAGCCGGCTCAACCGCGGTGCACTGTCCGGCAAGACGCTGTGCTTCAGCCTCAGCTCCCGAGGAGACGACGAGGAGCGTTCCGTGCGCCTGCTCCCGTGCGACGTTCATTGCACGCCAGAGCTGCTCAACCTCGGCCCCGCCCGCGTCTCCAAAGATCCGCTGTAGGGCGAACTCGAACGAAGCTCGGCGAAGCGGCTCGCGCGGCAGGGACGGGATGCCGTCCTGTACGCGCATGAGTGGACGGTCCGCATGCCTCAGTTCCCAGGCGTTGCGGCCCAAGAAGATATGACCGTCCACGCTCTTTGAGGGGGAACGAGCCCATTCTGACCGAGATCTAAGAAGGGAAAGGCGGGAGCCCCCTCACAGATCTTGGCGGATTCCAAGGGGGCTCCCCTGTCCGAAAGGACGGGGACATTGTTGCGGAGTTACCTCTCGGATCCAAGGCTATTTGAGCTTCTTGCAGAGATTGACGAAGAGCTGAGCGCTCGGCACCAGGCGGCAGGCTGTAGCCGCTGCGGTGGGAGCCTCCACAGGTCCGACTACGAGCGCAAGCCCCGCGGCTCGCTGATCCGCCTCGATCCTCGACACCGAACCCGTCGAAGTCTGTGTTGCGCGAGAGAGGGATGCCGACGCCGGTCCTTGCCGCCTTCGGTCCTTTTCCTGGGCCGGCGCGTCTACTTCGCCTGCGTGGTCGTACTCGTGCTCGCCTTCCACCAGCAGCGGCCGGACTCTTGGTGCTTTCGCAGGCTCAGGTCGCTCCTCGATGTCTCACCCCTGACCGTCAAGCGCTGGATGGACTGGTTCCGAGACGCCTTTCCCTCCTCGGAGGCCTGGACGAGGGCCCGAGGCCTCTTCCCCGCGTCGCTCCGCAACGACGAGCTTCCGTCCTCGCTCTTCGCCGTCCTCACCTCCGAGCCGCCCGAGGTCTCCGAGATCGCCGGCTGTGTGTCCTTCGTGACGACCGGGGCCAGCCCTCCGAACCTCGCTTCGTGAGGGCGATCGCACATCCGCAGAAGTTGGAGTTGGCCATGCTCTGAGAGGGATTCGAAGATCGGCAGCCGTCCCGAAACCGACGCAGCGCTCGCGTCGGCAGGAAGAACACATGGCCGACGACGACTCCGCCCCGATCGACCCGTGGACCCTCTTGCGCTTCGCGATCGTCAGCCCACTGCTCGCCTCTCCGCCGAAGCGGGGCGAGCTGGGGAAGTCGCTGAGGAGGATCGCCGGAGAGACTTTCAAGCACCCCGTGACGGGGGAGCCCTTGCGCTTCGGCTTCTCGACGATCGAGCGCTGGTACTACCTGGTACGCGACGCCGACAACCCGATCGAGGTCCTTCGTCGTTCCGTGCGCAAGGATCGCGGGAGAACGAAGGCCTTCAGCCAGGACCTCCTCCGCGCCCTGGAACTGCAGTACAAGGCGCACCCGAGCTGGAGCTACAAGCTGCACGCCGACAACCTCCGCGTCCTGGTCGAAGAGCAGCCAGCCTTGGGCCCGGCGCCCTCCTACCAGTCCGTGCGGCGGAGGATGCGCCAGCGGGGCTGGCTCAAGAGGAGGAAGGCGCGCACCCGAGGCCAGAAGAAGGCCGCCGAGCGCCTGGCGAGACTCGAGACTCGCAGCTTCGAGGCGACCCACGTCCATGCCTTGTGGCACCTCGACTTCCACGAGGCCTCAAGGCGTGTGCTCGGGGCGGACGGCAAGTGGCTGACGCCGGTCGCCTGCGCCGCCCTCGATGACCACTCCCGACTCGTGTGCCACGTCCAGTGGTATCCGGTCGAATCCGCCGAGACCCTCTTCCACTGCCTCAGCCAGGCCTTCCTGAAGCGCGGTCTGCCGCGGAAGCTGATGACAGACAACGGCGGAGCGATGCTCGCCGCCGAGACCGTCAACGGGCTCGCCCTGAGCGGCATCGAGCATGCGACGACGCTGGCCTACAGCCCGCATCAGAATGGGAAACAGGAGCGCTTCTGGGGAACCCTCGAGGGGCGCATGCTCAAGCTCCTCGAGAACGTTGAGCCGCTGAGCCTCGAGTTCCTCAACCGCTTCACCCTTGCCTGGCTCGAAAGTGAGTACCACAAGGAGCCGCACGAGGAGATCGGTCTTCCTCCGATGGAGCAAGCGCTCCGAGGAGCGAGCGCAGGCCGAAGCAGTCCGAAGATCGCGGAGCTGCGGTTTCGCTTCTCCGCCTCTGGCAGTCGAAGGCAGCGTCGGGGAGACGGAACGGTTTCGATCGAGGGTATCCGTTTCGAGATCCCTTCACGCTTCCGGACACTCGACAGGCTCCACGTCCGCTACCGTCGTTGGGACCTCACCATGGCCTGGATCGTCGATCCCAGGACCAAGTCCAAGATCGCCACGATCCGGCCCCTGGACAAGCACAAGAACGCCGACGCTCGGCGCCGCTCTGTCGATCCGATCGGACCGGTCGAAGAGATCGGTGACGAGGCCGACGAGCCCTTGCCTCCGCTCGCCCGCAAGATCCTCCGGGACTTCGCGGCGACCGGCAGGCCTCCTGCCTACCTACCCTTCAACTCCGACAAAGACCGGGAGAAGCCATGATCGACCGCGACCTTTCCGCCATGTACGGCCTCAAGTACAACCCCTTTCTGCCTCAGGTTCCTGTCGAGGATCTCTGGCGCCCGCCTGGCCTCGAGTCCTTTCAGTTCCGCCTTCGGCTCCTCGTGCGGCATGGTGGCTTCGCACTGATCTCCGGAGAGCCTGGCCTCGGGAAGTCCAAGACTCTCCAGGTTGTCGCAGACTGGCTGCAGAACCTCGACGAGCTCAGCGTCGGGGTCATGCAACGCCCTCAAAGCAAGACGGGCGACTTCTACCGAGAGCTGGGTGACGTCTTCGGCGTCGATCTGGCCCCACGGAACCGCTGGGGAAGCTTCAAGGCCCTCCGCGAACGATTCCGGAGCCACATGAAGGCGACCCTGATGCGGCCGGTCCTGCTGATGGACGAGGCTCAGGAGGTCTGCACCTCCTGCCTGACGGAGCTGCGTCTCCTCAGCAGCGCAAACTTCGACTCCGAAAACCTACTGACCGTCGTTCTCTGCGGCGACCGGCGGCTGCCGAATCGCTTCCGCTCCGCGGAGCTCCTTCCACTCGGAAGCCGGGTCCGTGTGCGGCTTCACCTCAAGCCCTGGGCGTCGACCGACCTCAAGAGCTATCTGGACCACGCCCTGGCGGCAGCCGGCGCGCCCCAGCTCATGGCCGAAGGTCTCCGCGACGTCCTGTGCGAGCAGGCCATGGGCAATCTCCGCATGCTGACCACGATGTGCGGGGATATCCTCGCCTACGGCGTCCAGAACAAGCTCAGGCAGCTCGACGAAGCAGCGTTCTTCGAGGCCTTCGGCCACGGGTCCCAGCTCGACGCCAAGGCTGGAGCGTCGCGATGAACTCGCTCCCCGAACCGCCGCCCGAACAGGATCGTGCCGTGCTTGACCTCGTCAAGTCCTCGCTCCTCGTCGTCGCGGGCGTCATCGATCGAGACGTCGCCGACCGGCCCGGTCGGCATCGCGCCGAGCTCGCGAGAGCTGTGGGGCTGATCACCGAGGGGCTTGCCGCGCTCGTGCAGTGCTATCAGCGGAGCGTGGCGCACGAACGCGCAGCGGGCGACTCCACGCCGGTCCCTCAAAGAACGCGGTCACGCAGCCCTCGTTGATCGTGGTTAGGCACA
>JAUIEM010000335.1 GCA_030428695.1 bacterium
GACAGTGTTGCTCGCTACACGGTGGTCCCCCACCGGGGGACTCACAGGGGGGCATCAACAAGCCAACAAACACCTCGTTCCCCGGGGACAGGTATACGCCACTGTGCTTCCCCGGACGCGAATATCCGATGATCAACTCCTTTTGATCGTCCGATCGAATTCTGACCAGCGCTGGACACGGTTCGCCCCACCGTCCACCATGCCGCGAGAAGGGGGGAGAACCATGCTGCGACTCGCATGCCTCGGACTGCTCGCGCTCACCCTCGTCGCCCAGGAGCCGCCGCTGCAGAGCGGCGCCCCGCACCAGGATCCGCGGGAGGGGCTTGCGGAAGCCCCGCCGCACGGCTGGCGCCTGGTCCTCGGCGAGGACGCAGAGGCGGAGCTCGAAATCACCGAGGACGGCCTCGCGCTCCGTCCGCGCCGACCCGGCACGGAGCTCGGGCACATCCGGCTCGAGCGTCCGGGCTCCCCGGTCGCGGAGGGAGAGCGCTACACGCTGCGCTTCGAGGCACGCGCGGACGCGCCGCGGGCGGTGCTCGCCGGGGTCGCCGGCGGGGACAACGCGCCGCTAGGGCTGCACCGGCAGCTGACGCTCGGCGCGGACTGGAAGCGCTTCGCGCTGTCCTTCACCGCCAGCGGCTCCGCGGACAGCGCGCGCATCGTCTTCCTCACCGGGCAGTCCGCGCAGGCGGTGTACCTGCGCGGCGTCGAGCTCGGCGTGGACGCGGACCACGCCCACCCGCCCGACGGCTCCGGCTCCTTCGACCTCGGACTGGCCCTGCTGTGCGGCGCGATCGGCATGATCGCCGGCATCTTCATGCGCATGCGAAGGAGCTCGAACGCCTGAGGGCGGGCCGGTCCGCGGAGGAGCGCGCGACATTCGCGCGTCGATCGGAATTTGACGCGCGGGGAAGCACCGTGGCGTCTACCGGTCCCCAGGGAACGAGGTGTTTGTTGTCTTGATTGATGTCCCCCTATGAGTCCCCAGGGCTGCCACCCAACTCCTCTTGTGCAGCCTGCAGCCCTTGACCATCGCTCCTCGTACCTCGGAGCGAGGGTCGGCGGGAACGTGTGCCAAGGCTGGGCGCTGTCAGGTAGCAAATCCTCGTTCTCGCAGGGCCTCGCCGCCGCAAGCTGCGTCGCTCGGCCCCCGTAGACAGCCCCTCGCCGTCGGCGCGGACAGATGCGGCGAGCCCCGGGATCCCGTAGGATCCTCCGTGTGGAGGTCCGAATGGAAACGAAGTTGCGTACCGCCGACCCCGGCCACCTGCGCCGGATGTTGTTCCGCCACGTCATCGTGATCTGGGTGCTGTGCAGTCTGATCGGGGGGTCGCTGTGGCTCCACGACCAGGCGACCACGCCGCCCCCGAATCCACGTCTGCCGCCTTTCATGCAGCCGAGGAGCTCCTACGCCGGTGTCTACTCGGCCCTGGTCAACGGTTGCCTCGGCGCATTTTTCGGTGTGCTGGGTTCTCTCTGGGGTCAACGCAAGCAGCTTCGCACGCTCAAGGATCTCGCCGGGCGCGACGGGCTGGAACCAGCGAGCTTCCTGTGGTCCTGCGGGATCACCGCCGGGATGAGGAAGGGCAGGAAGCGGCTGGTCTACGACGAGGAACACTCTCTCTGTCTCGCTCCCATCCCGACCCGCAAGCAGAAGCACGAGCCCGAGCAGGTCGAACGCTGGCCCCTGACGGCGATCCAGTGCGTGACCGTGCGGCCGCGCAAGGGCCTGCTCGAGCTGGCCACCCTGTCGACGCAGCGGGTCGCCATCGAGCTCCGCGACCCGGACGCGGAAGATCTCGTCCTGCGCGCCCCCGACCCGGAAGGGTTGTGCGCCGCGATCGACGCACGCTTGCCGTCCTGATCCCGCCCGGCGCGGCGCCTTCCTCCGACCCGCCTCGAAGCGATCGCGCCGCCCGGGTCCGCGCTGCTACACTCGAGGCGGGAGGAACGATGGACGAAGCGACGGTCCGCGCGCTGTGGTCGGAGACCCTCGGGGCGGACGCCGAATGGACCGCGCTGTCCGGCGAGGCGACCTACCGCCCGTTGGCGGAAGAGCCGCCGGCGCTGCCCGCACCCGAGGACGGGAGCTTCGTGCCCGGCGGCGAGCTCGGCCGGGGCGGGGTGGGGATCGTCTACCGCGCGCGGCAGACCGTGCTCGACCGCGACGTCGCCCTCAAGGTGCCGCTCGGCACGGACAGGTCCGACGAGCCCTTCGCTGGCGGCGGCGGCTTCCTGACCGAGGCGCTGTTCAACGGCCGGCTCGAGCATCCGAACATCGTCCCGGTCCACGACCTCGGCCGCGGGCCCGACGGCGGGCTGTTCCTCGCGATGAAGCTGGTCGAGGGCGAGACCTGGAAACAGCGCCTCGAGGCCCGCCCGGACGCCCTCGACGAGCACCTCGAGATCCTCCTGCAGGTCTGCAACGCGGTCGCCTACGCCCACAGCCGCGGGGTGGTGCACAACGACCTCAAGCCCGGCAACGTGATGCTCGGCCGCTACGGCGAGGTGCTGCTGACCGACTGGGGGCTGGCGGTCGAGCTGGAGGAGCCGGCCCGCCTGCGCCACCGGAGCGCGGTGCGCCGCCCCTGCGGCACCCCGGGCTACATGCCGCCGGAGCTCGCCGAAGGCGACGGCGCGAGCATCGGACCGGAGACCGACACCTACCTGCTCGGGGGGATCCTGTTCCGCATCCTGAGCGGCCGCTCGCCCCACTCCGGCGCGACCTTCGTGCAGACCGTCGTCCAGGCGGTCACCGGCCGCGTCGGCAGCCTGCCGGCCGGAGTTCCCGACGAGCTGCGGGCCCTGTGCCTGCGCGCCCTCGACAGGGACCCCGCCCGGCGCTTCCCGACCGCCGAAGCCTTCCAGGCCGAGCTGCGCGCCTACCTGCGCCACCGGGAGAGCCTGCTGCTCAGCGCGGCGGCCCAGCGCGAGCTCGACGCGAGCCTCGCCCGCGGCCCGCGGGACGACGCCCTGGCCGGCGCCCTGTCCGCCTTCGGCCAGGCCTTGCGGCTGTGGCAGGAGAACCCCCGGGCGCGGGCCGGCCGGCAGCTCGCCCGCCGCGCCTGGGCCCGGCTCGCGATCGAGCGGGGAGACCTCGCCCTCGCCACGGCCCAGCTCGAGGGCCTGCGCGAGGACGGCGGGGAAGACGCCGCGCTGCGCGACGAGCTCGCGGCGGCGGAGCGCAAGCGGGAGCGGGAGCGTCGCGCCCGGAAGCGCCTGCGCCTCTCGCTCGCGGCCGCGGCGCTGCTGGTCGCGGCCCTGCTCGGCGGCCAGGCGGTGGTGCGCTGGAGCGCACGCTCCGAGGCGTTGACCACCCGAGATCGCATGCTCGCCACGCAGCGCGCGGCGGTCGCGGAGCTACCGGGAGAAAGCCTGCGCGCGGTGTTGCGACTGCGGCTCGAGGCCGCGCCGCCGGCGGTCGGCGAGCGGCCCTTCCCGGCCAGCGTGACCGAGCGTCAGCAGCGCGCGGCGACGGTGCGCCGCTTCCACGACTTCATCGCGCGCCGGGTGCGCCTCGCCGACCTCTCCTCCGCGCCCGTCGCGGGAGAGCTGGTCACACTGCTCGCCCCCGACAGTCTCGCCGCGCTGCGCGCGCAGAACCGCGCCGACCTCGAGCTCGCGGCTGGAGTCGCGCTGCGCGACGGCTCCTTCGACCTCGCCGAGACCCTGCTCGCCGGCCATCCCGGTCCGGAGAGCGTGCGGGAGACGTGGGAACGGCGGCTCGCCGACGGCCGCCGGGCGCTCGTCGGCTGGCAACTCGCCCGCACCGAGGCCGCGCTCGACGACCTGCACGCCGGCAGGGGCCGGGCGGGCCGGCCGGACTGGTGGCCGACCCCGGAAGAGTACGTCATCGAGCTCAGCGCCTTCCGCGAGGAGGCGGTGGTCGCGACCCTCGCGCAGTACCTCGAGCCCGCGCTGGAGCGGGCGGCCCTGTTCTCCCGGCGGGCGGAGCCGATCGTCTGGACCCAGAACGAGCGCGAGCTGCTGATGGTGATCCTGCGGGTGCTCGGCCGGTTGCAGCTGCCCGGCTCCGTGCCGGTGCTGTGCGACTTCCTCGCGACCGTCTGGGACCCCGAGCTGGTGACCGCCGCCGGCCTCGCCCTGTGCGACAGCGGCGATCCGCGCGGCGAGAGCTTCCTCGTCCACCAGCTCCGGCACCGCTTCGGCATCAACAGCGAGGTGTGGCAGGGCATCGCCCGGTACCTCGCTCGCATCCGGACGACCTACCCGTCGGCGGAGAGCCTGCAGACCGTCGAAGAGTGCCAGACGCTCGGCCTGCTGCTCGGCGTCAAGGGCGACCTCGAGGGGGCGCTCGCGGCCTACCGGCGAGGGCTCGCGCTCGACTCCCTCGAGGTCTCCCTGCACAACGACCTCGGCGCACTCTTGTACCGCTACGGGCGTCATGAGGAAGCGGCCGGCCGGCTCAGCCGCGCGATCGCCCTGGCTCCCGAGCGGCCGGCCAGCTACCGCAACCGCGCGATGAGCCGCCTCGCCCTGGGGATGACCGCGGAGGCCCTCGAGGACTTCGACCGCGCGATCGAGCTCGCGCCGCTCGACGCGGGCGCCTTCGACGGCCGCGGGCAGCTGTGGCTCCACCTCGACAGCCTCGACCTCGCAATCGAGGACTTCGCCCAGGCCTGCGCCCTCGACCCGAGCCAGGTGGCGTCCTTCAACAACCTCTCCATCGCCTACGCGAACACGGGCAGGCACGCCGAGGCGGTCGCGATGGCGACCCGCGCGATCGAGCTCGATCCACGCGATGGCTGGCTGTACTTCAACCGGGGTCGCTCCTACCTGCTGATGGACGAAGCCCGCCAGGCGGTCGAGGACTTCGACGCCGCCCTGCGCCTGCTCCCCGACGAAGAGGCCGTGTTGCTCGAGCGTGGCTCGGCCCACCTGCGCCTCGAGCAGCCCGCGCAGGCGCTCGCCGACTTCGACCGCGCGCTCGCGCTCGGCGGAAGCGCGGTGGCGCACGGGGGGCGCGGGGCGGCGCTGCTGCGACTCGGCCGCAGGGAGGAGTCCTGGCAGGCCCTGCGTCGGTCCTACACGTTGGGCCAGCGCGGCCCACACATCCACACCCAGCTCGCGGCGCTGTTCGAGACCCGCGGGGAGCTCGACAGCGCCGCCGCCTACCTCGACCGCGCGATCGTCGAAGATCCCCAGTTCGCGACGGCCTGGCTGCTGCGCGGACAGCTACGGGTGAAGCGCGGCGAGGACGCGTCGGCGCTCGCCGACCTCGACCGCGGCGTCGCCCTCGCTCCGCACGACCCGCTCGGGCTCGAGCTGCGCGGGGCCCTGCTGGTCGGACTCGACCGCTGCGCCGAGGGCCTCGCCAACCTCGACCGGGCCCTCGCCCTGGCCGGCGAGACCGCCCGGTTGCGTGAGGTCCACGCGCGCGCCCTGTACGGGCTCGGGCGCTTCGCCGAGGCCCGGGCCGGCTTCCAGCGCACCCGCCAGCTCGGGGCGAGCAGCGCGGAGCTCTTCCTGCTCCTCGCCCAGTCCTGCGCCGCCGAGGGCGACCTCCGCGCCGCGGCCGACCACTGCACGAAGGCGCTGCACATATTCGGCGAGAATCCGGACCTCTACGCGCAGCGCGCCGCCGTCGCGACCGCCCTCGGGGACCTCGCCCTCGCCGAGGCGGACTGCGACGCCTGTCTCGCGGGCGACCCCACCAACGGCGAGATCTTCGAGCTCCGGGCCGGGCTGCGCTTCGAGCGCGGCGCGTTCGTCGAGGCGGAAGCCGACCTCGCGCGCGCCTTCGTCCTCCTGCCCGAAGGGTCGCGCCCGCACGTCCTGCGCGGCATGGTGCACTGGAAACAGGGACGGCACGACGCGGCCCGGGCGGACCTCGACCGCGCGGTCGCACTCAGGCCGACCGACCCGGCCGCACGCCTCGGACGGGCCGAGCACGCGGTGGTCGAGGGAAGGGTCGAGGACGCGGGCCGGGATCTCGAGCTCGCGCGCGAGCTCGCCCCGGACGACGGGGAGATCTTCTGCCTGTCCGGTGTCGTCGCCGAGATGTCCGGCGATGGCGAGGCGGCGCGGCGCTGGTACGACCGCGCCCTCGCCCTCGATCCCCGCCAGGCGGAGGCGCTGCGGGGGCGGGCCCTGCTCGCGCTGCGCGCCGGAGAGCTCGCGCGGGCCGAGGCGGACCTCGATCAGCTCATCGCGCAGACGGACGACCCGGACAACCTCGCCGTGCGGGGGCGGATCCGCCTGCGCAGGGGCCGCCCCGAAGATGCGATCGCCGACTTCGACCGCTGCCTGGAGGCGGACCCGGACAACCTCCCGGCCCGCGCCGGCCGGGCCCACGCCCAGGCGCAGATCGGGCAGCTCGAGGCGGCGCGCGACGGCTTCCTCCACTGCCTGGAGCAGGGCTACGAGACGGCGGATGTGCAGTCCGGCCTCGGCTACGTGCTGATGGTCCTCGACCAGCCCGCCGAGGCCTACGTGTGCTACGCCCGCGGGGAGAAGCTCGGCGGGCGCGGCGTGCTCTCCTACAACGCCGCCTGCATGCTCGGCCGGCTCGACGCCCAGCAGGCGGATCCGGCCCAGCGCGCGGCGCAGCGCGACCGCGCCTTCGCCCACCTCGCGGTCGCCCTCGAGCGCGGCTGGGACGACCGGGAGCTCAGCGCGAGCGACAGCGACCTCGCCTTTTTGCACGACGACCCGCGCTGGGAGCCGTGGCTCGAAAAGGTCGGGGAATAGGAGGGGAGGATGCGACGGCAGAAGCGGACCCGCGGAACCTGGATCGGCCTGGCGCTCGGCGTCCTGATCGTCCTCGTGCTCTTCCTGCTCAGCGGCGAAAGCGCCTCCGGGAACGCGCCTCCTCGTCGCGACCGCGAGGCCGGTCGGGAGGAGCTGCCCCCGGCCTGGCCAGAGGCTTCCCCGCCCCGGCCGGTCGCCCTCCCCGCGGCAGCGGAGCGACCGGCGGCGGACAGCGCGCGGACCGCGGGCGGCCTCGACACCGCGGCGGTCGCGTCGGCGGCGGCGGACACCTCGCGCGCGTTCGTCGCCGACAGCAGCGCGACGGCGCCCGGCCGGATCGTCGGCCGGGTCGTCGACATCCACGGCGTGGGGATCGCGGAGGCCCGGGTCAGCAACCAGCCGCTGCGTCATGTGCGCGGCTGGCGCGCGCAGCGCACCGACCACACCGGGGCGTTTGTCTTCCAGGCCCAGCAGGCCGGAGGGTATCGGCTGCAGGCTAGAAAGCAAGGTCTCCAGGAGTCGGAGGTGACCGTCGTCACCGTCGAGCCCGGTGGCGACACCCACGTCGAGCTGGTCGTCACGCCGGGCCGGCGATTGACCGGCGAGGTCAGCGCCGACGGCGTGCCCGTGGCGGGGGCCTGGTTGAGCGCGACGAAGCTCTGGCCCTTGACGTCAGGGTTCTTCGCTCCCCGCTGCATTGTGCAGAGCGGCGCCGACGGACGCTACGTCATGACCGGGCTGGCGCCCGGGATCTGGCGCGTGAGGGCGGGGGTAGATTCCTTCAGCAAGAAGAAGATCGAGGTCGAGCTCGGACAGGGCGAGGAGACCATCCTCGACATCGATCTGCACGCAGGCACCCGGCTCCACGGCCAGGTCTTCGCTCCCGACGGCAGGCCCGTGGCCGGTCCGCAGGTCAGCTTCCGGACCCCCGACGGCGAGCTGGTCGCGTCGACGGCCCCCCTCGGCCCCGACGGACGCTACGAGACGTCGGTCGGACTCCCCGCGCCCGGGGAGTACGTCGTGGTCATCGAGCGTCGTGGCCTGGCCTGGGGCCTCGTCGAGACGATCCAGCTCGAGGCGCCCGGCACCCATCGGCGGGACTTCACCCTGCAGCCGAACGGCACCCTGATGGGGTCGGTGCACGATCCCGCCGGCAGGCCGGTCGCGGGGCGCCGTGTCCGCGCGCGGCACACCCTCACGGGCCGCATCGCGGCGTCGGAACCCGCGAGCGCCGAGGGCAGCTTCCTGCTGTCCGGCCTCCTCCCCGGTCCCTACGCGGTCGAGGTCGCCGGCGCGCCTCCGCTGCTCGTCGAGCTCCCCGCGGGGGGCACCGTCCGCGGCCTGGTGCTGGTGGCCAACGAGCTGGCCCGGCTGCATCTGACCCTGCACGGCGCGATCCCCGAGGTCAGCTATGGCGCCGTCCTCGCTCCGCTCGGCGGCGGGGATCCGGTCGAGGTCGAGCGCTTTCCCCCGGTCACGCCGCTCGACTTCCGCGCCCAAGCCCCCGGCCGCTACGAGCTTCGGGCCTGGAGCCGGCCCCTCGCCTACTTCGCGGATCCGCTGCTCGCGCAGACGACCGTTTCCCTGGTCGCGGGCGAGTCGCTCGGCATCTCGCTGACGCTCGCCCCCTCGCCCTCGGTCGAGGGCGTCGTGCACGGCGAGGGGCCCGTGCCGCGCCGGGTCTTCCTACGCCGCGACGCGACCGGAGAGCTCCTCGACACGCCGGTGCACCCCGACCGGAGCTTCCGCCTCTGCCTGCCCGCCGGCACCTATACGGCCTGGGCGGCCGGCGACGGGCACACGGGGCCGGCGGTCGACGTCGACATCGGGCCGGGGCAGGCGGTGGCGCTGACGCTCGAGCTGCCCTGACCGCGTCTACGCCGGCCGGTAGGTGATCAGCACCGAGCGCCCGAAGCTCTTGCGCCAGGCCTCCCGCGCCCCGGCCGGCGGCGCGAGGGGAAGCCCCTCGCTGGCGAACTGCACCGCCGCCCAGCCGTCCGCCGGCAGCCGCGCGCACACGGCGGCGAGCAGGGCGTCGAAGCGGGGGCGCGCGGTGAAGTCCTTGAGCACCGCGAAGGGCGGCGCGAGCAGCGCCCCGGTGAAGGGCTCGGCGACCGCGCGCAGGGCGTCCTTGCGCAGCAGGTCGCGGCGCAGGATCCGCCAGCTCTCCGCCGGGAAGCCGAGGTTCTCGAGGTTCTGCGCGATCGCCTTCAGGGCGGGCTTGTCCCGCTCGAGGAACAGCACCCGCCGCGCTCCCCGCGACAGCGCCTCGATGCCGAGGGCGCCCGAGCCGGAGAAGAGGTCGAGCACGCAGTGGCCCTCGAGGGCGCCGATGGTGTCGAACAGCGAGGTCTTCGCCCGGGCGAGCAGCGGCCGCACCGTCGCTCCGCGCGGGGCGAGCAGCTTGCGGCCGGCGTGGCTTCCTCCGCAGACCTTCACGCGCCGAGCTCCGGGGCCAGCCAGACCTCCGGCTGACGGCGGGGGACGAGGGCCTCGGCGTGCTCGGCGACATCGAGCAGCAGGTGCTCGGCCCAGGGACCCGCCATCAGTTGCAGGCCGACCGGCAGGAGGCGGTGGTCGTAGCCGGCAGGGATCGAGATGCCCGGCATGCCGTTGAAGTTCGCGGGGAAGGCGAAGCGCATCACCGCGCTGAGCATCGCGAGGTTGGTCTCGCCCTTGCGCAGGGCCTCGCGGGAGGTCTCCGGAGCGGTGATGCCGGCGGTCGGCGTGGCGAGCACATCGACCCGCTCGAAGATGCGCGCGAAGTGGGCGGCCATGCGGGTGCGCATGCGCTGGGCCTGGACGTAGTCGCGGCTGGTCAGGCTGCGGGCGACCGCGAGGTTGATGCGCACGTCGAGGCCGTGGCGGCGGTTGGGGACGCCGTAGCGCTCCATCGCGGCGGCCATCTCCGAGGCGATCGTGACGACGTGGGCGATGCGGGTCGCGTCGAGCTCGGGCACCTCGACCTCGACCCGCACGGCGCCGCGTTCACACAGGGCCTCGACCAGCTCGCGGCAGACGGTGGCGACCTTCGGCGCGGCGTCCTCGAACCACTCCGGGTAGACGCCGATGCGCAGGCCCTCGAGCCCCTGCTCGCGCCGGTCGAGATGCGGCGGAGGCTGCAGCAGCGTGTGGGGATCCTGCGGATCGGGGCCGGCCATCAGCGCGTAGCCGAGGGCGGTGTCGCGGGCCGTGCCGGCGAGCGGACCGACGTGCGCGACGCTCCAGCACAAGGGCGCCGCGCCGTGCTCGCTGACCCGGCTCCAGGTCGGCTTGAGCCCGAACACCCCGCACAGCCCGGCCGGCACCCGGATCGAGCCGCCGCCGTCCGCCCCGATCGCGACCGGGCACAGCCCCGCTGCGACGGCCGCCGCCGGGCCGGAGGAGCTGCCGCCGGTGTGATGCTTGGGGTTGTAGGGGTTGCGGGCGGTGCCGTGGTGGGGGTTGAAGCCGGTCATGCCGATGCCGATCTCGTGCATGTTCGCCTTGCCGATCAGGAGCGCCCCGGCCTCGCGCATGCGGGCGACCACCGTCGCGTCTTCCGTCGCGGGCTTGCGGCCCATGAAGCTGGTGCCGACCGTGGTCCGGTAGGGGATCTGGTCGAGCTCGTCCTTGACCGCGACCGGCACCCCGTCGAAGAGCCCGCGCGGCGCCCCCGCCTTGAAGCGAGCGGTCGCCGCATCCGCCTGGCGCAGCACGTCCTCCCGGTCGACCTGGATCAGCGCCCGCAAGGGCGGCTTCCCCTGGTCCGCCCGCTCGACCGCTTCGAGCAGCTGCTCGGCGACCGCGCGCGGCGTCGTCCTACCCTCGCGGTAGGCCCGGGCGTAGTCGTGGACGGTCGGAAAGCGGAAGCCCTCGGGCGCCGGCGCGGGCCGCGCGGCGAGCTCTTCCAGCGCCGGCATCTCCCCGGAGCCCGACGGGCCGAGGAAGGACACCCCCTCGAGCGGAGGCCGCACCGTCGGCGCCTCGTGGAGCGGCAGCTCGCGCAGCTTGCGGATGCCCGCGTCGGTCTGCAGCTTCGGCAGCACCGCCCAGGAGGTCAGCGGGCTCTCACAGGCCCAGGCGAACAGCTCGAGGGCCTTGCCGGTCAGGCGGGGGGCCTTCATCGGCGTCAGGTCGTACGGCATGGGGCTCCTCCAATCCACGGGACGGTCTTCGCCGTCCGGCGGGCGGGGGTGTACCCCGCCTCATGAGTCATTCACGTACACCTTCTCCCGCTTCGCGGGAGGGGGTAAACCCCTCCCCTACCTCGGTGTGAACGTTCTTTTCCGGGGGTAGGGGCGGGGTTTACCCCCGCCCGCCGAGGCGTGAGGACGTGCGTCTTCGGGTTCCGTGAGACAGCCTCTTCACCCCCTCCCCTACCTCGGTGTGAACGTTCTTTTCCGGGGGTAGGGGCGGGGTTTACCCCCGCCCGCCGAGGCGTGAGGACGTGCGTCTTCGGGTTCCGTGAGACAGCCTCTTCATCCCCTCCCGTCGCACGGCGGGAGACTCCCCCGCCACCGCTCATCGACGCTTCGTGATGTAGTGATTCCCGATGAACAGATGCTCCAGCCCACTGTTGTACAGC
>JAUIEM010000336.1 GCA_030428695.1 bacterium
GCCCGCCGCGCCGGCTCCTGCCCCGGCAGCTGCGCCCGCCGCGCCGGCTCCTGCCCCGGCTGCGGCTCCAGCCGCTCCGGCGCCCGCTCCAGCGGCTCCGGCAGCGCCCGCGCCGGCGGCAGCGCCCGCGGCGCCCTCCTTGTCCTTCTTGTCCTTGGCCTCGGCGTCGTCGTCCTTGTCCTTCTTCTTTTTCTTCTTCTTCTTCTTCTTCTTCTTCTTGTCGTCGTCGTCGTCGTCCTTCTTCGTCTTGGGCGTCGGGTGCGCGAGGATACCGACGGCGTAGCCCATGCCGGGCGACCCGGCGGGCACCATCACCATCTCGCCCTCTTCGTCCGTGACCTCGTGGATGTAGACCTGGCCCTGGCCCTGGCCGATCACGACGATCTTCTCGGTCTGGATCCAGTCCGGGGCGACGAGGAAGTCGGGGACCTGCGCGCGGGTGTCGTGGACGTAGAACACCTTGCACTTGTTGTCGACCTGGAAGGAGAAGGCCTGGTGGCTGTGGATCGACAGTTGGAAGTAGCCGGCGCGCTTCATGAACGGCTTCGGCATCAGGCCGAAGGTCCACTTGTCGTCGTGCCACACCTTCGCGCCGGGACGCAGCGCCCGGAACGTGATGTTCGTCGGCATGATCCCGGTGACCTTGACCTTCTGCTTCTTCTTGCCGACGCTGTTGATCGGCCCGCCCGCCGCGGCCGCCGCCGCTCCGGCCGCGCCGTCGCCGTCTCCGAGGAGCGCATCGATCAGGCCGCCGACAGCACCTTCGGCCCCGTCTCCACCGCTCTTCTTCTTGTCGCCATCTCCACCGCCGCCGAACAGCCCGGCGATCGCATCGACGACCTTTTCGGTGGTTTCCTTGGCTTCATTCCCGCCCGCAGCTTTGTCAGCCATCGCGAGGTCTCCTCGAAGTCATGATTCGCGTAAAGGACCGGACCGGACGCGCTCCGCGGGCCTGTTCGCACAGACGCGCGGAGCGGGAGGACGACTCTCGGGTGTCGGGAGGTCTCTAGGCGGGCGCGGCTTCGCGCACCTGCCCGTCGACGATCTCCAGATGCATCAGGGAGTCGTCGCCGTCCTCGGGCGGGGAGAGGGTCGACACGCGCAGCTCGCCGCGCGTGCCCTTGACCCAGCCGATGACGTGGCGGCCGTTTTCCTTGGCGTCGATGTCGCCGCGGCCGTCGCGTCCCTCGGCGAGGGAGAGAGCGAGATCGCCTCGCTTGAACTCGGTCGTATACCGGCCGTCGTCGCCGACGAACTCGGTCAGCTCGCTGCCATCGGGCAGGCGTGTCGTCACGCGGCGCACGCCGCGGCTGTCGGTCTCGCGCACGAAGCCGCTGTTGTCGCGGCGGCGCAGCTCGAAGCGTCGGCGGGTGCCGCTGACCTTCTCGCTGGCGGTCAGCTCGTTCGGATGCTGGAAGGTCGCCGTGCTCGAGCCGTCCTTGCCCTGGGTGAAGCCGACCTTCTGGACGGAGAGCGCGCGGTCGGGCGCGCTCGGCGCCTTCTCGTGCTTCTTGCTCAGCTCGAGCTCGACGCTGTAGTTGCCCTCGGGGTCGGCGGTCTCGACCACCTTCGAGCCGTCGGGCAGCGGGGTCGCGGTGCGCACGGTGCCGTCGGCGAGCTGCTCGAAGGTCGCGCCGGTCTCGCCCTCGACCCTGAGCGTGCGGTTGCCGTCGGCGTCGACCCGCTCTTCGAAGCTGCTGCCGTCCTCTTCCATGCCCTTGGTGACCATGCTGCCGTCGGCGGCGATCTCGGTCACGTGCTTGCGCTTGCCGGGGCCGTGGATCTCCTGGCGCTTGCTGCCGTCCTCGAGCAGGCGTTCGAGCACGGTCACGCCGTGGGGCAGCTCGGTCTTCGAGATGATCTCGAGGCTCGGGGCCTCGCTGATCGTGCGCACCTGGCGCACGCCGTTCGGCCAGAAGGTCTCTTCCTTGCGCGCGGACTTCGCCGAGCGGCTGACCTTGACCCGCTTGCCGTCGGGGTGCACGACCTCGAGGGTGCGCAGCTGCCCCTTGCCGGTCTCGATGAACAGCCGGCCGTCGGTCTCGGTGACGCGGATCTCCGGCTCCTGGCCGGGCCGCTGCAGCATGCGGATCTGGCGCCCGTCCGAGGCGGCGATGTCGGTGACCAGCATACCGTTCGGATGCGCGGTCTCGGTGACGACGCTGCCGTCCGGCAGGGTCGTGACCTTGGTCAGCGCGCCGCGCTCGTTCTCGGCGACGCCTTCGCGCTTGACCTCTTCGGTCTGGCCGCCGTCGGTCGTCGTGATCTCGGTGCCGTTCGGCTCGAAGACGACCAGCTTGCCGGTGCCGTCGGCCTCGTGGGTCTCGATCGCGCGGGTGCCGTCCGGCTCCTTGAGCTCCGAGGACGAGCTGCCGTCGGGGCGCTCGACCATGCGGGCGGTGAAGCCGTTGGTCTTGGTGATCTCGGTCGTGTGGGTGCCGTCCGGCGCCCACTGTTCCCAGACCTTCGAGCCGTCCTCGGTGATCGTGGTGCGCTCGACGTAGCCCTTGCGCTCCTTGATCGAGACCGCCGCCCGCGCCTGGCCGGTGCCGGCCGGGGAGGCGAGCGGCACCAGCCGCACCAGGGGCTCGCCGACGTGGCCGGCGAGGACGCCGTCGATCGGCATCCACTCTTCCTGGGCGGGCTTGAGGCCGAACGTGAGCAGCATCGGCTCGGCGGAGGCGGCGCGCGCCTGCAGGGCCTCGTAGTCGTCGGGATCGACGCCGTTCTGCTTGGCCTCGGCCTCGGCCTTGTCGAGCCTGGTCAGGGCGTTGTTGTAGGTCTTCTGCAGGGCCGGCAGCTCTTTGCGCAGGACCGCCGCGCGCTCGAAGAACTGCTGGGGATCCTCGCCGCGCTTGAGCAGCTCCTTGCCCTGGATCAGCTGCTGCTTCTCGGCGGTCTCGACCTTGCGCAGGGCGGCCTCGGCCGTGTCGGCCTCCTTGCGCGCCTCCTGCACCTCCTTCGCGATCCGCGCGTGCTCGCGGGCGACTTCATTGGCGAGGTCGAGCTCCAGGCTGTAGCTGCCCTCGGGCAGGTTGACGAAGACCGCGTCGCCGGTGTCGTCGAGCTTCCAGGCTTCCTTCCCCCAGGCCAGCTCGGTCAGTCCACCCTCGAGCAGCTTCGGCTGCAGCGCCTTGCCGTCCTTGTCGAGCAGGCGCACCTGCTTGAACTGGACCGGCTTGCCTTCCTTGACCCACTCGAGCCGCCCGCCGTAGTGCTGGCGCGGGCGCGGCGCGACGACGTCGGTGTCGGCCTCGCGCTCGTCGCGGAAGGCCTTGTCCTCGTCGACGCTCTCGAGCGGCGCGGTCCAGTCGTCGGCGTGCGGGCCGTGCTCCCAGGCCGCGCGCGGCATCAGCGCGTAGGTCTCGCGCGGGTCCTTCAGCTTGAGGAACTCGTAGCTGAAGATGTAGATGTCCGGCGGCAGGTCGCGGAACTCGAGCTCGCCCTTCGGCCCGGTCAGCCAGCGCTGGCCGACGTACTCGAGGTCGGTCGCCTTCGAGGGGACCTGCCCGGCGGTCAGCCCCGGCGCCTCCTTCGAGCCCGGCAGCAGGCGGAAGGCGTAGCGCTCGATCGGGATGTCGTCGGTGTAGGAGACGACCTGGGCGCTGGCCTTGAAGTCCGCGCGGCTCGGCGGACCGAAGCGCAGCGGCTGGACCGTGATCTTGCGCCGGCCGTGGGCGCGGAACTTCGGGCCGTGCTTGTACTGGCGGCGGTCGAACTCGAAGAACAGGACCTTCTCGCCCATCTGCTTCTCGACGAAGCGCAACAGGCCGTCGACCGGCGGCTTCTTCCGATGCCGGTAGAACCAGGTGCGGGGCGCGGGGGCCTGGCCCTGGTAGAAGAACTCCGAGAGCTCCTGGGCCGACCAGCCGAGGTAGCGCTGGTGGTAGCTTCCGCCCTTGAGCACCACACACACCTCGTGCGGCTTGAAGGGGGCGAGCACCGAGCTCAGGCGACTGAGCAGGCAGCCGGCGGTGTCCTCGACGTCGGCGAGGGTGTCGTACTCGACCAGCACGAAGGTCTTGCGGCCCTCGAGCTCGATCTTGCCCTTGCGCAGCTCGAGCCGCTCTTTACCGTGCAGGTCGTGCAGCGACTGCACCGAGCAGTGCAGCAGGCCGAGCAGGCCGCGGGCGAGCCGCTGCCAGGGGCCGACCGAGACGGGGACGAGCTGGTACTTGTCGTCGACCAGGCCGTGGAAGGGCTTGGTCGAGCGGCCGCGGCCCACCTCGTAGGGGTCGCGCGGGGGCTGGCTCGGGTCGCTCTCCTGCAGGCCCGGTGTGGTCGCCGAGTACAGGAACGCGATGTCGCTGTTGCCGAGGGTCTGGTTCTCGGGCACCCGCTGCAGGTACTTCTCGGCCAGGGCGAAGACCCGGTAGCGCGCTTCCTTCTTCGGGATGCCGAAGCGCGACATGTCGGTCTCGAAGGGGATGAAGCGCACCTTGCCGCCGTAGTACAGCGGCTTGTCGTCGTTGCCCTTGCGCCGGGTCTGACCGCCGAAGGCCGACAGCCGGTAGAGCTGGCCGTTGAAGTGCGTCAGCACGTGCAGCCGCCGCCGGCGCCCGAACATCTCGAGAGCGACCGCCCAGCCGCCGAGCTTGCCGCGGTGCTCGAGGATCGTCTCGTGCCGCGCCGACTCGAACACCTCTTCGAGGTAGGGGGCGAAGCCGAAGCGCTTGCCGAGCAGCAGCTGGACGCGCGACATCTTCGGCCGGCCGGCGACGCGCTGCGGCAGGTCGTCGCCCGGGCCGAGGTAGGGGCTGTACTCCTTCTCCTTGCTGAAGGTGTACGTCAGGAAGTAGTGCATCAGCGTCAGGTCGGTCAGGCAGGGCGCCTGCATGTCCTTCTGCTGCGGGCCGTGGCGGAAGCGCTGCGGCGGGAAGCTCCAGGAGCCGTCGCGGTGTTGCGCGTAGCCCGGTCCGTAGTAGATCGTCTGCTCGAGCAGCTTCTCGACCGCCTGGGCCGCGCGCTCGTGGGCGTCGACGACCTTCGGCACCTGAGCGTCGAAGAGCTCGGGCTGGACCCACTCCTCCTTGACCAGCGGCAGCTTCTGCAGGCGGTCGAGCCGCGCTCGCCACTGGTCGCGGTAGACGTAGGCCGCCGGCAGCTTGACGAAGCGCTCGCCGAGGTTGTTGCGCAGCAGCGCGCCGGTGTAACCGTCGGCCTGGGCGAGCTGCAGGGCCGAGGCCGCCGCGAGCACCTCGTCCATCTCGCCGCGCACCAGCTTGACCGGCTTCGCCGCGCCGAGCTGCTCGGGGTCGGGCCAGTGTTCGCCGGTGTCGGTCTGGACGATCGCCACCTCGAACTCGAGCTCGATGTCCTCGCGCTCGAGCCAGCCGAAGCCGCCGGGGGCGTCCGGGGGCGACTTCTTCGTCTGGGTCGCGAGCGCCTCGGGCGTGCTGAGCGGCGCGTCGAAGAGCTGGCAGAGGAAGCCGAGGCGCAGGATCTCCGCGCGGGTCAGGCGGCCCTGGAAGGGATCCTCCGGCGCCGGCTTGTCCCAGCTGCCGAGGCGCTTCGCCCAGCTCCACACCGCCGCCGCGGCGTTGCGCCCGCGGCGCCCGAGCAGGTACTTGCGCTCGAGGTGCAGGTCGGGGGCGAAGGGCGACGCGTTGAGATAGATCTCGCGCGGCACGGCGGTCTTGCCGTCCGGTCCGAGCACTTCCACCTCGCCCGTCTGGTGGCGCTTCGCCAGCGCCCGCTCGAGGTTCGCGCCGCCGGCGATCTTCGCGAGCAGCGCGCGGGTCGGCCGCAGGTCGGCGGGCAGCACCTCGCCGGCGGAGCCGAAGGGGGCGAGCAGCGCCGCGTAGGCGAGCATCGTCCGCCACAGCGGGCCGAGGCGGGCCGGGCGCTCGTCGTCGAGCTCTTTGAGGGCGAGGGTGCTCGCGAGCAGGTCGGCGAGGCCCTTCCGGCCCATGCCGCAGCCGCACATGCCGGCCCGGAAGCGCGGCGGCGACTCCTTGCCCCGCGGCACGAACACCGGCTGGCCGCAGAACAGGCAGCTGACCGGCGGCACCTTCTCGACCGCGCCGCAGAAGCGGCAGACCCGGCCGAACTTCCGCGAGACCGCCTCGGTCTGCGCCTCGAAGCCGGTGTAGCGGTCGTGGGGTCCCTCGCCGTGGCGGCAGCCCTCGGCGCCGCCTATGTACTCCCGCTTCGGACCGTCGACCCGGGCCTGCAGGCGCTCGCCGATGAAGCGGCTGAAGTCGGGCAGCTCGCGCCCGAGGCGCCAGGCCGCGACGCTGCCGACCGCGAAACGCGCCCACTCGCTCGCCCGCTCGCGCAGGGCCTCGCCGGCCAGGGCCTGGGCGTAGGCGTAGGCCTTGGGACCGTCGACCTTCTTCGGCTCGGGCTTCTCGACCTCGAAGGGCACGAAGCCGTCGATCGCCGCCTTGCCCTTCGCGCCGCCCGCGGGGCCGTCGTCCTTCGCGGCGGGCTGGTCGTCGGCGGCGTCCTGCTCCGGCTCCGGCTCGACGGCGTCGCGGTCTTTCGTCAGCTCGAGGATCAGCGCGAGCCGGCGCCGGGTGCGGGGGCCGGGCTTGCCGTCGGGCTTGAGGCCGAACAGCTCCTGGAAGCCGGTCACCGCCGCCTCGGTCGCCGAGTCCATCGCGCCGGTCGGCCTGCAGCCCTTCTGCAGGATGCCGAGCTCGACCAGGCGGTTCAGCCCCTCCTGCAGCTTCTGCAGCTGGCGCAGGCGGCGGTCTTCGGTGCGCTCGTGACCCTGCCGCCGCAGCTCGAAACGCGCGATCCCGGGGCGCTCGGCCCGCGGCAGCAGCTCGAGGCGGTCGGCCGGCAGGCCCTTGCGCACGAGCAGCGCCTTGAGCTGCTCGGCCGGCTGCTCGGAGTTGACCGGCTTCAGGGTGTAGCGGTAGCCGGGCTCTTCCCCGAGCAGCGCCGCGATCTTCGCGATCTGCTTCTCGGTGCGCTGGCTCAGGCCGCCGTTGTTCGCGTGCCAGCGGAACTGCAGGTAGGCCGGCGCGCGCACCTCGAGGTCGGCGATCGGCACACCCGCGTCCTGGGCGGACTGCTGCGCGGCTTCCTTCTCCGCCTGCGGCGCGTCCTGCGCCGGCGCGACCTCGGGGTCGCCGACCCCCGGCGCCGGGCCGAAGTTCTCGGCCGGGATGCGGCGCTCGGCCGGCGGCTGGCGGTCGGAGCCCTGGCCCTTCAGCTCTTTGATCAGGGCGTTGACGATGCGCTGGCGGTCGGGGTCGTCGGTCAGCGTCCACTCGACGGCCCAGTAGTCGTGCCGGTCGAGCTCGCGCTTCGGCTCGCCGAACAGGTCGCCGCCCTCGATGGACTTGAAGCTGTAGTTCCCCAGGTAGGGGCTGTCGGGACCGCCCGTCCAGGTCTCGTCACCGATCTTCAGCCTGGTCAGCTGCAGCTCGAGGGGGATCTTCTTCTTCTCGCCGAGCACCTTGTTGAGCAGGTGGATCGACTTGAGCGGCCCACGGGTCTTGACGAACAGGCAGATGCTGTCGCCGAGCCGCAGCCGCTTCGGGTCGTGGCCGAGCTGCTTGAAGGTCGGGTCGTGGAAGATCTTGTCGGTCTTCAGCCGCTTGGTGTCTTCGAGCTTCTCGAGGTCCTTGAAGCGGATATAGGTGTAGTTCACCCCGCTCGCGTTGTCGATCCAACGCCCGGCCAGCCCGAAGAAGGCCTCCTTGACCGCGAGGTCGGCCTTGCCCTTGTGGGTCTTCCCGACCCGCTTCGCCTCGATGCGGTTGCTGGTCAGCCCCTTGAAGAACGGCTTGACGCGGTTGAAGCTCAGGCGCGTGCCCGGCTTGCCGAGCATATCGCGCAGCGCGTTCTTGGCCTTCCGCTGCTCTTCGGTCTTCAGCGCGTCCTGGGCCGGATCCTTCGCGCCGGGCTTCTTGTCCTCGAGCCAGGACCTGCCGGCGCCGGCCTTCTGGCAGGCCCGCACGGGGCCGACGTTGCGGTGCGTGCCGGGGCTGAAGGGGCCGTAGACCTGGCCGGGGAAGCTGTCTTCGCCCTTGGGGAACTGGTAGAAGGTCCAGTCGCCCTCGCGCACGACCAGCTTGGCGATCGCGCCCTCGAGCCCGAGCAGCGCGAGGTCTTCGACGCTGCTGTCGAGGTCGACCCGGGTCTTGCCGAAGTACATCGTCGCCGGCCGGAAGGTCAGGTGCCAGGGGATGTCCTCGGCCGCCTGCTCGTCGTCGCTGCCGTCGTCCTTGTGGACCTCCTGCAGCGAGCCGATCTCGGCGCCGAAGCTGCCGTCGTCGACGCTGTAGCTGCCGGGGCCGAAGGGTCCGTAGACCTCGCCGGGGAACTCGAAGTGCTGGCGCGGGAACTGGTAGAGGATCCACTCGCCCTCGTGGATCACGATCTTCGCGAGCTCGCCGGCGACCAGGCCCTCGAGGGTCTCCTGGCTGGCGAAGACCTGCCGCGTCGCCTCGGGCTTCTCGTCGGTGCTCGGTGGGATCAGCTCGATGCCGCTGCGGCGGAACCAGGTCTTGCCCTCGCCAGCGTTGTGGGCCGAGCCGAACACCATCTCCGGGAAGGTCTCGGGGCCGGCCTCGTGCACGCCCGCCTCGAAGGGGCCGAAGCTGAGGCCGGGGAAGCGGGGGTCGGTGCGCGGGAACTCGAAGAACATCCACGCGCCTTCGAGGATCTCGATCTTCGCGGTCTCGGCCTCGAACTCCTTGGGCAGGTTGCGCGCGCTGCGCACCAGCTCGTGGGCGTCACCGAGGGCGGGATGCAGCTTGACCAGGGTCGGCTTCTTCTGGAAGCCGTCCCGCTTGGCCTTGCTCATGCGGTTGGTGACGCGCGCCTTCGAGCTCCACCCGCGGGTCTTCTCGCCACCCTGGCGGGCGCCGGGACGCGCCGCGCGGCGGGAGCCGCCGACGGGCCGACGGCTGCGCTCGGCAGGGCGCTCGGCGCGGCGGCCGTCGGCGTCGCCATCGTCCCGGCGTGGCGCGTCGGCCTCGGCCGGCGCGTCGTCCTGCCGACGGCGCCTGCGGGGCGCGATGCCGGGTGCCGCGGCGGCGCCCGCGTCGGTCAGACGGGGGAGGCGCCGGGGCCGGCGCCGGGCGAGCTTCTCGACCGCATCGCCGGCCGCCTCGGCCTTCTGCTGGCCGCGGCCGCGGCGCCCGCGCGCGACGTTGGCGACCGCACCGTCGGCCGCGTCGGCCTGCGGCTGGCCGCGGCGCCGGCGGCTGATCTTCTCGACCGCATCGCCGGCCGCCTCGGCCTTGTCGGCTTCGCGACGTCCCCGGCGTCCGCGCCGATCGCGGCCGGCGCGGGGAGCGGCGTCGGCATCGGCTGCGGGGGGGGCCGCATCGCCGTCGGCGGCGTTGCGGGCCTGGCGGCGGCGTCGGCGTTGGGCGGCGTTGGCGATCCGCCCGCGGACGGGGACGTCCTGATCGGCGGCGGCGGGCTCGGCGTCGGGGGAGGGAAGGGGGAGGTTCTTCGCGAGCTTGCGCAGCGCCTGCTTGAGGCGGGTGCGGGTGCGGATCTTGGCCTGGCCGTCCTGGGGGAGACCCTGGAGCTTCTGGAATTCCTTGATGGCGGCGACCGTCGCGGCGTCGTGGTTGCCCGTGACCTCGACGCCGGCCTTGATCACACCGGCGTCGTGAAGGCGCTGAAGGGCCTCCTGCAGATCCTGGATACGCGCGAGCTTCAATGCCATCCGCGTGGGAATTCCTCGCTGGTGCGCCCTGCCGACGTCGAGACCTGCGGCCTCCCCATGCAACAATGGTCCGAGGTCATAGTGCGGGCGCTGTACTCATCGTACCCATCGCGCGCAGCGATGTCTTCTCCTCGACATCGGATTTTCCCCGATCACCCGCCGCGGAAGATCCGCGACGGCGGCAGCTCGACCACCCCCGGCTTGCCGACCCGCAGCCGGCTACGTCGCAGGGACAGGTCACGCCGCGCCCGGTAGCGTTGGCAGAGCAGGATGCCCCGCCCCGCCGACGCCGCCCCCGCCTCGCACAGCAGGGCGGACCAGCGCTCGCCCTCGAAGGCCGCGATGCCTTGCCACACCAGGACATAGCTCTCGAGCTCCAGGGCCCGGCCCGCGACCCAGGCCCGGCCCTCGGCCACGCCCTCCTCGTCGCGCTCGAAGCGGCGCACCTCCCGCCGTCCGTCGCTGCCGTCGACCAGGACGAAGGGCCGCAGTCGCCCCGAGGCGCGGATCGAGGCGAAGCTGTGGTCGAGGATGCGGTGGGCGAAGGTGTGCAGCTCTGCGGGCACGTCGTCGGTCGCCCCCGCCGGGAGCGGCTCGAACAGGCGGTAGTGCGCGCGGACCCAGAACGCGACCGTGCGCGCTGGACCGAGGCCGAAGCCCGCGCCGATGGGCACCAGGGCGCGCCGCACCTCCGGGAAGGGGGCCTCCGGGGCGACCTCCTCGAGCGCCCGCGCCAGCTCCTGTTCGTCGCCTCCGAGGCGGTGTCCGAGGAGCAGCTCCTCGGCGTCTCGCGGGATGTCCAGGATCGGCAGGTAGAGGTCCGCCACGGCGTGCTCCCGGCGTCCGAGCGCGCGGGAGAGCCCACGGGATCGGCGCCTCATCCCGGATAACGGAATCCGGCTCCCGCTGCCAGCGAGGACCGGGGCGCGGTGGGCTGGCCAGGGCTGCAGAGAGGACGCGCGGGTAACCCTCCCGTAATCTCGGCCTTGTATGCTGGATGGGTCGACCTGGAGGGAGGAGTGCCATGGACGGACGACATCTGACACGCCGGGACTGGTTGCGCTGGGCGGGCGCGGGAAGCCTGGGGCTGGCGGCGAGCTGGTTCCTGCAGCCGGGCGCCTTCGCCGAAGAGCTGACGCGCACGCCGCGGATGACCGAGGGGCCGTTCTACCCGGACCGCCTGCCGCTCGACAAGGACAACGACCTCGTCGTGATCTCCGACTCGCTGACGCCTGCGGTCGGGGAGATCACCCACCTCAGCGGACGCATCCTCGACCGCACGGGGCGCCCGCTCAAGAACGCGCTGATCGAGATCTGGCAGGTCGACAACAACGGCTGCTACATCCACTCGCGGGGACGCAGCCGCGGCGCCGAGCGCGACCCGAGCTTCCAGGGCTACGGCGCCTTCGAGACCGCCCGCGACGGCGCGTACCGCTTCCGCACCATCAAGCCGGTCGTCTACCCCGGACGCGTCCCCCACATCCACGTCAAGGTCAGCATCGCCGGCAGCGAGGAGCTGACGACCCAGTGCTTCATCCGCGGACACGAGAGGAACGCCCGTGACGGCGTCCTGCGCGGCGTGCGCGACGCGGCCCAGCGCG
>JAUIEM010000337.1 GCA_030428695.1 bacterium
CGGCGACGAGGTCGTCACGGTCATCGCGAACAAAGAGGTCGCGAGCGTGCTCGCCGGGGAGATCTCCGACCAGGAGAGCCGGCGCCGCCTGCGGCTGTTCCTCGAGATCGCCGCGGCCCTCGACTCCTTCGCTTCCCCCGAGGTGCTGCTGTCGCGCTGCGGCGGGCTGGTCGTGCACGTCTTCGATCCGTCCTGCTGCATGCTGAAGGTCGGGGAGCAGGCGTGGTCGTTCACCGGCAAGAAGAAGCGGCCCCTCAAACTCAGCGAGACGGTGGTCTCGCGGGTGCGGGAGCGCAGCGAGGCGCTGCTGGTCACCGACGTCGCGAACGAAGCCTTCCTGCGCAACGCCGAGAGCATCCGCTACCTGAAGATCCGCTCGGCGATGGGCGCGCCGATCGTGGTCGGTAACGAGACGGTCGGCTTGATCTACGTCGACCAGCGCAAGATCGAGCACCAGTTCGTCGAAGAGGATCTGCTGTTCCTGATCGGGGTCGGCCGCCTGGTCGGCTCGGCGGTCGCCGGCTTCAATCGCTTCTCGCGGCTCGACGCCGAGAACAAGATGCTCAAGGCGACCCGCGACAAGGACGGCACCATCGTCGGCGATAGCCCGGCGATGCGCGAGCTGCGCGAGACCGTCGAGAAGCGCATCGGGCCGGTCAAGGCCAACGTGCTGCTGCTTGGGCAGACCGGCACCGGCAAGTCGCTGGTCGCCGAGGCGATCCACCTCGCCTCGCCGCGCCGCCAGGAGCCGTTCATCAAGGTCAACTGCGCCGCGATCCCGCGCGACCTGGTCGAGAGCGAGCTGTTCGGCCACGAGAAGGGCGCCTTCAGCGGGGCGACCAAGCGCAAGCCGGGGTACTTCGAGCTCGCCTCGGGCGGCACCCTGTTCCTCGACGAGATCGGTGAGCTCGACCACAAGAGCCAGGCGAAGCTGCTCGCCGTGATCCAGGACCACAAGTTCTACCGGGTCGGCGGCACCCGTCAGGTCGAGACCGACGTGCGCATCGTCGCGGCGACCAACCGCGACCTCAAGCGCGAGGTCGACGAGGGGAACTTCCGGGCCGACCTGTACTACCGGCTCAACGTCGTGCGGCTGCAGATCCCGCCCCTCAACGAGCGCAAGGACGACATCCCCGAGCTGGTCAACCACTTCCTCGCCAAGGTCTGCTCGGACATGGGCCGCAAGGTGCAGGGCGTCACCCCCGACGCGATGCGGCTGCTGGTCGGCTACGCCTGGCCGGGGAACATCCGCGAGCTCGCGAACTGCATCGAGCGCGCGGTGATCTTCTGCAACGAGGGCGGCTTGCTCGGGGTCGAGCAGCTGCCCCACGAGCTTCGCTCGCAGCAAGAGCAGCCGGCGACCAGCCGCGCGCCGACGAAGTCCTCCGGCCTGACCGAGCGGGAGATGGTCGAGGACGCCCTGCGGCGTGCGGGCGGGAACAAGCGCGAGGCCGCGCGCATCCTCGGCTGGTATCCCCAGAAGCTGTACAGTCGGCTCAAGAAGTACAAGCTCGGGAACCAGTAGCCGCCTGTCTGCAGCCTGCAGACGGTGGCCGTATTCCTCTGACAGACATCGGTCGCCTCCACCCGCCTGGCGAGGGACTTCGCGGAGTGGTCCGCGCTGTGCTTGGGGAAGGGCCGCCGCGCGGATCGGCTGCGCGGCCACGCTTCTATCTCGAGACACAGAGGAACCCCGATGCAGTCTTCCCTGATCCAACACCTGGCCGGCATCTGCCTGCTCGCCGCCGGTCTCGCCGCGCAGGACCTGTCCGGCGCGCTGTTTCCGCCGCGCTGCGACGACCCCGAGGCGACCCGCGCGGCCCTCGACACGGCGCTGCGCAAGCGTCCCGACGACCCCGCGCTGCACCTCGCCCGCGGCCACTGCCTGCTGCAGCTCGGCGCCCTCGCCGCCGCCGAGCGCGACGCCGAGCGGGCCCTCGCGCTCGGCGCGCGGCCGGCGGCCTGCTGGCTGCTGCGCGGCCTGGTCGCGCTCCAGGCCGAGCGTCTGGAGGCGGCCCGCCAGTCCCTCGAGCAGGTGCTCGCCCAGGCTCCCGAGGCGACGGGCGCCTGGCAGCTGCGGGGGATCGTCCGTCTGCGCCAGGGCGACGCCCTCGGCGCCCTGGCCGACTTCAGCGCGGCCCTCGAGCGCGCCCCCGACGACGCCGGCCTGCTCGCCTGGCGGGCCGAAGCCCAGCTCGAGGCCGGGCAGGCGCTCGCCGCCCTGGCCGACGCCGAGCGGGGCCTCGCCCACCGGCCGTGTGACCCCCGGCTGCTCGCCCTGGCGGGCCGCGCGGCGCAAGAGAGCGGCGCCCTGCTGCAGGCGGCGGCGAGCTTCTCCCGGTTGGTCGCCGTCGCCCCGGACGAGCCGCGCTACCGGGTGCTCCTCGGCGACGTGCGCTACGCACTGTGGGAGCGCGACCGCGACGACTGGCAGCTCGAGCGGGCCCGGGCCTGCTACGACCTCGCGGTGCACGAGCTGCCGACCCCGGGCCTGTGGCTCGCCCTCGGCCGGGCGGCGCAGGCTGCCGGGGATGACACGCGGGCCGAGGCCTGGCTGGGCAAGGTGCTCGCGGTCGAGCCTGAGAACGCCGCGGTCTACGCGCTGCGGGCGCGCAGCCGCTCCGGCGCCGCGGCGGTGCGCGACCTGACGCGGGCGCTCGAGCACGGCGGCGAAGACCTCGAGCTGCGCCTGGAGCGGGCAGCGCGTCTGCGTGAGGCGGGCCGCTTCCCCGAAGCGCTCGCCGACCTCGACGCCGCGATCGGGCTGAGCGGCGCGCACCTCGAGCGCGGGCTGGTGCGCGCCCTGTGCGGGGACCTCGACGGCGCGCGGGAGGACTTCCTCGTCGCCCACGGCTACCGGCACGACGTCTACGGCGCGCTGATGCTCGCCCTGTTCGGGGGCAGTCCGGAGCCGCTGCTCGCGTACGCCGAGACGAAGGGCTGGCAGGGGGCGCTGGCGCGCTTCGGCCTGGGCCGCATCTCCGCCCAGGAGCTGCTCGCCGTCGCGATCGAGTCCGAGGCTCCGCACGACACCCTGCGCCTGTGTGAGGCCCGGGCCTGCATCGGCCTGGTCGCCGACCACCGGGGCGCGCGGGAGGAGGCGGTGGAAGCCTACCGCGCGTGCGTCGCGACGGGGGTCCACTGGTACCTCGAGTACGGCTGGGCCCGCGACCGGCTGAAACAGCTCGAGGAGGCGCGGCCCTGAGGCGGGCGTCCCGGTCAGGGGGCCGGATCCGCGGCGTCGGCGGCGCGACGCAGCCTCCGCGTGCGGACTGGCTCGACGAAGGGCCAGGCGAGCTGCCCCAGGTAGCTGCGCGGCCCGCCGCCGGCGCTGCCGTAGGCGCCGGGCTCGGTGCCCGGGGCGTGGTACGTGCCGAACAGGACGTCCCAGACCGGGAACAGGTTCGCGAAGTTCTTGTGGCCGCCGATCTGCTTGTCGTGGTGCCAGTGGTGCAGCTCCGGCGAGCCGAGCAGCACCTTGAATGGCCCGAGGGGCAGGCGCACGTTGGAGTGGATGAACACCGCCCAGAGGCCGCGGAACAGGATGAAGCCCGCGATCGCCTCGAGGCGGAAGCCGAGCAACAGCGCGGGCAGGTTCTCGACGGTCAGGGTGTACAGCCCGTCGACGGGGTGCTCCCGGTAGGCCGCCAGCCAGTCGAGCTGCTCGGCCGTGTGGTGGGTGCGGTGGAAGCGCCAGAGCAACGGCACCCGGTGCGAGAGCCGGTGCGCCCAGTAGATCGAGAAGTCGCACAGCACGATCACCAGCACCGCCTGCAGCGCGAAGGGCAGGGCGCCGACCCGGGCCCGGAAGGCCTGCGGCAGGGCGCCGTCGAGCCAGCCGCCGAGGCCGGCCAGGAACGCGATGAACAGGCCGCGGAAGAAGAGCTGCTGGCCGGCGAAGTAGGTGAGGTCGGTCAGCCACTCGCGGCGGAAGATCTTCTGGGCGCGCTTCGGGAAGGCCCACTCGAGGGGCGCGAAGAGCGCCCACAGAAAGAGCAGGCCGACGACGGCGGTGAGCAGCGTCTCAAGGTCCATCGTTCGGGGCTTCCAACAGCTCGCGCAGCTTCTCGAGCTCGACCTCGCGCGGGATCAGCAACGACTTGCTCGAGGGGATGAACACCTCGCGCGGGGGCTCGTCCGTCGCCGGTTCGACCGCCGGCGCGACCTCCGCCGTTTCGGGCGCGACCGTCGGGAGCGCGAGGGACTTGCTCGAGCTGAAGAATACGCCTCGTTCAGACGGCTTCGCCGTCGTGTCGACTCCGGCCGGAGCAGCGCTGCCTCCCTTGGCGGGCGGAGCGGTCGAGCAGGCCTGGACGACGATGATCGCGGCGCAGGCCAGGCTGGCGGAGAAGCTGAGCGCGAGGGCGCGGGCCCAGCGGGGACGGGTAGGCGCGGTCATGCTGCCTCCTCGGGTACGGTTGCCAACCCCAGGCTACCGTGCCGCGTCCCGCCGCCGGGTAACGGGAGTGTATCGAGCGCGCACGAAATACCGCCGCCGCGGGCTAGGCTTGGAAACCACCCGAGGAGCTTCCTCATGCGCCCCCTCTGCCTCGCGCTCCTGTGCACCCTCGCGCTGCCGCTCAGCGCGGAGACCAGCCAGCAGGGCTGGACCCTCCGCCGCCTGACCAACGCCGAGGTCACGCCCGCGATCACCGCGAACGCGATCAACATCCTCCAGGCCCACCGCCACGATCCCTACGGCACCGACATCCCCTTCGACGCCGACGGCAAGCACTACGTCGGGCGCATCGAGCAGCACTACCATCCTCCCGGCGGCGCCGCGCGGCCCTGGGGCTACCACCCGGGCGTGTCGGTCTTCGAGGTCGTCGACTTCAACGGCCTCGGGCCGGACGACGCGGCTGACGGCGACGACGCGGACGAGGCGGACGACGACATCCCGGACGCCCTGCAGCCGGTGCGGGACGGCGTCCTGCTCCTGCGTCGCGGCTCCCGAGGCGAGCCGGTGCGGCTCCTGCAGCAGCACCTGACCAGCCTCGGCCTGACCCTGGTCGACGACGGCATCTTCGGCCGCCTGACCGACGGGGCCGTACGCGCCTTCCAGCACGCGGCGGGGATCAAGGTCGACGGCGTCGTCGGGCCGCAGACCCTCGCCGCCCTCGACGCCGCGCTCCAGCCGTAGCAGCTTCTTGGCACGGCGCTTGCAAAACGTCCTCCAACAATGCGCACAGGAGGACTACCGATGCAGCGCTTTCCCCGTCTTTCCCAACCCGTCCACACCACCGACCCCCGCCCCCGCCTGCGGCTGAAGAGCGGCCTGCGCTCGGGGCTGTTCAACTCCCAGAACCAGCACTATCTCCACGGCGATGAGGACTTCGACGTCTGAGCCCGGGGCGGAGAGATCCGTCGATTTCCCCCGGCTTGTTCAACATCCCGCCCGGCTGTGTTCAAATTCTCCAACCGCTCGCGTCGGAGGATTCGCCCATGCCCGACACCCTGACCGTCCCGCGCCGCTTCCGCGGCCCGCCCGACTCGGGCAACGGCGGCTACTGCTGCGGACTGCTCGCCGCGCGCCTCGACGGCGACGCCGAGGTCACCCTGCGCAGCCCGCCGCCCCTCGATCGCCCCCTGCGCCTCGAAGCAGGCGAGACGCTGACCCTGTACGACGGTCCGACCCTGGTCGCCGAGGCCCGGGCCCGCCCGCTCGAGCTGACGCCGCCCGCGCCCGTCTCCGTCGCCGAGGCGAGGGAAGGGGCCGCGCGCTACACCGGCTTCTCCGGCCACGCCTTCCCGACCTGCTTCGTCTGTGGTCCCGAGCGGGAGGAGGGGGACGGCCTGCGCGTCTTCGCCGGCCGCACGCGGGAGGACGGTCCGGTCGCGGCGCCCTGGATACCCGCCCTGGGCTTCGGCGCCGAGACCCCCGCGCCGATCGTCTGGGCCGCGCTCGACTGCCCCGGCTACTTCGCCCTGGCCCGGGAGCCGGTGCCCGCCCTGCTCGGCCGCATGCATGGGAGCCTGCGCGCCCCGGTGCGGGGCGGCGAGGAGCACGTCGTGGTCGGCTGGGAGCTCGGCCGCGAGGGCCGCAAGCTGTTCGCGGGGACGGCCCTGTTCGACGCGGCGGGGACGTTGTGCGCCCTCGCCCGGCAGACCTGGATCGTGCTCGGCTGATCGACCCGCCGCTCAGGCCAGCTCGACGTCTCCGTCGACCTCGAAGCGCACGTGGCAGGCCCCCGCGGGCAGGTCTTCGACCTTCGCATGACCCTCGGCGTCGAGCTTGCCGCGGCGCTCGCTGCCGTCGCCGAGGGTCAGCACGTACTCGACGCCGGCGCAGGGCTTGCCGCCGTCGGCCAGCGCGAGCTCGACCGAGTCGGTGTAGGTCAGCGCCTGCGAGCGCGCGCTCTTGCCGCCGGCGGTGCAGAGGAAGGAGTACTCGTGCAGGGGAACCTCCGCCTCGCCGGCGTTGGTCCACTCCGCTTCGACCCGGCCGCCCTTGACCGCGCCCTGCAGCTCGAGCACGGGATCGTCCGCCGAGCCGCGCGCCGGGCACAGCACTCTGAAGACCGCCGCGCTGCCGTCGCTCAGTCCGCGGGCGTCGGCGACGAGCTTGACCGGTTGGCCGAGGGCCAGGCGCTCGAGCAGCGCGTCGTCGGCGCCGAGCCAGCGCGCGTTCTTCAGGCTCGGGCGGGGAACGACGATGGTGTACATCTGACCGGTCTTCAGGCGGGTGCCCTGGGGCTGGAAGTCGACGGTGATCCTGGCGGTCTCGGTGGCGGTGGGCATCGGGCTTCTCCTCTGGTGCGTACACCGTAGAAGAAACACACCGCGTGCCATCTTTACGATCGTCGTCGACCGGCCCGCCAGGCCGTATCTCCAACATCAGCCCCGGAGGCTTCGATGTAAAATGTAAAGCGGGGATGACGCGCCGTGCCGACAGCGCCTCAGCGAGGAAAGCCGAGCGCTTCGGCGATATGGCCCGCCGGCGCCGGCTTCATCCAGGCGCCGGTCTTCGGGTCGCGCATGCCTTCGAACAGCCACTTGCGGACCTGGTTGCCCTGCTGCGAGAGCGCGTCGAGCACCTCGTGGCAGACCCCGTAGGCTTCGGGGCCCTGCTTGGCGAAGACATCGCTGCAGATGGCCGGCAGCAGCATGTTCGTGCCCTTTGCCATCTGCTCGATGACGTACACCGCCACCTTGTGCCGCGTCGCCTTGCTCGCCTTGCCTCCGCCCTTGGCGGGCGCGCAGCCGCAGCGGGCCCCGGCGAGGAGCTTCGCGAGCTGCTCGCGGACCTTGTCGACCTCGGCCAGCTTGCCCTGGTCGACCAGCGTGTGCATGGTCTGGAAGGCCTTCTGCGATGCGCGCTGCACCTCATCGATCGCTTTGTGGGTCGCGCGTTTGACCTTCTGCATCGGATCGGACATCGGAAGCTCCTCCGGATCTACCGGAAGTATACCGTCGGGTCAGAGCGTGTACTCGTCCCAGGCCTTGCACTGCAGCGCGTCGATCCGGTAGCGGCCGACGGCGTCGACAAACAGCTCGGCGATCTGCAGGTTGGTGATCAGGGACACCGAGTAGTCCGCCGCGGTGCGCCGGATCAGGTAGTCGTTCGAGAGCTCTTCCTTCTCGAAGTTCTTCGGGATGTTGACGACCAGGTCGATCTTCCCGCCCTTGATGTAGTCGAGGGTGTTCGGCTTCTTCTCGCTGAGCGGCCAGTGCAGCAGCGTCGTCTCGATGCCGGCCCGCGACAGGAAGTCGTGGGTGCCCTGGGTGGCGTACAGCTCGTACTTCATCTCGACCAGCTTGACGACGTTGTGCAGGAAGGCGGCCTTGCTCTCGATCGGCCCGGTCGACAGCAGGATGCTCCGCTTCGGCACGCTGTAGCCGACGGACAGGAAGGCCTTGAGGAAGGCCTCGTCCATCTCGTCCCCGAAGCAGGCCACCTCGCCGGTCGAGGCCATCTCGACGCCGAGGATGGGGTCGGCGCCCTCGAGCCGCCCGAAGGAGAACTGCGGGACCTTGACGCCGACGTAGTCGGTGTCGAACTGCTCGCTCTTCACCGGCGCGAGCTCTTCCCCCATGATCAGCCGGGTCGCGAGGTCGATCAGGTTGCACCGGAAGACCTTGGAGACGAAGGGGAAGCTGCGCGAGGCGCGCAGGTTGAGCTCGATGACGCGGATGTCGTTGTTCTTCGCCAGGTACTGGACGTTGAACGGGCCGTGGATGCGGAAGGCCTCCGCGATCGCCGCCGTGATGCGCTTGATCCGCCGCACGGTCTCGTAGTAGATCTTCTGCGGCGGGGTGACGATGGTCGCGTCGCCCGAGTGCACGCCCGCGTGCTCGACGTGCTCGGAGATCGCGTAGGCGATCAGCTCGCCGCGCTGGGCGACGGCGTCCATCTCGATCTCCTTGGCGCCGGGGATGAACTTGCTGATCACCACCGGGTACTCGTTGGAGACCTCCGCCGCCTCGCGCAGGTAGGCCGCCAGCCGCTCGTCGTTCGGCGCGACGTTCATCGCCGCCCCCGACAGCACGTACGAGGGCCGCACCAGCACCGGGTAGCCGACCGCGCGGGCGAAGGCCTGAGCCTCCTCGTGGCTGCTCAGCTCCTTCCAGGGCGGCTGCATGATGCCGAGCTCGTCGAGCTTGCTGCTGAACTTGTGCCGGTTCTCGGCGTTGTCGATGTCGTGGGGCGAGGTGCCGAGCACCGTGACGCCCTGCTCGTACAGCGGCATCGCGAGGTTGTTCGGGACCTGCCCGCCCATCGCGAGGATCACGCCCTCGGGCTCTTCCTTGTCGCAGATATCGAGGATGCGCTCGAGGTTGAGCTCCTCGAAGTACAGCCTGTCGCTGACGTCGTAGTCGGTGCTGACCGTCTCCGGGTTGAAGTTGATCACGATCGCGCGCTTGCCCATCGCCCGCAGGCTCTGGACGCAGTTGACGCTGCACCAGTCGAACTCGACGCTCGAGCCGATACGGTACGAGCCGCTGCCGAGCACGATCACCGGCGGGTTCTCGCGGTCGTAGCTGACGTCGTCCTCGCTGCCGTTGTAGGTCATGTACAGGTAGTTGGTGTCGGTCGGGAACTCGCCGGCCAGCGTGTCGATCTGCTTGACGCAGGGCACGATGCCGTAGTGCTGCCGCAGGCGGCGGATGCTCAGCCCCGCGGAGCGCCGGTCGGGGCAGTCGACGACCAGGATCTGGCCGATCTGCTCGTCGCTGAAGCCGAGCTGCTTGGCGTAGCGCAACAGGCCTTCGGGGACGTTGCGGTCGGAGAACTGGCCGAGCTTGCTCGCGACCTCGACGATGTTGCGCAGCTTGCTGAGGAACCAGCGATCGACCGCGGTGGCGGCGGCGATGCGCTCGATGCTCCAGCCCTCCTCGAGGGCCTGGGCGATCGCGAGGATGCGCCGGTCGGAGGGGTTCTTCAGCTCGGACTCGAGGTCCTCGAAGCGCATGCGGTTGCCCCAGAAGCCGGCCAGGCCGATCTCGAGCATGCGCATGCCCTTCTGGATCACCTCCTCGAACTTCCGCCCGATCGCCATCACCTCGCCGACCGACTTCATGCCGCTGCCGAGGCGGCGGGACACCATCTTGAACTTCTTGAGGTCCCAGCGCGGCAGCTTGACGACCACGTAGTCGAGGGAGGGCTCGAAGCAGGCCTTGGTCACCCGCGTGATCGTATTCTCGATCTCGGGCAGGGTGTAGTTCAGCGCGAGCTTGGCGGCGACGAAGGCGAGCGGGTAGCCGGTCGCCTTGCTGGCGAGGGCCGAGCTGCGCGAGAGGCGCGCGTTGACCTCGATGATGCGGTAGTCGTCCGACGACGGGTCGAGGGCGAACTGGATGTTGCACTCGCCGACGATGCCGAGGTGGCGGATCATCCGGATCGAGACTTCGCGCAGCTTGTGGTACTCGGTGTTGGTCAGGGTCTGCGAGGGAGCGATGACGATCGACTCGCCGGTGTGGATGCCGAGCGGGTCGAAGTTCTCCATGTTGCAGACGGTGATGCAGTTGTCGGCGCAGTCGCGCACGACCTCGTACTCGACCTCCTTCCAGCCCTTGAGCGACTTCTCGACCAGCACCTGGGGCGCGATCGCCAGCGCCTGCTTGACCATCGTCGGCAGGTCTTCGGCCCGGTAGCAGAAGCCCGAGCCCTGGCCGCCGAGGGTGAAGGCGGCGCGCAGGATGACCGGATAGCCCATCGTCGCGGCCGCCTCCAAGGCCTGCTCGACGGTGGTGCAGGCGAAGGACTTCGGGGTCTTCGCGCCGATCTCCTCGATCTTGTGGCGGAACATCTCCCGGTCTTCGGAGCAGATGATCGTCTCGACCGGCGTGCCGAGCACGCGGCACTTGTACTTGGCGAGGATCCCCTTGCGGTACAGCTCGACCCCGCAGTTCAGCGCGGTCTGGCCGCCGAAGCTCAGCAGGATGCCGTCCGGTCGCTCGCGGTCGATCACCTTCGCGACGAACTGGGCGTCGACGGGCAGGAAGTAGACGCGGTCGGCGAGGCCTTCGGAGGTCTGGATCGTCGCGATGTTCGGGTTGACCAGGACGGTCGCGATGCCCTCTTCCTTCAGGGCCTTGATCGCCTGGGAGCCCGAGTAGTCGAACTCGCCGGCCTGCCCGATCGACAGGCCTCCCGAGCCGAGGATCAGGACTTTCTTCGGGTGGATGCGTGCCGGCATGGCGTCTCCGGTGTCAGGCTTTCTTGGATTGCGCGACCTGCGCGCAGAAGTCGTGGATCAGGAAGCGGGTGTCGGTCGGCCCGCCGCAGGCCTCGGGGTGGAACTGGACGCCAGCGAAGGGCAGGCGGGCGTGGCGGATGCCCTCGTTCGTGCCGTCGTTGGCGTTCTTGTAGGTCTCGATCCAGTCTTCGGGGAGGCTCTCGGCGTCAAGGGCGAAGCCGTGGTTCTGGCTCGTGATGTAGCAGCGCTTCGACTCGGTGTTCTGGCAGGGCTGATTGTGCGAGCGGTGGCCGTACTTCAGCTTGAAGGTGCGCCCGCCCGCCGCCAGCCCGAGCAGCTGGTTGCCGAGGCAGATGCCGAAGATCGGCTTCTCCCGCGTGAAGGCCTGCCGCAGATGGGCGACGGTCGCCTCGCACAGGGTCGGGTCGCCCGGCCCGTTGGAGATGAACAGCCCGTCCCATTCCAGGGCGTTGAAGTCGCAATCCCAGGGCACCCGCACGATCTCGACGTCGTTCTCGAGGAAGCAGCGGACGATGCTGTTCTTGACC
>JAUIEM010000670.1 GCA_030428695.1 bacterium
CATCTACCTGCCCCAGGGCAAGAAGTGGGCGCTCGCCTTCCGCAGCAAGGTGTGCGCGAACAGCTTCAACCCGGTGTGGAAGGAGCCGACGCCGGTGCCGGCGATCGACGGCCAGCAGTTCCTCGTCGTGGTCTGGGACAAGGACTTCGGCGGGCTCGACTACTTCGGCGAGGAGCTCCTGACCGTCGACACGAAGAAGAACGAGCTGACGTTCGAGGACATCGGCTTCATCAAGCACCTCAAGTTCTCGATCTGGAACGTCTGGGACCGCCCGCCGGTCAAGGCTCATCCGAAGAAGGGCCTGCTGACCGACTTCAAGCTGCCCGAGGTCAAGCTCAAGCTCCTCAACCCGGCGCGGGCGATGGAGCTGGCGGTCAACGACGCCTTCGACAACTTCGCCCGCAACGAGCGCGAGGTACGCGCGCAGCTGCAGGAGAAGCTGAAGGGCTGGAAGAAGGTCCTCAGCGACGCCGACCACCTGCGCCTGATGCAGCTCTTCAACGTAGAGACGAAGAGCGGCAAGTTCGCGGAGCTGGTCTGGGGCACCCTCAAGCGCTGCAACGCCCAGGACGGCCTGGGCAAGAAGCGCCTGCTCGACGTGCTCGACGCCCACGACATCCTGCTCCGCGAGCTCCGCGTCGCCCACGAGCCGCCGATCAACAGCGGTATCAAGGGCAGCAAGGCGATGTTCAAGACCCCGAGCCTGGCGGGCTTCAACAAGGAGTCCCACTGGCGCTCCGCCAGCGCCCTGTGGGACTACGTCGAGAACGTCGAGGACTACGTGCAGCTGATCGGCCTGATGCACCTCGCGAACAGCCGCAAGAACCACCCGGACCAGTGGCGCCACGTCGAGTGGGACCACGTCTCGAACGTCGTCTACCAGCTGCACGCCCAGGGCTACGTCGCGAGCCGTGGCAGCAAGGGCTTCAACGAGGCGCGCATCCGCAGGCCGATCTTCGTCACCTCGGGCCAGGCGCGCTTCCAGATCAAGAGCGCGCGGGGCAAGATCAACGACATCCAGAAGCGCATCTACTGGCAGGTGCGGCGGACCATCGACGCGCTCGACGACTACTACCGCACCGACGCCTGGCTCGCCACGGACCAGGTTCCCGACCGGGAAGCGATGCGCAAGGTCGTCGACGCGCACCGCCTCGATCTCCTGACCGTGTATCTGGACCGCGGGCTGCGTAGCTTCGGCAGCGACTCCCCGACCGGCCTCGGCCAGCCCTGGCACCACGACGAGGGCTTCTGGGCCCGGTGGGGGCTGGCGCTGACCGGCCTCGACGAGGTGATCGACCAGATGGAGCGCCAGGACCTCTCCTGGCCGGACTGAGCCGGACCTTCGGCGGGCTCAGACGGCGGCGAACAGGCCGAGCTCGACGAACCAGGGTCCGGGGACGACCTCCTCGCGGATGCGCCCGGCGGCGTCGAGGGTCCCCGTGCGGCTCTCGCCGTCGGCGGTGGTCAGCACGTAGGGCACGCCGGCCTGGGGCTTGCCGGCGGGGTCCTTGAGCTCGAGCTCGACCGTGTCTGCCAGGGTGAGGAGCTCTGCGTCGGCGAGCCCCGTCGAGAGGCTCTCCTTGTCGAGGGTCGCCTTGAAGAACAGCTTCGGCGCGCTCCAGCCCTTCGCCTCGAGCTCCGCGCGGGACTCGACCGGCGGACGCTCCTCGCCCAGCCGGGCCTTCCACGTCGCCCGCGCCGTCGTCCCCTCGACCTTCGCCTCGAGCTGCTCGACCTCCTTCGGCTCGCCGTCGGGGTCGTGCTCGAAGACGGTGAGCGTGAGCGGAGCCGGGGCCGGCCGCTCGAGCACGACCTCGAGCCCGACCTCCTCGCCGACGCACGCCGCGGCGCGTGCCCAGCGCGCCTCCTTGAGGAGCTTGCCGCTGCGCTTGACGACGAACTTGTACTTGCGGCCGGTCTCGACCCGGACGCCGGTCCGCATCGTGTTCTTGCCGTGGCTCCGCTTGTCGACTCGGGCCTTTTCGGGGTCGCCCATCGCGCCTTC
>JAUIEM010000338.1 GCA_030428695.1 bacterium
GGCGCGGCTTCGTCGATCTCGGGGGCGTCGACTTCTTCGTGCTCGATGAGGCCGACCGCATGCTCGACATGGGCTTCATCCACGACGTGCGGCGGGTGCTCGCGGCGCTGCCCGACGAGCGGCAGAACCTGCTCTTCAGCGCGACGATGCCCGAGACCATCGTCGCCCTGGCCGGGAGCTTCCTCGACGACCCGATCCAGGTCGAGGTCACGCCCCAGGCTTCGACGGTCGAGCGCGTCACCCAGTGCGTGATGTTCGTCGAGCGCCCGGACAAGAAGCGCCTGCTGCCCTTCCTCCTGCGGCTCAAGGGGGTCGAGCGATCGATCGTCTTCACGCGCACGAAGCACGGGGCGAACAAGGTCTGCCGGAAGCTCGTGCAAGCCGGGCTGTCCGCCGCCGTGATCCACGGCAACAAGTCCCAGTCGGCCCGCGAGAGGGCCCTGGAGGGGTTCCGCCAGGGGCGCGTCGCGGTGCTGGTCGCGACCGACATCGCCGCGCGCGGCATCGATGTCGACGGCGTCAGCCACGTCGTCAACTACGATCTGCCGAACATCCCCGAGTCCTACGTCCACCGTATCGGCCGCACGGCGCGCGCGGGCAACGACGGGGTTGCGATCTCGTTCTGCGACGAGAGCGAGGTCGAGTATCTGGTCGGCATCGAGGAACTGATCCAGGAGCGCCCCGCCATCGCCCCCAAGCAACCCTGGCACGCGGCGCGCATCGAGCAGCAGGCGGCGGAGCTGCGCGAGACCCGCCGCCAACGCCGCGAGCGGGCGGCCGCGAGCCGCGCACGCAAGGGCGCCCGGAAGAGCGGGGGGAAGCGCCGGGCGCGCTCTCGCGGCGGGCGCAGGCGCGGCGGTCGGGGGCGCAGCGGAGGGGGACGCGGGGGCGAGGGCTGAGACGTCCGCGGGCTCGCTGTGCCGGGTCCGGCCACTGACCAGTCAGTCGACGAGCTCTTCCTGCAGCCAGGCCCCGATCGCGTTCGCGACGACGCGGTTCCCCGCGGTCGTCAGGTGGCACTGGTCACGGTAGAGGATCTCCCCTTCGGCGGCCTGGAGGGCGGGGAGGACGTCGAGGAACGGCAGGGAGAGCTCCCCCGCCAGCCGGCGGGCCTGCTCCTGGGGGTAGGTGAGGTTCTCCGGCGCGGAGGTCACGTGGAGCTGGAGGCTGACCGGGAAGCACACCAGCAGCACCGGACAGCCCGCGTCGGCTGCGAGGTCGCGGATCTCCTCGAGGTGGGTGCGGATCACGTCCCAGGACGACGGCTCCCAGGCGGCGCCCCAGTCGTACCGCGCCTCGTCGAGGATCAGCTGCCACTGCGCGGGGTCTGACCGCACGTCGGGGGACCCGTAGCGCGCGGTCCACCGGAAGCGGTCGGTGTTCTCTGCGCCCCGCATGACGTACCAGGCCATCCAGCGCCGTCGGATCCACTTCGTCAGCTCGAGCTTCCCCAGTCCGACCCCGTCGACCAGGTCGGAGAACACCGTCCGGCCGTCCTCGCCGAGGAAGCCCTGCGGCGGCCGCGCATCGTTCAGGTACAGCCCGATCACGAGACAGTCCGGGCGCAGCGCCAGCGCGTGGTGCTTCACCTTGCGCGCGTACTCGCGGACGCCGGTGTCGTTCAGGCCGAGGTTGAAGCACTGCCAGCTGCGGTCGGCGTCGACGCGGGACAGGTGCGCGGCGACCAGGGACACGAACGTCGCCTCATAGGGCACGCCGCCGTTGAAGGTGACCGAGTCCCCGACGAAGACGATGGTCGCGTCGGCCTCCGGGTCCGGGTCCGGCCCCGGGAATCCCGACGCGTTGATCGCGACCTCGACGCGCGGGCCGTCGTCGAAGGACCGGCTGGTGCCGACCACGGAGGGCCGGATGCGGACGCAGCCGTCGGCGTCCGTGTAGAAGTAGGTGCGCAGCGGGCGCCCGCTCTCCGGGTCCGCGTCCGAACGGGCCGCGCGGGCAGACAGCTGCAGGTACAGCTCGACCGCGCCGAGCCCGAGGAGCAGCGTGGTCAAAGAGAGCAGAAGCCGCTTCCAGGCCCGGCCGGGGGACGCGGCGGCGGCTGCACGCCGCCTCAGCAGGGAGATGCCCAGCGCGAAGCCGGCCAGGACCGGCACGCAACACCAGAGGCTCCCCGCGGCCGACAGCTCGGCGGCCAGCCACAGTGACCCGACGACCCCGCACAGCTTGAGCAGGGAGCCGGCAGAGCGCCGGCGCGGTTTGTTCGGCATGACCCCTCGCGGAGATCCCGGATCCCGACGTGCGGACGGGAAGAGGCCCCTCCGTTGTAGCAGAACGTCGCGCGGGATGCCGCAGGCGAGCTTTCCAGGTCGAGATTACTGAAATAGAAGGAAAGCGGCGTAGGGCAGGAAGCTCTCTCGCCACGGCGCCCCAGCTGGGGGGTTATAAGTGACTGTTTTGGAGGAACTTGCCGCCAACCAGCCGGCAGCGGCACACGCCTTGCTTCCGCTCCCCCCGTCGTCACAACACCCCGAAGGAGAGCCCACCATGAAGAACCGCACGAAGGTCCGCGCTGGCGTCAAGGAACACGGCGAGTGGATCATCATCCAGAGCTG
Source organism: bacterium (assembly GCA_030428695.1). The sequence goes on from JAUIEM010000338.1 coordinate 2,574, forward strand.
AGACTGCCCTCGAACGCAAGCACCCAACAACACACGAAGGAGAGCACCATGAAGAACCGCACGAACATCCGCGCTGGCGTGAAAGAGCACGGCGAGTGGATCGACATCGAAGGCTGAGACCCGCCCCCTGACCGCCCCCGAGGAGGCGCGCCGGCTACTTGCCCGCGCTCTCCTCGGCCTCGATGCTGTCGATCTGCGCGACCCGGCGCTGGTGGCGCCCGCCCTCGAACTCGGCGCCGAACCAGGCGTCCGCGATGCCGGTCGCGGCGGCGGGGTCGACCCGCAGGCGGCCCATGCACAGCACGTTGCTGTCGTTGTGCTGGCGCGACAGCCGGGCCTCTTCGGCGTCCTGTACCAGCGCCGCGCGCACGCCGCGCACCTTGTTGGCCGCGATGCTGACCCCGATCCCCGAGCCACAGCAGATGATCGCCCGCGCGCAGTCGCCCGTGGCGACCGCCCGGGCCGCGGCGGCGGCGACCTCGGGGTAGTCGACCTTCTCGCCTTCGCCGCCGAAGTCGACGCCCTCCATACCGTGCTCCGCGAGCCAGGCGAGGAGCGCCGCCTTGAGATCGTACGCGCGATGATCGCTCGCGACCGCCACCTTCATGCCTTCGCCTCCCACATGCCCTCTTCGAACACCGTGTCACGGACCGCCGCCAGGGCGTCGCGGATCTGCTGCGCGCAGAGCCGGTAGACCTCGAGGGAGCCGCCGATCGGGTCGGCGACACCTTCTGGATCGAGCAGCGCCAGCTTCGGCGCGAGGTCGGGGAAGCACTCGGCCATCCAGTGCAGATGGCTGTGGCCGAGCGCGATGATCAGGGAGGCCGAGCCGAGCAGCTCGGGGGTCGCCTGCCGCGCGCGGTGCTCGACCAGGTGCTCGCTGCCGAGCTCGCGCATCACCTCGACCGCGTGGTCGGCAGCGGGGCAGCCGGGCGCGGCCGCGATCCCGCAGGAGCCGATGCGGAAGCCCCGGGCGTCGAGCTCTTCCTCGTGGACGCCGAGACCGGCGGCGACCTCCATCCGGAACAGCGCCTCGGCCATCGGGCTGCGGCAGCTGTTGCCGGTGCAGACGAACAGCACGTGGGTGGTCAGGCGCTTCTCCATCTCGCGCCGGGTCAGCGCGCCTTCCCGCAGCACCTTCCAGTTGTGCGCGTCGAAGGAGGCGACCGTCGACGGCTCGGCGAGGAGCGCCGGGCCGGTGTCGACCACGGCGTCGACGGCGTCGCCGAAGGCCGCGACCACCGCGTCGGCCGCGACGCTGTCGGGCTCGCCGCTCTTGTTCGCGCTGGTCAGGTACAGCGGGAAGTCGACCGCCGCCGCGATGGCCCGCGTGATCGCGCTGGCCGGGAGCCGGTAGCCGACCAGCCCCTCATCCGCGGGCAGGAGAACGGTGAGAGGCCCGGGCCAGAAGTGCGCGACGGCGAGCTTCGCGAGCCGTGGGAGCGGCGTGGGAAGCTGCGCCTCGCTCCCGATCAGCCGCGCGAAGGGCTTGTCGGGAGCGCGGCCCTTCAGCGCGACCAGCCGCTCCCGGCCCGCGTCGTCGGCGCGCGCGGCGAGGCCGTACACGGTCTCGGTCGGCAGCGCGACCACGCCGCCCTCGCGCAGGCGGGCGGCGACCTGTTCAACGACCTCGGGCGGAGCCTCGTCTCGGGGCACGGTGTGCACAGGCATCGGCGGCTGATCCTCAGGAATTGCTCCCAGTAAAGGGCGCCGCCGTCGGTTTGTCAATCTCGCGGCTCGACCCGGCGCGCGGGCTCAGTCTTCCTGGTTCCCGAGGCTCTCGATCAGGTAGGTCAGGCGGCGCTCCTCTTCCTCGCTGCGCCACTCCGCCGGGATCATCCCGTGGGCCGCGCGCAGGCTCTCGACCGCCTCGCCGTCGCGGTTCAGGGCGAGCTGGGCCCGCCCGCGCAGCAGGTGTATGCGCCCGTGCTGCGCCTTGAGCCCGTCCTTGACCTCGTCGGTGGTGCGCAGCAGCGGGCCCCGCTCGAAGCTGCCGAGGGACTCGTCCGCGAGCAGGTTCAGGGTCGTGCGGGAGAACTCCGAGCGCCGCTCGATCATCGCCTCGAGGGCGATGTCGAGCTCGTCGAGTGCCTCCTCGAGCAGCTGGATCCGATGCTCGGGCAGCAGCGCCGGCCGCCGGATCGCCTCGGTGATGCGCAGCTCTCCCATCGCCGAGCGCGCCTCGATGTCGTCGCGGTCGTGGGCCATCGCGCTGACGAGGAGCTCGTTGGCGCGGTCCCACTGCGAGCGCGCCATCGCGATGCGGGCGCGGTGGTAGAAGACCTGCGAGCGCTCGCGGGCGTTGGTGCCGGGCGGCAGCAGCTTGAGCAGCAGGTCGAACTCGCGCTCCGCGGTCGTCGTGTCGGCGTCGACGACGTACTGGAAGACGCCGTTGGCCAGCCGGGTCGCGAGGTTCGTCGGGTCGGCGCTCAGGGAGCGGTCGAAGTAGAAGTCCGCCTTGTCGCGCGCGAAGGTGCGGCCCTCATCGTCGTCGACGGGCAGCCGCGACATCTCGGTCCAGGCCTCATTCGCGAGGCGGCTGAGCTCGAGCGCCTGCTCCTTCTCCGCCGGGCTGACGCCGTCGGGGCCGCGCACCATCTTCGCGGCGACCTCGAGCACCTCCTGGGCGTTCTCTTCCCACCACTCCTCCCACAGCTCGACGCCGGAGGCGCGGCGCTCTTCGCTGTCATCGGGGAAGAAGTTCTTCGAGTCGCCCGTCCAGGCCTTCAGGTGCGCGATCGCCATCGCCCGCACCTCGACGTCCTCGTGCTTGAGGGCCTCGATCAGCACGGGGATCCCCGCGTAGATCCCGTTCGAGCCGAGGCCGACCGCGACCGCCATGCGCAACCGCCCGTCCGAGCTCGCGTCGAGGATCTCGAGCAGCTCGTCGTTCTCGGCGAGCACCGCGAGCTGGCTGATCGCGAAGGCCTTGACCGCGGGGTGCCGGTCGGAGCTCTCGACCGCCCGGCGCAGGAAGGGCACGACCCCCTCGGGATCCTCGAGGCTGGCGCGGCGCAGCACCTGGATCTGTACGTCCTTGTCCGGGTCGAGCCAGAACACCGCGAACTCCGGCATCGCCTGGCGCAGCCGCTTGGAGGTCTGCGGCGCGAGGAACACCGCCTGCAGGCAGAAGTTCGCCGCCTCTTTCGTCGCGCCCTGGGTCGCGACCTGCAGACTCTCGAGGTAGGGAACCGCGAGCCCGCCGATCTCGAACAGCTTGCGACGGACGGGCAGCCGCTCGTCGGGCTCGCGCGACGCGTACTCCGCGAGCAGCTCGTCGATCCGCGTCCGCACGTCGCCGATCGCCCCGGTTCCGCCGCGCTGCCAGATGACCTCGATCACCTCGGACCGGGCGAAGCCGACGCGCGTGCCGTTCTCGAGCACGATGTTGATGCGTGTGCCGCGCGGGGCGAGGGAGCATTGTCCGGTGAACACGCGTCCGTCGTGCAGGCGCACGACGTCGAGGGTGTCGGACGGGCTGCTCGAGGGGTGCAGCTCCTCGTCGTACTCGATACGCAGCACATCCCGCATCGGGTAGCGCAGGGAGCGGAGGTCGCGGAGGACCTCGACGTGCTCGCCGAGCTCGGTGATGCGGCCGGTGATCTTGACGCCGCTCTTGAGGATGAGGACGTCCTCGGCTTGCGCAAACAGAGCGAGCAACAGAAGCGCGCAAAGGCGTCGCATGGCAGTCTCCAGGTCGGAACGGCGGGATGAACCCCGCAGGACGACGCTAGTATAGGGCCGTCACCTTCCTGTCATAGAGACGTTGCGGGAATCTCCGCGCTTCACCTCCGGTTGGGCCTCGCCGAGGGGATGCAGAGGACGCGGCCTGGAACGCGGTCTCTCGTGCCCGGTACAGGTGGGAGCCGAGAGACGGACGCTCCGGGCCGCGTGCCGGAAGCTCGTCGGCGGAGCCTTGCGCCTCTCGTGCCCGTGGTCAGGGTGGGAGCCGAGAGGCGGCAGCTCGGCCGCGGGCCGGGACCTACATCGCCTTCTTGCCGAGGGGGGACATCGCCTTCTTGCCGGCGTGGATCGCGGTGCGGTTCTTCATGGTGTGGTCTCCTTGGTCGTTGTTTCGGGATCGGAATCGGGATCGGAATCGGAGTCGGATCGGGGTCGGAATCGGACGTGGGGCTACATCGCCTTCTTGCCGAGGGGGGACATCGCCTTCTTGCCGGCGTGGATCGCGGTGCGGTTCTTCATGATGGGGCCTCCTTCTCTCGTGTGTGGCGCCGCTGCGCCTCGTGGCCGAGGGGTTCGAGAGCAAGGGGTGTGCCATCGCGGCCCGGACCGGAGAATATACCTGTACATCGGCCTCCCAGGCGGGATGGGGCCGAGGCGCACCGACGCCGGACCACGCCGCAGCGTCCTGACATGCCAGGAACTTCGGCTCTGCGTCCAGGCGGGCGCGATGTCCGCGTCCAGGGCCTTCCTCACCGGCGGGGGTGACCGCGGAGTCGAAGCGCGGCGCGCGGACGTGGGCTCGGACGGGCAGGAGACTGGCGATCCTGCTCAGTACCCGCACACGATCGGCACCCGCGTCCCGCCGGCGTAGAGCGCGCCGCGCTGGCCCGTCGCGGGCGCGCGCAGCACCAGCCGCCGCCCGCCGGGCAGCACCTCGTCGCTGACGAGCGCGAGGGCGCCGAGCTCGAGGCCGGCCTCACGCGCCCCGATCCCGCGCAGGAACAGCACCCGCTCGGCCCCGGGGGCGTCGAAGACCAGCCCGGGCGGCACCGCCTCGACCCGCGGCTCGACCGCACCGAAGACCGGCAGCGCGTAGTCGCGGCCGTCGACGGTGACCAGGCAGTCGGTCGCGAAGAAGCCGGACAGAAGCCCGTCGTCGCCGTGCTCGACGACCAGGGTCGCGCGCCGGTCGCTCAGGCGGGTCCGGGGCTTGAGCAGCGAGTCGAGCCCGGCGAGGCGCAGGTCTTCGACCACCGGCCCGTCGCCGGCGCGGAACAGCTCGAGATGGCGCTCGAGCGGGAACTTCCCGCGCTGGTGCGTCGCGATGGAGAGCGCCCCGGAGACGGGATCGAAGCGGAAGCCGAGCTCTTTGAGCGCCTCGAGATCCTCCTCACCGCCGGGCCGCGTCGCGAGGACCGGAACCCGCACCGCCGGCGTGTGGGGGTCGTCGAACAGCACGACCAGCTCCCCGCCGGAGGTCACGCCGGAGAAGTCGTCGTCGGTGGTCAGGAAGATGCGCCCCGGCTCGCTCCACACGCGCAGCCAGGGCGGCGCGGTGAGGTCGACGATGGCGGGCACCGCGTCTCCGGTTCCGGCGTAGCCAAAGCTGGTGGTGTCGCCCGCGACGAAGCGCTGCAGGCGGTCCTCACAGCGCAGGCTGCCGTCGTTGCGGCCGACGACCGGCAGCTCGATCAGCGGCTGGGCGGGATGCTCCGTCGTCAGCCGCACCGCGCCGCTCAAGCGCCCGGTCGGCGCGGCCGGGTCGAGGCTGACGACCAGCTCGACCGCGGCCTCCCCTTCCACCTCGGCCTCCTGCAGGACGGGCCGCAGCCAGGGCTCGGTGGCGACGGCCTCGACGATGCCCGGCGCGCCGTCGCGGAACACGGTCAGCCGGGTCTCGGCGGCCTCCCCCGGGTGGAGGTTGCGGAAGGCGACCGCGGGGAACGGCAGGTAGCGGAAGAGGTTGGTGATCTCGACCTCGAGGAAGACCGGCACGAAGCTGCTCTGGTCGCTCGGGTACAGCCGCGCGCCGGTGTCGTAGGAGCTCGACTCCTTCGGCAACGGCTTCAGGCTCGTGTCGTAGAGCAGGGTGAGGGTCGCGGTGTCGCCCGGCGGGATCGGCGAGCGGCTGAGGCGGGCGAAGGAGCACTCGCACAGCGTGACGACCAGCGGCAGCGCGAGCTCTTCGCTCGAGGTGTTCTCCAGCAGGTACGTCGCCGTCCCGACGCTTCCGTAGCCGAGGCTGAGATGGGCGGTATCCGGGGACACCCGGAGCCCTCCCGCCCAGGCACAGGCGGTCGCGAGCAGAAGCAACAGGGCGCGCGGCATGCGATCTCCTCCGGGAGGCGTGGCCCCATTGTACGGCCGCCGCGCGGGTTTGCCCACCGCGTCGGGGGAGACCGAGGTCGAGCTCGAGAGTCGATCGATGCCGGTCCCAACGATCCCCTTGCGCCCGCCCATCCTCCCCGTCACGATGCACCCGCACGCAACCCTGGATGTTCGATGCCCGAGCCCCGCGCCCTCCGCGTCGGCCTGCGGACCGCCGCGGCGCTGCCCGGCCTCGCCTGCCTGGGGCTGGCGCTCGCGATCGCGCCGGAGACCTGGAGCGCGGCGCTGCGCCCCGGGCTGACGGCGGCTCCGCCTCCGCTCGCGGCGGGCGCGACCCTGTTCCGGCTCGTCCTCGCGCTGCTCGGCGCCGCGCTGCTCGCGCTGGCCTTCCTGCCGCCACGGCCGGCCCGTGAAGGCCCGGGCGCGCCGGCCTGGAGCCGCGCGGAGGGCCTCGGCTTCGGAACGCTCCTCGCCCTCGGCACCGCGCTCCGCTTCATCGACCTCGACGCCGGGCTCTGGTACGACGAGATCCGCACCGCCCTCGAGCTGGTGCGGCAGCCGTTCGGCGTGGCGCTGAGCTCGTTCTCCTCCTCGAACCAGCACCTCCTGTACACCCTCGCGGCCTCCGCCAGCGAGGCCGTGTGGGGCCCGGGGGCGTGGGCCCTGCGGCTGCCGGCGGCCGTCGCCGGGAGCGCTTCCCTCGCCGCCCTGCACCTGCTCGGCCGGAGGCTGGTCGGGCGCGGGCCGAGCCTGGTGGCGATGGCCCTGCTCGCCGTGTCCTACCACGGGGTGTGGTTCAGCCAGAACGCGCGCGGCTACAGCGCGCTGCTGTGCGCGTCGCTGCTCGCGGCCTGGCTCCTCCTGCGGGCGCTGGACAACGGGCGCGACGGTGCCTGGCTGGCCTTCGCCGCGGTCTTCGCCCTCGGGCTGGCCACCCACCTGACCATGCTGTTCAACCTGCCGGCCTTCCTGCTCCTCTACCTCCGGGCGTCCCGCGGGCGCGGGGCACGGAACGCGACGCGGGAGCTCGCGCTCGGCTTCGGCGGCGGCGCGCTGCTCGCGCTCCTGGTCTACGCCTTCGTCCTGCCCGCGATGCTCGAGGCGCTCGGCGGCGACCTCGGCGCGGAGCCGCTCTGGCGCACGCCGCTCTGGGCGCTGGGGCAGCTCGCCGAGGGCCTGCGCCGCGCCTTCGGCTCGGCCTGGCTCGGGGGCCTGGTCGCCTCGCTCGGCCTGGCGGGGGCGTGGAGCCTGCGGAAGAACCCGCTCGTCGTGCTGCTCGGCCTCGGGGTCACGACGACCGCCGCCGCGATGCTGCTCAGCGGGCGCACCCTCTGGCCGCGGCTGTTCTTCTTCTGCGCGGGCTACGGCCTGCTCGCCCTGAGCGCCGGGCTGCGGGAGGTCTGCGCGCGGTGGGGCCGGCCGGGCGCCTTTGGTCCTGCGGCGGCGCTGCTCGTGCTGGTCGCGGCCTGTTTCCTGCCCGGTGCCTACGGCCCGAAGCAGGACTTCGAGGGCGCGCTGCGCTTCGTCGAGGCGGAGCGCTCCGCGGACGCCCGGGTCTTCGCGCCGATCCCGGCGGGCTGGGTGTGCCGCGCGATGTACGGCCGCGACTGGCAGGGCCTGGCGGACCGGGAGGCCTTCGCCCGGGCGCTCGAGGATCCCCGCGAGCTGTGGCTGGTCTACTGCCTGCGACCGAGCCTCGAGCTGTGGCGGCCGGGCCTGCCGGCGCTGATCGACGCGGAGCTCGAGGTGGTCGCGCGCTTCGCGGGGACCCTGGCGGGCGGCGAGATCGTCGTCTGCCGTCGGCCGGCGCGGGGCCAGTAGCCCCGGGCGCGCCCTCGAGCTTTCCATCGCGCGGACTTTGGTGTAGTTTCTCGTACCTGATCGCTGCGCAACGCTCCCGGGGGACCCGATGTCCGAAACCTTCACGCAGTCCCGTTTCGCCACGTCGCTGGCGACCTTCGTCGACTACTTCCGCGACCTCACCGAAGCGAGCTTCGACAACCACAGCACCAAGCTGCGGCTGCTGGTCAACTTCTTCGAGCACGAAGATCCCCTGCGCGCCGTCGCGACCTTCCTGCACGAGACCTCGGCGGCGAGCTACCCGAAGTGGATCAAGAAGATCCTCGACGGCAGCGCGGCCTTCGAGCTGCCGAAGGTCCCGAGCGAGCGGGCATCGCACTCCTACCTGCTGATCTACAACCTCAAGCGCCGCTACGTCGAGATGCGCAGCGTGCTGTCGCGGCGCTTCGCGGGCTCCGACCTCAACACGCGCTTCGAGAACTTCGCGGCCTTCCTGCTCAAGCCCTTCGGCCGCTACATCGAAGATCTCGGGGCCGCGATGATCCGCATCATGGAGCGCGACGATCCGCAGAAGGAGCGTCGCCACAACCTCGCGCACCTCGTCTACACGGCCGCCGAAGAGCTCGACAACGCCGGCGCGAGCGCGGCGCCGGCGACGAATCCCGCGCCGGCGACGCCCGCGCCGACGCCGGCCCCGGCTCCCGCCCCGGTCCGCAGCGCCGCGCCGGCCCCGGCGGCCCCGGCCCCGGC
>JAUIEM010000339.1 GCA_030428695.1 bacterium
GCGCGACCGGCCGGCGGCGATGGGCCGGACGCCTCTCGCGGGCGGCGCGCGGGGGACGGGCCGCCCGGGCACGCTGCCGCCGGCCGGCGGGCGCCGCCCCGGTACCGGCCGCAGCGGGCCGCCCCGGGACGCGTCGGAGCGGGCGCTGAGCCGCGCTCCCCGGCGCTCCTTCGCCGGGGGCGGGGGCTTCGGATCGGGGGGAGGGCTGCCGGACGGCAAGATGGTCAAGAACATCGCCTGCCTGACGGTCGCGGTCGCCGTGATGCTGTTCTGCGGCTTCGGCAACTTGTTGACGCGCATGTTCGGGATCACGCCCTCGAGCGACGACGACCGTCCGGGCGCGATGTTGACCGTGCAGACCTTCAACTCGACCGACGAGGTCCTGCGCATCGAGATCCACTCCCTGAGCAAGGGCGTCGGCAGCCCGCCGGAGAGCTCGCTGACCCTCAACCCCGGGCAGGGCCAGGCGGTCGTGATCTGGAAGGCGGACTCCCTCGACTTCAAGGTCGTCCACCCGCCCGGGCGGACCTACTACAACGAAGAGCTGCACGTGCTGCCCGATCAGAAGGGCGACGTGATCCTCGACTTCGGCGGGGACGGGACCTTCCACCGCATGGCGATCGCCTACACGCCGCTGTACTGGGGTGACATCCAGCGCAAGCAGTGGCTCGCCGAGAACCCCCTGCCGGAGATGGACACCTACAGCGGCGCCTCGCGCCATCTCGTGACGGGAGACATCGACTTCAACCTCGGCGTCAAACCTCCCGAGCGACTCGATGAGGGCCTCGACCAGCCGTTCATCCGCTGGAAGCTGGCCTCCGAGGGGGAGATGGTGCAGAGCTTCCTCGAGCAGTTCCGCTGAGAGTCCGGGCTCCGCGCTTCGATGCCTCGGGGCGCGGGTCTTCTCCGCACGGTCTCACCGTCCCCTGAACAACGGGCCGCCGGCCACCGTCTCCCCTGCGGAGCCGCGACGGGCGGGCCCTTGAACTGGGCCGGGGGCCGCTGTACCATCCGCGCGGAACCCGGCGGCCGGGCTCTTCCGCCGGCCGTGGTCCCGTCCGGACAGCGCCCGGCGCGGCAAGATCCCGCTGTCAGGACGCTCCCCAGGAGATCGCATGGCCCTCGAGCTGCTCGACGTCAGCCAGCGCTTCGGCAACCAGCTGGCCCTCGACCGGGTCAGCATCCGCGTCGAGCGGGGTGACTGCTACGGTTTCCTCGGTCACAACGGCGCCGGCAAGACCACCGCCCTGCGCATCGCCCTCGGTCTGATGCGGCCCGAGAGCGGGCGGGTGCTGATCGACGGCTTCGACGCGGCGCGCTTCCCCCGCGAGGCGCGAGCCCGGGTCGGGGGCCTGGTCGAGGTGCCCGGCTTCTACCCGCACCTGTCCGGGCCGCGCAACCTCGAGCTGCTCAGCGGGCTGCACGGGATGGGCCGGCGCGAGGCCCGGGCGGAGATCGGCCGCCTGCTAGGCCTGGTCGGCCTCGGCGACGTCGGGCGGAAGCCTGTCGGCGCCTACTCCCAGGGCATGCGCCAGCGGCTCGGGCTCGCCCAGGCCCTGCTCGGCAAGCCCGGCTACCTGCTGCTCGATGAGCCGACCAACGGCCTCGACCCGGAGGGCATCGCCGAGCTGCGGGGGCTGCTCTCGCGGCTGACCCGCGAAGAGGGCGTGACGGTGCTGTTGTCGAGCCACCAGCTCTCCGAGATCTCGGACATCTGCAACCGCATCAGCCTGCTCCGCCGCGGGACGTTGCTCGTCGAGGCGCCGACCCGCGAGCTGCTCGCCGGGGACGGGCGGGTGCTGCTGACCACCGACGGCGACCCGGTGCCGCTGCTCGACGAGCTGAAGATCCCGCACACGCCCAAGGACGGCGGGCATCTGCTGACGCTGGAGGGCACCACGACCGGCGAGGTCGCCCGCAAGGTCCTCGACGCCGGCCTCGAGCTGCGCGGCCTGGCGCCCCGCCCGCCGAGCCTCGAGGAGGTGTACCTGCGCTACACCCGCGGCGCCGAGGCCCAGGCCCCGCGGGCCGCCCCGCCGGTCGATGCGGGGGCGGCGCCGAAGCTGCGGCGGGCGCCGTCGTTTCCGACGCTGCGGGCCTTCCGGCACGACTTCGTGCGCAGCATCCGCGACGGGCGGCTGCTGCTGGTGCTCGCCCTGCCGGCGCTGATCGGCATGGCCTCGATCGCCTTCCGCCACGCCGCCCACGCCGGCTATCTCGCGGAGATGGAAGCCGGGACGCTGGCATCGACCAGCGACGTGACCGCCTTCGAGGGCATCGGCCACGGGCTGAGCGAGGGCTTGCCGCTGCTCGCGCTGATCCTGATCGCGCTCGGCAGCCAGTCCCTCGCCGCCGATCTCGGCCGGGGCACCCTGCGCAACCTGGTGTTACGCCCGGTGCGACGCTGGCAGCTGGCGGCGGGGAAGGGCCTCGCGCTGCTGGCGCTCGCCTTCCTCAGCTACCTCGTGCTGCTCGGTGCCAGCGCCGCGGCGGCGGCCTGGTACTTCGACTTCGGCGACGCCGTCGAGCTGGTCGGGAGCCTGCGCAAGCCGGTCGTGCTCGTGCCGGCGGCCGAGCTGTGGCCGGCCCTGGGCCTCGCCTGTGTCGCGCCCTTGCCGGGGCTGTTCGCCTACGCCGGCCTCGGCTTCGCGGTCGGCTCCCTGACCCGCGGCGCGGCGCCGGCCCTCGGCCTGAGCCTCGGGGCGATGCTGAGCCTCGACTTCGGGCGCACGGTCGCGCGGGCCTTCAAGGTCGGGCAGACCCGCTTCGAGGCCTTCCTGCCCTCGGCCTACCTGCCCTCGCCGCTCGGCGACACCTCGCACGTGCAGTACTACCGGCAGCTTGCCGAAGGGGTCGCCTCGGCGCGCTTCGACTACGCGGCGACCTGGTGGATGCCGTTGGTGTGGGGCCTGCTCGGCTTCGCCCTCGGCACGCTGGTCCTCACACGGAGGCGGATCTCGTGAGATTCCTCTTGCTCTCGCTCGCCGTCCTCGCCGGTTGCGGCAGCCTGCCGCGCAAGGCGCCCCCGCTGACCGACATGGAGGAGCCTCCCCAGTTCTTCGAGGTGCCGGACGACGAGGGCGCCCGCCAGGAGCTGCCGAAGGGGAGCTTCACCGGCATCTACGTCGAGGATTCCCGCAAAGACCTCGACGCGCTGGTCGGGGAAGAGCCGGAAGGCGTCTCGATCGGCCGCATCATCGAGAACTCCCCGGGCGACATCGCCGGCCTGTGGACCGGCGACCTGCTGTTCGAGGTCGAGACCGCGGACGGCCTGGTCGAGCTGGCCTGGCCGAGCGACTGGCGGAAGGTCGAGCTCGAGGCCGAGCCCGGCAGCACCCTGACCGTGTTCTTCGACCGCGCCGGGGTCGAGGGCGAGGCGCAGATCGCGGTCGTCCAGCGGGTGCGGGCTCCCGGACGCCAGAAGGTCGAGCGCTACCGCGAAGAGGGCCGCCTCGGGGTCGTGCTGCGCACCGCCACCGAGGTCGAGGCGCGCGCCGCCGACCTCGCCCCGGGGGCCGGGGCGGTGGTGGTCGGGCTGTCCGCGAGGAGCCCCCTGCGGCGCCAGGGCATCGTGTACGGCGACCTGGTGCGCAGCGTCGGGGGCCGCGAGGTCGCGCACCCGCAGGTCTTCCTCGAGGAGGTGCGCGGGGCGTCGGGAACCCTCGCCGTCGAGGTCGTCCGCGCGGGCGAGCGCTTCACGGTCGACGTGCCGCTCAGCGCGCGGGACGGGGTGACGCGGGAGGTGTTCCTGCCGCCCCTGTACTGGTACACCTTCGACGGCGAGGAGGCCGACACGGACATCCTGTTCGGCTTCCTCGGCTGGTCGAGCACCCCGGCGGGCTGGGAGTTCCAGCTCTTCTGGTTCTTCTGGTTCAGCGGCGGGGACGGCGACGTTCTCGAGGAGGTCGACCATTGAGATTCTGGATCCTCCTGCTCGCCGGGTTCGCCTTCGCGCAGCAGCCCCGGGCGCGCATCAGCACCATCGAGGCGCCGGATGACCGCGCGGTCAGCGACGCGATCTGCGCGGACGTCGACGGCGACGGGCGGGTCGACCTGGTCGTCTCGGTCTCCGGCGACAACCGCCGCACCCTGCGCGTCCACCTGCAGCAGGACGGCGCCGCCCTGTTCAACTCCCAGGCGGCCTACGAGCTCGACCTGACCGAGGACGTGTGCGCCTACGCGGTCGGGGACGTGCACGTCGATCCCGGCAGCGAGCTGGTCCTGTTCAACGCCAAGGGCGCCTTCGCCTGGCGCCCGACCGCGCCGGAGGAGGAGCGCTACGTGCGCCTGGTCAGCGGCGCCTTCCTGTGGCAGCTCGCCGAGCGCTGGAAGGTCTGGGCCTGGCAGGACGGCGTGCGGGACATCGACGGCGACGGCCTCGACGACCTGCTGCTTCCCCAGCACGGCGGCTACCTGCTCGGCTTCCAGGAGCGCTCGGTCGACGACGCCCTGTTCAAGACCCTGACCGTGCGCCTGCCCGGCGGCGACTACTGGCACAACGGCCTGAGCCTCGCGGCGATGCGCGAGCGGCGGATCACCAGCAGCCGGCGCATGGGCGAGCGCTTCAAGCTGACCGACCTCAACTTCCCGATGGGCCCGCTGGTGCAGGTCGCCGAGGCGGTGCCGGCGCCGCACTTCCGCGACTTCGACGGCGACGGCGACCTCGACCTGATCGCCCAGTCGCCCGCCGAGCTGCTCGTCTGGCTGCGCGGCTCGACCGGCCCGGGCGCGGTGCGCGGCTACGCCGCCGAGCCCTCGCTGCGCTTCCCGCTGCCGGTCGCCGCCGACCGCAAGGCGCGCCTGGACATCTCGTACAGCGCGCACACCGCCGACCTCGACGGGGACGGCCGGGCCGACTGCGTGACGGTGACGAGCAACACCGAGGACGACATCCGCACCCAGGTGCTGATCTACCTGCAGGGCCGCGGCCAACCGGCGGACGCGCCGATCTTCGGCGAGGAGGGGGTGCCGCAGCAGCTGCTCCTGCTCGACGGCTTCACCGGCATCCCGCGCTTCACCGACGTCGACGGCGACGGGCTGCCCGACCTGGTGATCGGCGCGGTGCGGCCGGACCTGATCGACACGATGCGCGCCTCGGCGAGCAAGAAGCTCGACGTCGAGCTGTACGTCTTCCTCAACCGCGACGGAGCCTTCTCGCGAAGCCCCGACCTGACCCAGATCGTGCCGGTGTCCGCCGAGGGCCTGCGCAACTCCCGGCGCGAGATCGTCTCGCGCTTCTTCGCCGACATCAGCGGGGACGGCGCGCTCGACCTGCTGCTGCGCGACGAGCCGACCCGGCTGCGGGTGCTGAAGGTCGAGCGGGAGGGCGACGGGGTCGAGGTCGAAGGGACGGTGCTGTGGGAGGCGACGATCGACGAGGGCGCGCGCCTCGAGATCGCCGAGCGTCCCCAGGGGCACGCCGACGTGCTTGTGATCGAAGGCAAGCAGATCCTGCACGTGAGGTTCCGATGAGAGCTGCCCTGGTCCTTCTGGCGCTTACGAGCGGCCTCCTGGCCGGCATCACCGAGCTGCAATCGCTGGTCGTCGACTTCGAGGTCGCCTGCCACCTGGTCGCCGACCTCAACGCGGACGGGCGCGACGAGCTGATCCTGATCGGCACCGACGGGGAGATCCGCGTCTGGGTGCACGACCGCGAGGGCGGCGGCTACACCGGGCCGGTCGGTGAGCTGTACCTGCTCTACCCCGAGAGCTCCTTGCTGACCCTGGCCGACCTGACCCACACGGGCGGGCCGCCGCAGCTGATCGCCGCGACCCCGCGCGGAGTGTTCGCCTACACCCCGGACAGCGACGGCACCTTCCGCGAAGAGCCGCAGCGGCTGGCGCGCCGGGCGCGCTTCGACCTGCGCACCGGCAAGCCGATGCTCGCGCCGATCACGCCGGACGTCAACCGGGACGGGCGGGCCGACCTCGTCATTCCCGACCGCGACAAGGTCGAGCTGTGGATGGACGACGCCGAGGGCAACTGGCGCAGCACGGCGCGCATCGACGTGCGCGTGCGGGAAGTGCGGCGCGCCCGCGGCGACGCCCTGTCCGACGAGCTCGGCAACCTGTTCACCATCCCCCAGCTGCGCACCTATGACGTCAACGGCGACACCCGCCCCGACCTGCTCGTCGAGGACGGCAACCTGCGCGCCTTCCACCTGCAGGCCGAAGACGGCAGCTTCCCCTCGTCGCCGACGGCGAGCGTCGACCTCGGCATGTTCCGCGACACCAGCCCCGGCGGCGGCATCAAGCCCGGCCGCACCCTCGCAGGCGGCGACCGCACCAGCTACCAGGCGCGGGACCTCGACGACGACGGCATCCCCGACTACGTGCTCGCCCACCGGCGCAAGGTGTGGGTCTTCCACGGCTCCTCGGAGGGGCCGCAGTTCACCGAGCCCTCGACGGTGCTCAAGGTCGCCGACGACGTGACCGCGCTGATCCTGGTGCGGCTCGATGACGACGCCTTCCCCGACCTGGTGCTGCTCAAGGTGCAGGTGCCGACCGTCGCGACCCTGATCCTCGGCATGGTCAGCGAGTGGGACGTCGAGATCACCGCCCTCGGCTACCGCAACGAGGGCGGGCGCGCCTTCGAGACGCGGCCGGGCTACAAGAGCGAGATCATCGTCCGGCTGCCGGCCATCCTCGACATCCTCAAGGACGCCAACGCGCTGATCGAGCGGGTGCGCGAGATCGACCGCAGCTTCCAGCAGGTGCTGCCCGGGGACTTCGACGGCGACGGCCAGCAGGACCTCGTCTTGTGGGAGCTCGACGAGTCCGAGACCGGCAGCGGCTTCGAGGTGTGGTTCGGGAACACGCCGAGCGAAGAGTCCGAGATGGTGATGAAGGAGTCGGAGTTCAAGCGCCTCTTGTTCGAGGACGAGGAGCGGATCTGGACCCTCGAGCGCATCCTCGACTGGATGGCGAGCCTCGCCTCGCAGCGCTCCTCGGTGCTGACAGGCGAGCGGCCGCCCGACGAGACGATGGCGCTGCGCAGCCTGCCCTTCCTGATCGAGGGGCTGCGGGCGGCGGACGTCGACGGCGACGGCAGGCAGGAGCTGGTCGCGATCTACCGCGAGACCGGCGACGTGCCGCGCTTCCACATCGACGTCCTGGGGGTGCGCGATGGCCGCGACTGAGCCGGTCTGGGACGTGTTGCGCAAGGTCGCCCTCGAGCTCCCCGGCGCCTACGAGGAGCAGCCCTGGGGAAGCTGCGCGATCAAGGCCGGCAAGAAGTCCTTCATCTTCCTCGGCGACAACAAGAAGGGCTGGAGCTGCTCGTTCAAGCTCCCGCAGTCGGCGGAGATGGCGCTCGACCTGCCGTTCTGCGCGCCGACCCACTACGGGCTCGGCAAGTCCGGCTGGGTGACGGCGAGCTTCGGGAAGGGGGACGAGGCGCCCTTTCCCCTGCTCGAGACCTTCCTCGAGGAGAGCTACCGGGCGGTCGCGCCCAAGCGGCTGATCAAGGAGCTCGACGGTGCCGCGCCCGCCCCGAAGCGCAAGAAGGTCCAGAAGAGCGGCAAGGCCCTGGTCGTGTCCGAGGACCCGCTGCGCGCGGCCCGGGCGGTGAAGGCCCTGGCCGAGAGCGGGCTCGAGGTCGAGCGCTGTGACCACGAGGGGCTGCGCAGCCTGCGTTTCGCGCCCGGCCTGGTGGTCTTCGACCTCGGCCGCAAGCCCTGGACCGGGTTGAAGCTCGCCGGGGAGGTCTGGTCCGCCGAGGAGGGGCCGCTCCTGGTCTTCGCCGGCCTGCGCGACCGCAAGAGCGCCACCCGGGTGCTCGGCGCGTTTCCCCGCGCCCACACCGAGCGCGGGGCTCCGGGCAGTCCCGAGGTCGTCGCCGCCGCGCTGGCGCTGCTGTGAGACTGGTCTGGATCCTGCTGTCGCTGCTCCTCGCCGCGGCCTCCCTGCTCTACCTCGAGGGGCGCTACCCGGCGGTGGGGGAGGTTTTCGCCGAGGTGCCGGCCGTCCAGGCCGAGCTCGCCCGGGTGCGGGCGCTCGCGACCGAGCACCTGCTGCCCCCGCAGCTCCTGCTCGCCGCCGTGGTCGGCCTGGTCGGGCTGGCCCTGGCGCTGCGCTTTGTGTGGTGGATCCGGCGTCGTCGCAAACGCCGGCGGCGACGGAGCGGGGCCGGCTGCCTGCCGGGACTGCTGTTCGGGCTCGGCTGCGTCGTGTGCCTGTTCGTGGTCTTCTGGACCTGGCTGTACCTGCAGCCGCACGACACCCTGCGGCTCGGCCAGCTGCGCATCGAGCGCGGCAGCCCGGAGCAGTTCGTCGACACCTCGCTCAACGTCGTCCTGCTGGTGCTCGCGGGGCACTTCGCGCTGCCGCTCCTCGGCCTGTGTTTCGCGCGCCGTCCGAAGCCGAAGGTGGTGGCTGCCGTGGCGGAGGCGGAGGAAGCGGAGGACGCGGGGACCGCGGACGCTACACCGCGGGAAGAGCATCCGGAGGAGAAGCCGGACGGCCCGGCGTAGCGCGCGCCCTCGGCGCGGGAGCCTCAGTCCGCGCTGACCTCGACGAGCTGCCCGGGCAGAGGGAGCGGGCCGGTGCGGATGAGCACCGCGAGATCGTGGGCCCCCTGCCGGTCGCGGCAGCCGATCAGGTGCAGGTTGGAGTAGACCTCCCCCTGGATGGTCGGCGCGGCGAGGAGGGCGCCGTCGAGCGCGATGCCCAGGCGCTTGCGGCGGTTCGTCTCCGTCAGCGTCCGCAGCCGCGCGCCGACCTCCGCGTCGACGAAGGCCTCGACGATCCACAGCCCGTCGACTTCCCGCTGCAGGGCGTGGCAGCTCTCGATGCCCCGCATGTCGAAGCGCTGCGCGGGCGGCGGCTGCACGGCCAGGACCTGCGGCTGGTCGTACGCGGGGACCGCGGGCAGCCCGTCCACGCGCGGGTTGTCGAACACGGCGAAGCGCTCCTCCTCGGCCCGGTAGGTCCCGTCCGCCCGGGCCGCGACGAGGCGCGCGCGTTCGGCCTCGAGCGTGGCGGAGCGCCCCTCCTCCGGGGAGACGAGGATCTTGAGCTCGAGCAGCCCGCGCCGGCTGAGCAGCTTGCCGAGGCGCTGCACGAGCGGCGCCTCGAGGACCGGCAGCACGACCTCGAGCGTGTCGCCGGCGCGCTCGATCCGGTACGAGCCCTCGATCAGCCCGGGCTCGAGGCGCGCGAACCAACCGATGCGGGCCGTGACGATCCGTTCGGCCGCGGTGATCGCCGCATCCCGCTCGGCGTCCGCCGGATCGAACGCGATCCGGAGCCGCGCGCCCTCCCGCATGCTGAGCGAGCCCGGCGGAGCGGGGGGGCCGTCGCCCCAGAAGGCGTCCGCGTTGTCGGTGGCCGGACCGAGCCCGAGGCGGACCAACAGCGCGACCAGGCAGGCCAGCAACAACACGATGATGGGGATGGTCCGGCGCATGGGAGCTCCTCGTCCGGAGCGGGAGCGCTCCGGAGGTTCCAAAGGGTAGCACAGCGCGCTGCGGTCCGAAACGCGGTACGCTATGTGAGGGAACACTCCACCCACGGAACAGCCTGCCCACCGAGCAGTGCGGGCGGGTGCCGGACTGGTCAACGCGTGACCGGTCCGCTGGTCACATCTTCGACAGGAGACCCCGATGCGACTTCGCACGACCCTCATCTTCCTCCTCGGCGCCTTGCTGCTGCCCGGCCTCGCCGGGCCGCAGGAGACCCGCGTCGCCATCGAGCGCGGCCTCGCCTACCTCGCCTCCCAACAGAATGACAACGGCTCCTTCGGCCAGCTGCCGGGCGCCCCGGTCAAGGGCGACGCGGGCATCACCGGCCTGGTGCTGAAGGCCTTCTACCAGGCGCCCGAAGATCTGCGCGCCCCCCACGCCGAGGTGCTCGAGCGGGCGCTGGGCTACCTGGTCGCCGAGGCCCGCGAAGACGGCTCGATCGGCAACCCCAACCACGGCCTGAGCAACTACCGCACGTCGGTGGGCATCGCCGCGCTGATCATGGCGGACCGCGAGAAGTACGCCGACATGATCGCCGCCGGCCGCGACTACATCGTCAGCATTCAGATCGGAGAGAGCTGGGAGGTCGGAAGCGACAACCCGACCTACGGCGGCTTCGGCTACGGCACCCCGAGCGGGCGCCGGCGCGGCGCAGACCTGTCGAACACCGCCTACGCCCTCGAGGCCCTGGTCGAGGCCGGCCTCGACCCGGAGTCCGAGGTCTTCCAGAAGGCGAAGGCCTTCCTCTCGCGCACCCAGGACAGCGAGGCCAACGACCTGGAAGGGGTCACGGTCGAGGGCAGCGGCGGCTTCATCTACAACCCGAACGTCGCCCGCGACCGCGAGGCCGAGCGCGACGAGGACGGCAACGTCGTCCTCAAGCCCTACGCCGGCATGACCTACTCCGGGCTCAAGAGCCTGATCTACGCCGGGCTGACCGAGGACGATCCGCGCGTGCAGGCCGCCCTCGCCTGGATCAGCGCGAACTACACCCTCGAGGAGAACGCCGGGCTCGGCGCCCGCGGCGACGCCGAGGCCGGCAAGGCGGGGCTCTACTACTACTACGCGGTCTTCGCCCGCTGCCTGGAGGTGCTCGGCAAGGACGTGATCGTCACCGAGGACGGCACCGAGCACGACTGGTCCGCCGAGCTCGCCGCCAAGCTGTGCGCGCTGCAGCGCGAGGACGGCTCCTGGCAGAACAGCAACCGGCGCTGGTGGGAGAACGACCCCGTGCTCGCCAGCGCGTACGCCCTCGAGGGGCTGGGGATCGCGCTGCGGCAGGAGTAGTTCCGGCAGGGTCGGCATCGGACCGTTGAACCCTGGCATCGGTCGATGCCAGAAGTCTCGATTACCGTGCGCGCACACGCGGCGACGGGCGGAGGCGAAAATCCGATCGGATCGTCGCGTACGAGGCAAGCACCGTGACGCACAGCGGTCGCCGGGGAACGAGGTGTTTGTTGGCTTGTTGATGCCCCCCTGTGAGTCCCCCGGTGGGGGACCACCGTGTAGCGAGCAACACTGTCGGAGGTTGGGC
>JAUIEM010000340.1 GCA_030428695.1 bacterium
CGAAGGGACGGAACAGATCTTTTGGATTGTCCTGGTTGTAGATGAAATCAGGTGTCCAGTCGGACCGGTAGTGTTCCCAGATCAGGCCCTTGGTCTGCGCAGCGAGATCGAGGAAATTTTCCGGGAAACCACAGCCAGGGCCGCCTGATCCGACCGATTCGATCGGGCCGGCGATCCGACTGTTTCGATCAGGTCGGCGATCCGACCGGGGCCGAATCTCGCGACGTACAAGGTTCACATAACCATGTCATCGATCCATGTAACATGCGTTTATGACTGCAACTCAGACTTCAGAAGAAAAGATCGAAGAAGTGGTCCAGGGGACGGTTGACGCGTCGGCCGAGGAATCGCCTTTCAGCCTTGAGCTGAGCCAGGACCAGAAGGACATCCGCGAGTGGGTTCACGGTTTCGCCGAAGGCGTCATGCGCCCGGCGGCCCACGAATGGGACGAGAAGGAAGAATTTCCCTGGCCGATCCTCCAGGAAGCCGCGAAAATCGGCCTCTACGGTTTCGAGGGGACAGCCCAGTTCTGGGCCGACCCGACCGGGCTGACCCTGCCGATCGTCAGCGAAGAGCAGTTCTGGGGTGATGCCGGGATCGGCATGGCCCTCAACGGAACCGGCCTCGCCGTCTCGGCGATCGCCGGCCAGGGCACCCCCGAGCAGATGGGCGAATGGATTCCGCAGTGCTACGGCACAGAGGATGACACCAAGATCGCCGCCTTTTGCGCCTCCGAGCCCGACGCCGGCTCGGACATGGCCCGCTTGCGCTGCAAGGGCGAGCAAGACGCCGACGGCAACTGGTTCGTCAGCGGCAGCAAGCTCTTCGTGACCTCGGGCCACGGCAAGTACCACTTCGTCATCGCCCGCACCGAGGCGGCCGGCGATCCGGACGACCCCTTCGCCGGCCTCAAGGGCCTGTCGATGTTCCTCGTGCCGACCTACGAAGACCTGCCCGACGGCAGCCGCCGCCGCATCGTCCCGATCGACCGCGTCGAGGAGAAGCTCGGGCACCACGGCTCGGCGACCTGCAACCTGAGCTTCGACCGCGCCCCGGCGCGGCTGATCGGCAAGCGCGGCGAGGGCTTCCGGCTGATGCTGACGCTGATGAACAACGCCCGCATCGGCGTCGGCTTCGAGTCCCTCGGGTTGTGCGAGGCGGCCTGGCGGCTCGCCGCCGACTACGCCTCGGTGCGATGCTCGATGGGCAAGCCGATCGCCGAGCACGAGCTGATCGCCGACAAGCTCGACGCGATGCGCACCACGATCCAGGGCATCCGCGCCCTGGCGGTCGAGTCCGCGTGGTGCGAGGAGATGGCCCAGAAGCTCAAGCTGCAGCTGCAGTTCGACCTGCTCGACGGGGCGGAGCGCGCGGCGGTCGAGCGGCGGCGGAGGCGCCTCGCGCGCCGCTCCCGGCGGCTGACCCCGCTGCTGAAGTACCTCGCGGCCGAGCAGGCGGTCGCCTTCGCCCGCGACTGCGTGCAGATCCACGGCGGCGTCGGCTACACGACCGAGTATGGGGCCGAGAAGCTCCTGCGGGACGCGATGGTCTTCCCGATCTACGAGGGCACCAGCCAGATCCAGGCGCTGATGGCGATGAAGGACGCCCTGCTCGGCATCATGAAGGCCCCGCGGCGCTTTCTCGCGCGCCTCGCCCGCGCCCGCTGGCAGAGCCTGTCCGGGCGGGACGCCCTGGCGCGCCGGGTCGCGAAGCTGCAGAGCCTGTCCTGCGGCGCCCAGCAGCACCTCCTGACCCGGACCGCGAGCGACAAGTTCCGCTCGCTACAGGGCACGCCGCTCAGCGCCTGGCCCGCTTCCTTCTTCAAGAGCTGGAACCCGAAGCGCGACTTCTCCTACGCCCAGCTGCACGCCGAGAAGCTGACCGAGCTGCTCGCCCACGAGGCGATCGCCGAGCTGCTCCTCGACCAGGCCCGGCGGCATCCGGAGCGGCGCGAGGTGCTCGAGCGCTACCTCGAACGGGCGGAGCCGCGCTGCCGCTTCCTCCACGATGCGATTCTGACCACCGGTGGCGGGCTGCTCGCGCGCCTCGCCGGCCTGCGCCGGAGCGCCGAGCCCGCGGCGACGCTCGCCGGCGTCTAGACGCCGCGCACATGGCACGCTATCCTGGCCCGACACCTATCAGCCGGGAGAGCTGTCGATGGCCGAGATCGAAGCGCGCACATTCGTCGAGGGGGCCTGGTACGTCGCCAACCTGTCGGCCGGGAACGTCGAGATCTTCCGCAACACCGTCTGGCTCTGCTCCGGCAGATGGAAGAAGGGCGGGCGGCTCAAGGTCGAAGGCATCGCCCTCGAGCCCCACATCACCTACGCGATCGCCGAGGCACTCGAGAACGAGACCGAGGGCATGGGTGACGAGGCGAGCAACGAGTACCACGACTACATCATCCAGGAGCTCGAGCGCGTCCAGCTGCGGGTCTACGAGGACGCCGAGAAGACGAAGCCGACGGCCGACTCCGCCGTGCTCGAGTGGCTCGCCGACGGCTCGCTGCGCATCCACGACAACCAGGGCACCCAGTGGATCGGCGACCCCGACGACGCGGTCGCGGCCCTCGGCACCGTCGCCGACCAGGACTGGCCGGCCGCGTGGGAAGCTCTGAAGGCCGTCTGAAGCCGCCGCGGGCGGGGCTTCACGAGGGAAGCTCCGGCGCGCGCGTGCAAGTGTTCCGAGGATAGTCGAACCCACCACCCGCCCACGCTTCGTATAGCCGGTGGGCAGAGGTCTGCATGGCGGTGCCTTCACCAGAGCAGCGTGCACGGGCGCACGCCGACGCGGCGCGCGACCTGCGCGCCGTGGCGGAGGGCGAGCGTGCGGCGCTGGCGCGGCTGTACGACCGGTACACGCCGATGCTGTTCGCGATGCTGTGCAGGTTGTTGCCGGGTCGAACCGACGCGGAGGAAGTCGTGCAGGACACCTGGTTGCGGGTCTGGCGTCGCGCCAGCAGCTTCGATCCCGAGCGCGGGAGCGTCGCTGCGTGGTTGATGACGATGGCCCGCAACCGCGCCCTCGACCGCCTGCGCAGCGCGACCGCGCGGCGGCGCCGCGAGGAGAAGGTCGCCGCCGAAGAGCGCGGAGCAGGGGAAGATCCGAGCCGCGCGGCTCACCTCGGCGAGGCCCGCCGGCGCATCCGGGCGAGCCTCTCCACGCTCGAGCCGAAGCGGCGCGAGGTGATCGAGCTCGCGTACTGGCAGGGGCTCTCCCAGCGGGAGATCTCGACGCGGCTCGGGATCCCCCTCGGCACCGTCAAGACCTGGACCCGCGTCGCGCTGCGCAAGCTGCGCGCGGCCCTGCCCGAGGGAGAGCTTTGACGACAGGGCACGAGAGCTGGCTGGACCTGTGCGCGGGCTATGCCCTCGGCGCCCTCGAGGACGCCGAGGCCGCCGCCTTCGAGGAGCACCTCGCGAGCGGCTGTCCGACCTGCCACGCCGCCCTCGCCGACTTCTCCGAGGCGGGCCTGGCCATCGCCCTGAGCGCGCCGCCCGTGCCGCTGCCGGAGGGGCTGAAGGGGCGCGTGCTCGCCGCGCTCGACGGCGAGCCCCGGGCGCCGACCCGCCGCCCCGTCGCCCGTCCACCGGCTCCGGGGGCGATGCGCTGGGTCGCCGTCGCGATGGTCGTGATGGCCCTGGTCGGCGGCGCCCTCGGGCTGGCCGGCGTGCTGTACACCGAGACCCGCCGCCTCGAGGCCGAGAACGCCGCGCTCCGCGCCTCCCAGGCCGGGGCGGAGAGCGCGCGGCTCGCTCTCGACAGCCGGGTGCGCGGCCTCGACGACGAGCTGCGGACGATGCGTGACGCCGCCGCCTCGATGGCGACGACCTACACCGCCCTGGAGGCGAGCAACGCGGCATTGGCTCAGCGCGGAGACAGCCTCGCGCTGCTCAGCGCGAGCCTGGCGGACGAGCGCGACCGGCTCCGCGGCGCGCGGGATGCGGCGCTCGGCGAGCGGGATGCCGCGGTCGAGGCCGAGGCGCAGCTCGCGACCACGCTGGCCGGGGTCAAGCGCACCCTCGCCGCCGCCAAGAACGCGCTCGCCGCCTGGGGGGTGGAGTGGATCGCCCTCAAGCCCCAGGGCGACACGCCGGCCCCCGGCCGCGGCTGGATCTGCTACGCCCGGGCGAGCGGCAAGGCGATGCTGCTGTTCGACGCCCTGGCCGTGCCTCCGGGCAAGGCGCTCGAGGGCTGGGTGATCCGGGGCGGCGAGGCGACCAGCCTCGGCCTGCTCGTGCCCGAGGCCGACGGCACCCTCGTGCTGCCGCCGGTCGACTACGGGGAACCCGCCGAGATCCAGGCCTTCGGGGTGTCGGTGGAGGAGCCGGGGGGCAGCACTTCCGACGGGCCGACCGAGGTCGTGCTGCTCGGGAGCACCTGATGGCGCGCGCGCTGGTCTTCCTCGCCCTGCTCCTCCCCGGCTGTGTCGTCCACGGCCACGGCGGCTTCTTCAGCAGCACCGACCACAGCGCCGCCTACCTCGCCCTGGCCGAGCAGCTCGAGCCGCTGCCCGGCCCGCTGTACGTCGGCGAGGTGCGGGTCGACAACCAGGCGCGGGGCATCCTGCGCGAGACCGACTACGACTGGGGGGTCTCCCTCGACCCCGCGCTGGCCCGCGGCGCGCTGATCGAAGGCCTGGGGCTGCTCGCCGGCTGTGAGGTGGTGCCGGTGGACAGCACGGCCGCCTTCCTCGAAGACCCGCCCGCCCGCGGCACCCTGCTGCAGGTGCGCCTCGACGAGGCCTTCCTGCTGTCGACGGGGCGCGAGGCGCTGTGGCTGTCGATCCCGCTGTGGTTCTTCACCGGCTTCGGGGCGCTGTGGGTGCACGACACCCCCTTCGTGCTGTCGGTGCGGCTCGAGGTCAGCGCGGTCGAGCTGACGCCGGAGGGGCCGCGCGAGCCGCGGACGGTGCTCGCGATGGAGGAGGCGGCGGTGTACGAGGACAGCCTGAACTTCTTCGAGCGCATCGACACCTGGAGCTCCTACCTGATCGTATTCATCCTGCCGCCGACGCTGTTCGGCGGGGATCGCACGCTGATCCAGCAGCAGCTCCTCGGAGGCGTGATGCTCGAGCCGACCCGCCAACTGGTCGAAGCCTTGCGTCCTTGAGCCGGTCCGTTGTCCGCGCCGCGCGGCGCGGCGGAAAAGCGCTGCCACGCTGCCCCGGGATCGGGTACCATGGCGGGTCGCGAGGAGGTTCCCATGCCATCGGTCCGACTTCTGTTGCTCGCCTGCCTGACCGCGAGCGCCTTTGCCCAGGGGCCGGCGATCGGCGCCGAGGCCCCCGCCATCGACGGCCGCGACTGGATCAACACGCCGAGCCGCGCCGGGCTGCGGCTCGACGACCTGCGCGGGCAGGCGGTGGTCGTCAGCTTCTTTGCGAGCTGGTGTGGGCGCTGCCGGCGGGTCCTTCCCACGATCGAAGAGCTGCGGGCCGAGCACGCCGAGAGCGAGAAGCTCGCGGTGGTCGCCGTGCACGGCGCGGCGGGAGGCGACCGGGCGACGGTCGAGGCCTTCGTCGCGGGTCAGGGGATGGGCTCCTTCGTCTGCGTCGACAGCGGCGCGACCGCTTCGCGCTGGGGCGTGGTCGACCTTCCCGCGGCCTTCGTGCTCAGCCACGAGGGCGCCGTGCTGTGGAAGGGAAACCCGGCTGACCGGGAGTTCGCGACCGCCGTCGCCGATGCGGTCGCCGCGGTGCCCGCTCTCGACGCCTGGCAGGCCCCCGCCCGGGCGACCCTCGAGCGGGTGGTCAGCCTGACCCTGCCCGAGCAGCCGCTGCGGAGCATGATCGAGCAGCTCGGGGAGGCGACCGCGATCCCGATGCAGCTCGGGCAAGCGGTCGATGGAAGCCAGCGGATCGCCTTCCGCTGCGAGCGGGAGCCGCTCGGGGCGGCCCTCGAGGCGCTGCTTGCCACCCGCGGCCTGAAGTTGGAGTTCGGGAAGCGCGCGCTGCGGGTCGTACCCGAGGAGTAGACGGTTGGCCGACCCGGTTCCCTGCCCCGCCTGCGGACGCATCGACATCCACATGTCGCCTCTGTGCCCGGTCTGCGGCACGCCGCGGGCCAAGCCACGCAAGCGCAGCCTGCCGCCCCTCGGCGGGCGCACGGCGTCGGCCGGTTCGCCGCGGGCGCCGTTGCCGGCGGTCCGCGACGAGAGTCCGGCGGTTTCGACGCCGGAAGCGACGCCCGCGCCCCCGTCCGGCTCCACGTCGCCGCCGGCTGGGGACGCTCCCTCCGCGGCGCTGGTGTCGGGGGCTTCCTCCGCTCCCTCCGCGCCGCCGTCGACCAGGGAAGCGTCCGGGAACACCCCCCGCGCGCGGCCCCGCCCGCTGCCGCAGGGCACTCCGGCGGCGCCGCTGCCGGCGATCCGCGAAGATCCTCCGGCGCCGTTCGTGCAGGGCCTGGTCGAGGATCCGACGCCGGCGTCCGCCGTCGTCTCCTCCTCCGACCGGCTGCCCGCCTTTCCCGGCCTCGAGAGCGGCGCGGCGGCGAGCGCGGCGACGCCCTCCTTCGGGGGCCGGCTCGCCGTCGGTGCGCCGTCCGACACACCGCTGCCGAAGCTGCGGCGCAGCAACGCGCCTGTGCAGGCGAAGCCGGGCAGCTTCGCGCCCTCGTACATCGGGCGCACCCTCGCCGGCTACCGGCTCGAGGAGCTGCTCGGCGAGGGCAGCATGGGGGCGGTGTTCCTCGCCACACAGCTGCAGCTGCACCGCAGCGTCGCGCTGAAGATCCTGCCGCCGGCGATGTCGGCGCGGAGCTCCACCATCGACCGCTTCAAGCGCGAGGCGCGCACCCTCGCCCGGATCAACCACCACAACATCGTGCACATCTACGACCTGTGCGAGGACAACGGCCTGTTCTGCATCGCGATGGGCCTGGTCGACGGCGGCTCGGTGCGCGACCTGCTCAAGAAGGAGGGGACGCTCGCCGAGTGGCGGGCCGCGCGTATCGCCCGCCAGGCGGCCCACGGTCTGTTCGCCGCGGCCAAGCAGGACATCGTGCACCAGGACATCAAGCCCGACAACCTGCTGATCGGCGAGCAGGAAGAGGTCAAGATCGCCGACTTCGGCCTCGCCCAGGTCATCGACGACGAGGGCTCGGGCAAGATCATGGGCTCGCCCTCCTACATGGCGCCCGAAGCCTGGCAGGGCAGGCCCGACCAGCGCTCCGACCTGTACTCCCTCGGCTGCACGCTGTACGAGATGCTCGTCGGGCATCCACCCTTCCGGGCTTTGAGCAACGAGGGCTTCCGCGACCTGCATCGCGACAAGCCCCCGCCGCCGCTCAGCGACAAGCGGCCGGACTGCTCGCCGGCGATGAACGCGGTGATCGCGCGGCTCCTGCA
Organism: bacterium; assembly: GCA_030428695.1. The sequence goes on from JAUIEM010000340.1 coordinate 7,348, forward strand.
GAAGGACCCGGCGGTGCGCTACCAGACCGCCGCCGAGCTCGCCGACGCCCTCAAGCCCCTGTGCGTGAAGACCGAGATCGCCGCCCGGGAGCCCGCCCCCCGCCGCAGCTCCGGGCGCACCCCCGGGCGCAGCTCGCAGCGGCCTCGGCGGCCGCGCACCTCGCAGCGCACGCGGCGCCCGGGGTTCCCCCTCTGGCCGCTCGCGGTCGTCGCCCTGGTCGTGATCGTCCTGGCCCTGGCCCTGACCCGCGATCCGCCGCCGCCGGTCGTGCGCTTCGCCGCGATCGAGCCGGCCTCGGGCACCCTGCTTGCGGGTCGGAACGTGCTGCTCAAGGGCCGGCTCGAAGGCGATGCGGACGGCTTCTACAGCGCGGTGGACGTCGGGGGCGAGCCGGTGCGGCTCGGTCGCGACGGCAGCTTCCAGCGCACCCTGCGCCTGCGCGAGGGGGTGAACCTGTGCGAGCTGCGGGTCGGACGTGAGAAGCACGAGCTGGTCTACACCGTCGACAGCGAGCCGCCGGAGCTCCGCTTCCTCGTCCCCGCCGAAGACGGCGCCCAGCGGGCGCTCCACATCGAGCTGCGGATGCTGGTCTCCGACGCCGGCGGGCTCGAGGAGGTGCTGCTCAACGGTGAGCGGCCGCGCCGCCTGGGCGGGGACACCCTGGGCCTGCGGGTCGAGCTCGCCCCCGGCCCGAACGCGCTCGAGCTGGTCGCGCGCGACCGGGCGGGCCACGAGCGCCGGATGGAGCGGACGCTGGTCGCCGACACCGCCGCGCCGCAGCTCCAGGCCGCCCTCAGCCTCGACGGGACCCGGGGCAGCCTGCGGGTCGAGGCGGACGAGCCGCTGGCGCGGGTCGCGGCCGAGGGCATCGAGGTGCGGGCCGACGGAGCGGAAGCCGAGCTGCTGCTCGTGCTCGCTCCGGACCAGCCGCGAGTGCTGGTCGAGGCCTGGGACCGCGTCGGCAACCGCGCGCGTCTCGAGCTGGCCGTGCCGTGGCCGGAGGTCGCGGTCGAGGCGCCGGAGCCCTGGTGGGATCCCCCCTTGCTGCAGGAGGCCGCCGCCCTCGGCGCCGACCGGGGCGTGGTCCTGCGCAACAGCGTCGGCGTCGACTTCGTGCTGATCCCCGCGGGCAGCTTCTTCCAGGGCTCCCTGCCGGAAGAGGAGGGGCGGGGCGCCGACGAGCGCTGGCATCGTGTCGAGCTCGACGGCTTCTACCTCGCCGCGCGGGAGATCGACCAGCAGGTCTGGCGCATGGTGATGGCGAGCAGCCCCTCGGCGGTCGACGATCCGACCCGCCCGGTCGAGCAGATCAGCTGGCGGGAGGCGGTCGAGTTTTGCAACCGGCTGTCGGAGCTCGAGGACCTCGCGCCGGCCTACGCGATCGAGGGCGACAGCGTGCGCTGGCTCGAGGGCCGCGCGGGCTACCGGCTGCCGACCGAGGCGGAGTGGGAGTACGCCTGCCGCGCGGCGACCGAGACGCCGTACGCCAGCGGAGACACGCTCGAGCAGGCGAACTTCGCGGAGCGCAGCGGCGCGACGCTCGTCGGAGGGAGCTTCCCGCCGAACGCCTGGGGGCTGTTCGACATGCACGGCAACGTCCACGAGTGGTGCTGGGACTGGTACGGACCCTACCCGGAAGACGACGTCCAGAATCCCCGCGGCGCGACGCAGGGCCGCGGTCGCGTCGCCCGGGGCGGCGGCTTCCGGAGCCAGGCGGACGCCTGCCGCAGCGCGGCTCGCACGATGTTCGTCGGCGAGCGCCGCGACGACCTCGGCCTGCGCATCCTCCGGCCGCTGCCCTGAGCCGGGTTGATTCACCGGGATTCGTGGCGAGGGCTCGGAAGCCGCTTGGAACCGACGTCCCCTCCGGGACAGGACCCAGGCGGAGGTCAGGAGGTCTTCCTGGTCCGGCGGGCGGGGGTAGACCCGCTCCTACAGGGCCATCGACCATTGTCTGACAGCATGTAGGGGAGGGGTTTACCCCCTCCCGTCGCACTTCGTGAACTGACCTTCCGTCGCGGGACACAACATACGCTGAGGTCAGTGAGTTCTTCCTGGTCCGTCGCTCGGGCGCGAACCGACCCTGCTTCATGGGTCATGACGATCGGAGCTGAGACCTCCCGGCCTCACCCCGTCTCGAGCTTCTTGCGCGCGGCCCGCGCCGCCTCGGCGACCGCGCGTCCGTCGCGGAAGCGCTCGTCTGGAAGGGTCTTCAGGCAGCGGTTCAGGAGCCGGCTGACGACGCTGGAGACCTCGGGCCGCGCCTCCAACAGCGGCATGTACGCGCCGCTGCGCTCGAACAGCCCGCCGAGGGGGTCGTCGGCGGGCGGGCGCCCGGTCAGCAGGAAGAACAGCACGCCGCCGAGGGAGAACACGTCGGCGTTCGGCTTGAGCCGGTCGCTCTTGTGCCGCTCGGGGGACAGGTAGGAGCGCCAGTCGGTCGCCTTCTCGCCGCTCTTCCACTCCTCGAGGTTGAGGCTGAGCGGGGCGAGCGCCGCCTCGCGCGGGTCGCAGCGCAGGGGGTCGGCGCGTTCCGGAGTCCGCCGGCGGCGGCGCAGCAGCACCCGGTTCGGATGGATGCGGCCGTGCAGCAGATGCTCGGCGTGCATCGCCGCGAGCCCGCGAGCGATCGCCTCGATCACGCGCAGCGAGAAGATCTCCGGCAGCCCGGGCTTGCCGTCCTTGCGCGCCGCCTCGATGGCCTCGCGCGCGGTGAAGTGGTCGACGCGCTGCATCACGACGTAGTCGAGCTCGCCGTCGCGCTGGACGTCGAGCACGTTGAGCAGGTTCTTGTGCTCGACGCCCAGGCAGCGCTTCGCGCGGCGCAGGTAGCGCTGGACGAGCCGGCTGTCGGAGAAGTCGGGGTTCAACACGGTGACGACGACGCGGTCGGAGCGCTCGACCCCCACCGACTTGTAGACCGCGCCGCCCTTGCGCATGCCGAGCCGGGTCAGCAGCCGGTAGCCCCCGATCATCGGCCGCGACTCCGTGCGCGGCTGGCGCTGCAGGTGGATGCGGATGCTCTCGCGTTCCTTGCGCACCGGCCCGGAGGGCGGGGCGGCGGGCGCGCGCGCGCCGCCGCCGAAGTCCGGAGGTGGGGGGACCCGCCCGGAGGCGGGAGAGCGCACCGTCTTCCGACCCGGCGTCGGCGCGTCGGCGGCCGGATCGACCTCCTGCTCGGTCGGCGGATCCTCGGCATCGTCCTCGGCCGACGGCCAGTCTCCCGGGGCCACCATGCTGAGCAGGGGCGCGGACTCGGCGCTGCGCGCGTCCTCGGGGGGCGGCGTCAGGACAGGGGCAGGGGGGAAGGCGGAGGTGTCATCCTCATCTTCGTCGTCCGGCGGGGGCTCGGTGTCGACGCTGCGGTAGGCGGACTCCGCGGCGGGCAACGCGGCCTCATCGACCTCCTCGAAGGTCCTCCCGCCATCGTCGCTGTCGGCGAACAGGTCGAAACCGCCCCCGAGCTTCGGCGCGTTGGAGACAGCGGCCGCGTCCTCTGCCGGCGCGGAGGCGGCGGCCGCTGCCTGTGCCGACTCTGCGCGTTCGATCCGGGCGGAAGCGGGCGGAGGCTCGACCCGCCCCGAGCGCGGCTGCTCGAGCCGGGCGGAGGCGGGCGGAGGCTCGACCCGCCCCGAGCGCGGCCG
>JAUIEM010000341.1 GCA_030428695.1 bacterium
TCGGCAAGAACCTCAAGGGCGTGCGCCTGCATCTGTTGCGCGACGGCAACGAGATCGCGGCCAAGACCTCGAAGGGCGGCAAGTCCGCGGTCACCTTCGAGGGCAACGAGATCGTCCACGACGGCAACTACAGCGTCCGCGCCGACCCGATCGCCGGCTGGGAGCTGGTCGAGGACGAGGTCGATGTCGCGGGGTTCGGGATGCCGACGAACGTCGCGAGCATCGGGACCAAGATGCGCCGCACGGCGGAGGTGGTCATCGAGGTCGACCGCGTCCAGAAGCGCTACAAGTACAAGCTGACGATGCGCCTGCCGACCACCGACGAGCTCGACTCGCACTTCTTCGAGCACGCCGTGGACACCGACGAGGGCAAGGCCGAGCGCCTGCAGCTGCTCGGCTTCTACAACCGCCCGCTCGACTACGACTTCGACGCCCGGCCCCAGCTGTTCGAGGGGCGCCTGGGGGAATACGTCGCGGAGGACCCGGTCCGCGACAACATCATCACCCCCTACACGGCGGCCCGCTGCCTCGAGGTCGCGAGCCTGTACTACCGGCGCTTCTACAACCTCGGCGAGGGGGTCGACGTCGCGCCGACCCTGAACCAGCATGTGCTCGAGCTGCTGGTCCGCACCGCCGAGGACGCCGGGGGCACCCTGCCGGCCGACGGCGCCCACGCGCGCTTCACCATCCCTGGCGGCTACAACGTGTTCTGGCCGAAGGGCGCGCCGGAGCACGAGGCCGGCCTGTTCGGCTCCGGCGGCGGCGACCGCTTCGCGGCCGAGGCGGCGTTCTGCGCCGCCAACCCGCGCCTCGCGAAGCTGCCGCTGGTCGTCGAGGTCGAGCGCGCGGAGGGCGGCGCCGCCTTCCAGCCCCTCGCCAACGTGCCGGACCCCGACTACGTGCCGGTCCAGGTCGAGCTGTGCCTGGCGAAGCCGGACAAGCTGCCGAAGCAGGGCTTCGTCGCGGCCCCGAAGATGCGGCGCGGCACGCTGCCGGTCTACGACGACCAGGGCCAGGTCGAGACGCCGGCGAAGAAGGGCAACAGCGGACCGGACTTCTACTGGGAGCAGCGCGTCCGCACCTACGGCCCGGGCGACCGCCGCGACCCCGAGGTCGGCAACGTGCACTGGCATCTCGGCGGCAAGCGCGGGATGTACCCGACCAAGGTCACCGCCGACAACGGCCCGCGCTCGGCGCTGTTCCCGACCGCGGCGGAGTACGGCGCGAGCTACACGGCCCCGACCGCGCCCGACGCGGGCCAGGAGGCGGCCCATCCGAAGAGCGTGTTCACCGAGGCGCAGCGGGACGGGCGGGCCTTCTTCGTCGTCGCGCCCTCCCGGGTCGGCGGCGACGCGTACAAGCTCAAGGCCTGCATCGGCCCCGCGACCCTGGCCCGCGACGGCGACGAGGCCAAGGCCGAGACCCTCAGCGGGACCCTGGTCGTGTGGCGCAACATCCGGGTGCTGCACCATCTGCGGGTGCTGCCGCCGACCTCCCAGGGCGACCTGGACCCGACCATCATCGCCGACCTGCGGGTCGGGAACTGGACCTGCCACCACAACGCCTACCTCTCCGGGCGCATCTGCATCGACTGCCTGCGCCGCGAGGAGATCAGCCCGGGGGCCCTCGACTGGGTCGACTTTACGGACCAGGCGAAGGTCGAGTTCGCGAAGGCCTTCTGTGACCTCGAGGTCGATCCGAGCATCGCGGGCGGGACCTTCGAGAGCATGGCGGACGATGTGATGAAGGAAGCGCTCGATCGCGCCCTGGCGGTCATCCAGGCCGACAAGAGCGTCAACTGCTTCGACAACACCGCGAACCAGCCGAAGGTCTTCCTCGTCGCGGACGGCAACAGCGCCGACTTCGGCACCCGCAAGGTCTCGACTACCTTCAAACCGGGCACGGTCAGCCTGTTCGTGCGCGAAGCGAACGGCCAGGAGCGGGACTGGACCTTCCTCGCCCTGCACAACTCCGACGCGAACGCGGTCGGGGTGCCGCCGAGCATCGACCCGGGTGAGACGACCTACGACCCGGAGACGCAGAAGCTGACGCTGAAGTTCGCCGGTCCGGTCGATCCTGCCTGGCCGATCAAGATCAAGTCGCCGGACGCGAACCGCAACGCCCAGTCCCACACCCTGTCGCCGGCCAGCGTCAAGCCCGACAAGCGCACGGTCGAGGAGGTGCTGCCGTTCCCGTTGTTCCCCTCTGCCTCCGTCGTCATCACCGACAAGGAGGTCGGCAAGGACCGCAACGCGAACCTGCTCCCCGACGAGACCACCCTCCACCATCCCCACGAGTACGCCGGCGCGATGAACGGCACCACGGGCAAGGTCGAGTTCGCGAAGGTCAGCAAGGTCAACCTGCGCTTCGACCAGCCGCCGGTGCCGGGGGAGGAGTTCAAGCTCTACGGCAACGGCGGGGCCGCCGACGACGGCAAGCACGTCTTCGGCACCGTGATCGACACCGCGAACCCCGACACCCGGAGTTCGAGAAGCTGCTCAAGCTCGACAACACCTGGATGAAGGTCGGCGACCGGGTCGTCGCGAAGACCGACGGCGCGGGCAACTTCGTCCCCGAGAACGGCGAGGTCTTCACCTTCAAGAACGGCTCGAACGTCAAGGCCGGGCAGCTGTCGACCCTCGAGCTGACCTTCCCCCAGGCCCTGCAGGGGAACGAGGTCATCGTGCTCAAGGGCGGCGGGGACAACGCCGGCGCCGACCACCTGTTCGAGCACACGGTGCCGGTCCAGGCGGGCGACACCACGGTCCGCTGCGAGCTGCCGAAGCCCGTGATGCGGGGCAAGGTCACGGTCGAACTGAACGGGAACCTCCTGCTCGAGGACAAGCTGCACTTCCTGCCGAAGGCGGTCGCGACCCCGTACGCGCTGGCGGAGGGCGCGGTCGACAACGCCGAGGGCACGGTGAAGCTGCGCTTCGTCAACGACCTGCCCGCCGGCACGACGGTCGGGGTGAAGTTCGTCTGTGAGCAGGAGTACTACGATCTTCCACATCTGTTCTACCATCCGCAGGCGGACAAGAAGACGCCGTTCCTGTTCAACCTGCACCCGGCCTGGGCGTACAACGAGGCCAAGGACGCCCGCTTCGGGCCGCTCGGCTTCACCGTGTTGCGCACGCAGCAGATCGCGGTGGCGGCGGGCCAACTCCGGCAGGACCTCGCCCTGCAGTCGTACAGCCGCCGCCAGGCGTTCCGGGTCAAGCTCGGGGACGACCTCTTGATCTGTCCGAAGGCGGGGTTGTCCGGGGACGCCTCGGCAGCGACCAACTTCCCGTTCCTGCCGGCGGGCTGGAAGGTCGACGCCAACGGGGGCAAGACCGTCACGATCCAGGCGACGACCGCCTTCCCCGCGGGCAACTTCGACTTGATGTACCAGGCCTGGGACGTCGCGGCGCTGCAGCGCACGGCGTGGGGGACGGCGCAGCCCGGGGACGGGCAGCTGAACATGCCGTTCGAGGACGTCCTCGCGATCGGCAAGATCCTGCCCAGGGTGCTGACCGAGTTCTTCCGCCAGATCCACAAGAACCAGGGCTTCATCCCCGGCCTGATCTTCATCCAGGCGGCGCTGTTCGACACCCTGAGCTGCGTCTTCCTCAACGGCGCCCAGGTCGGGCTCGCCCAGGGTCCGGGCTCGTTCCTGACCGGCTCGAAGATGTTCGTGCGGCCGAACGGCTACCAGTTCAACGAGGAGTCCGAGGACTCGACCCAGTCGGGCAACACCCAGGTGATCGGCATCCACGAGATCTGCCACTCGTTGTACTTCCAGCACGCCCCGAGCGCCGGCGGAAACTACCCCGAAGACCACGACTTCACCGACAAGTGCCTGATGTCCTACGACAACTCGATGACCGACTTCTGTGGCCAGTGCCTCGCCTTCCTGCGCGGCATGCCGGCCAAGGGTGATCGCTTCGTCACCGCCCGCAAGCAGGGCGGAGGGGCGGCGGCGGTCGAGTTCGCCGGGGTGGACCACTGGGTCGGCCAGGCCTGCACGCAATAGGGAGGGGCGATGAGCGAGGATCTCGGCACGACCATCCGGGTCAACCTCAAGGAGCCCTCGGCGCGCAGCCTGCAGGCCGGCAAGAAGTACCGCCTGGTGATCAAGCGCAAGCCGAAGGCCCTGCTGATCTACCTGCGCGACTACGAAGACCGGCCGCTGCCCTCGACCAACTGGCGGCTGGTCGTCGGCACCGCGGTCCACGAGGGCGTCACCGACGCCGGCGGCGCCCTGTCCCTGCCGCTGCCCGAAGGCGCGGAGATGGGCGAGCTGACCTTCGGCTTCGACAAGGGGGCCGGTCAGCTGACCCACAAGGTGATGCCGGTGCGCCTCGAGCACCGCTCGGTCGTGCGCCCCCGCCGGGGTCCGTCGCCGCGGGTGCAGGCGCGGCAGGCCGAGGCCCTGCGCACCGCGGCGGCGACCGGGGTCGCCTTCTGCGAGGAGTGCGCGAAGGCGGAAGAGGGGCCGGAAGGCACCGAGGCCGAGGACCCGGAGGAGGCGGCGGAAGCGGAAGCGCAGGAAGTCGCCGAGGCCGAGCGCCGCAAGACCGTGCAGAAGGCTCAGGCCCAGGGGCTGCGCAACGCCGCCCAGGCCGGGATGGCGTTCTGCGCGGAGTGTGACAAGGCGGGCTGAGCGGGCTGTATTCGGGCGGCGAGCGACGCACAGCGTGTGGGCGTCGAGCGCGCCGCAGCCGCTGCTCTCGACCAGCAGGCTCGTCGAGGCGGCCGCTGCGATGCCGCCGAGCCGGCGGAAGGGGGCCAGGGTCGCCGCCCGGACGCCGGGGTCGCCCAGCGCGGTGCGCTTGATCACCCAGGGGTCGTCCTCGAGCCGTCACGCGCCACGCGTGGTCGGAGCTTTCGACGGGGTCCTCGAGCCGGGAACCGGAGGACCGGAGGGCGTGTTCATCGGGGCAGCAAAGCAGCGCGCTCAGGGCGGGCTCTCCGCGTCTCCCGCGAGCGCCGGCAGCACCGGGCCGATGCGGAAATCGTAGAGCGGCGCGAGCGCCTCGGCGGGGACCGCGGCGAGCGGCGTGGAGAGGAAGGGGCAGGCCGCGCACTCGATGACCGCCCGGCACTCATCGAGCCGGCAGGGCGAGGGCCGGCCCTGCAAGGCCCGCGTCAACCGCTCGAGCTTGAGGAAGGCGCGCGCCTTGACCAGCACGAGGTCCCCCGGGCCGAGCCGCGGCCCGAGCCGCGCGGCGACCTCGGAGAGGTCGGCGCAGGGCACGCAGCGCCCCGCTTCGCCCGCCGGATACCCGGCCCGGTACGCCGCCGCCATGCCCCGCAGCACATAGCTGGTGTCGGCGAGCGCCGCCATCCGCCGGCCGAAGCGGGCGGCGACGGCGGCCTGCCGCGCCGGGGCGACGTAGCGCAGGTCGGCCATCACGATGAAGCGCCGCGCCGCCGGCAAGGTCGCGAACACGTCGAAGCCGGCGTCGATCGCCTCCTCGGAGGCCTTGTAGTCGTCCCGCAGTGCCCAGGCGCCCCGCACCAGGGGCAGCGGCTCGAGGCGGCCCGGGGTCGGCGGCAGCGTCGCGAGGGCCGCGACGATCCGCGCGGGCGGCAGGCCCTCGGCCGCGGCGACGGCGGCCGCGGCGAGCAGCGGGTAGAGCATCACTCGCCCGACCAGCCGCGTCCGGGCCGGATGGCGCCGGCCTCCGAGGTGCAGCGCGAAGCGCAGCCCGTCCAGCCCGCGGCAGCGCACGTCGGTGGCGCGCACCGCGCAGTGCGCAGAGAGGCCGAAGAGCACCGTGCGGGCGCGGGTCGCGCCGGCCATCGCGCGGACCTCCGGGTCGTCGCCGTTCAGCACCGCCAGCCCGGCTTCCCCGAGGGCCCGCACGAGCAGCGCCTTCTCGGCGCGGTGCTCCGCGAGGTCCGCGAAGGCGGCGCGATGGTCGCTGGCGAGGTTGGTGACGACGGCGATGTCGGGACGCAGGAGCCGGGCGATGCGCGCCATCTGGCCGGGGCGCTCGATGCCGGCCTCGAACACCCGGTGTCTCCGCCACGGCGGGGTGCGCCACAGCTCGTTGGCGATGAAGCCCGCGTTGTTGTAGTTGCGCGGGTCCGGGGGCAGCCCGAGGACCGCCTCGATCGCGCGCCGGGTGGTGGTCTTCCCCGCGGAGCCGGTCACCGCGATGACCCGCAGCCCGCGCAGAGGCCCGCGGCGCAGGGCGGGGGCGAGGCGCTGGAGCCCGCCGCGCAGGCGCCACCATAGCCGGCGCCACCGGGGCGGGGAGGCGCCGGTCAACGGAGCGGGCCGGGGGGTGGCGGTGCTTTTCCGGCAGCCCTCGTACGGGAGCTGGTCGACGTCACGATGGTGGGCACCCTTCGGCGCGCGTCCAGGGCTCGCTTCCACAGGCCCATGCGCGCGCTCCGGGAGTCGTAGGGATGAGAAAGAACCTCAGCCGAGCAGCCGCTCGACCCCGAAGCTACCGACCACCTCCGGCGTGCGCAGGCTCTCGACCACCAGCCGCCCGACGGCCGGGCTGCAGGTCACGCCGTGGCCGCCGAGGGCGGCGGCCCAGACGAAGCCCTCGAGACGAGGATCCGGGCCGAGCACGAAGGAGCGGTCGGCGGCGAAGGTGCGCAGCCCCGCCCAGCTGCGGCGGATCGCGCGCGAGGCGAGGGAGGGCACCGCGCGCTCGAGCTTCTCGGCGAGCAGCAGCTCGACGTCCGGGTCGACCTCCGGTGTACCGGGCGGGCGGGCGTCCTCGTCGCAGCAGCACAGCAAGAGGCCGCCGCTCTCCGGCCGGAAGTAGTAGCCGGCGCTGACATCCCACACGTAGGGTGCGTCCGGGTCGACCTCCGCATCGAGCTCGGTGACGTAGAGGTGCCGGCGCAGGGGCTGCAGCGGGGTCTCGAGGCCGGCCCGGGCGGCGACCGGCGAGGCCCAGGGCCCGGCAGCGTCGACCACCGTCGCCGCGGGCAGGAAGCCGTCGTCGCTCTCGACGCCGAGCACCCGGCCGGCCTCGCGCACGATGTCGCGGACCGCGCAGCCGGTCTTCTGCTCCAGGCCCGCCTCCCGCGCCCCGCGCAGGAAACCTTCGAGCAGGCCGGCGACGTCGACCACGCCGTCCCCGGGGGTGTGGATCGCGCCGGCGAAGCGCGCTCCCTCCAGGGCGGGCACCCGCGCGATCGCCTCGCGCGGAGTGAGCGGCCGGCAGGCGATGCCGAGCCGGGCCGAGCGTGCGGCCTCGGCCTGCAGGGCCGGCCAGTCGTGGGCGTCGGCGAGGAACAGCGAGCCCGTCCGCCGGACCTCGACCGGGAAGGGGGGCTGGTGCAGGAAGCGCGCGCCTTCCCGGCACAGGGCGGCGAGAACGTCGCAGGGCACGCTTGCGCGCAGCATCGCGGCGTTGCGTCCGGAGGAGTGGGTGCCGCACAGGGGCTCCCGCTCGAACAGCGTGACCGGTCCGCGGCCTTCCCGGGTCAGGAACCAGGCGACCGCGGCGCCCGCCAGGCCGCCTCCGATGATCGCGGTGTGCTGCATCGACGCCTCCCAGGCCCGCGAGGAAACGGCGCAGTCTACGGTGCGGAGGGAGCCCTGTCGAGGCCGGCGTCCCGGTCTTCCTCCGCCTGGAGGAAGAGCTGCAACAGCCGCTCGCGGTCCGCCTCGAGGGCGGGGTCGCCGGGCCGCAGCTCGCGCAGCCGGTGCATCCACACGATCGCCTCGACCCCGCGCTGCTGGGCCTGGCACAGCCGGTACAGCCGCTCGACCACGGCGGCGCTGTAGGGCGCGTGTTGGTACGCCCGGCGGAAGGCGCGGAGGGCGCCCGGGGCGTCGCGCCGGGCCTCGCACAGCCGGCCCTCGAGCAGGGCCCGCAGCCCGCCTTCCGGCATGCTCTCGACGCAGGTCGTGGCGCGCTCGATCATGCCGAGGCGCAGGCAGGCGTTGACGTAGCGCTCCTGGCAGGTCTCGCTGCGGTCCGTGATGCCCTCCTCGAGCAGCGCGACCATCTCGTCGGCCCGGCCGGTGTACATCAGCAGGGTGGCGCGGTCCTCGATGGCCTCGTCGTGGGCCTCCTGGGCCGCGGCGAAGGAGTCGAGGGCCTTGTCGAAGTCGTGGTTGTGGGAATGGTAGAGCGCCTCGAGGTAGGTGCGGTCCGGCCCCTCCGGCAGCTCTTCGAGCCAGGCGGCGATCTCCGGCATGCGGTCGAGGCGCGACAGCGAGAGCAGGCGGCGCTTGCGGCTCTCGAGGTCCTGCCCGGTCGGCAGCTCCTCGTAGATCTCGCGGACGACGTCGGCGACCCCGCTGTACAGGTAGACGGTGAACGCGTTCTCGTCGACGGTCGCGTGCTTGAGCTTGACGTGGGGGGTGAGCTTCAGGGCGTGGGTCAGCACCGCGCCGGGGTCCTCGTAGTGGAAGCGCAGGCCGGCCTCGTGGCGGAAGATCGCCGAGGTGTAGCGGGCCTGGGAGAGGAAGTTGCACGCGACCCCGGACCTCGCGCTGAGGAAGAGGTTCTTCAGCCCGGCGCGCACCCGCGCCTGCTGCGCGCGGTAGGGCAGCTCGGTCAGGTTGAAGATGCCGGCGGCGAACACCCAGTCGAAGGTGCCGTCGAAGGGCTTCTCGGTGATGTCGTGGACCTCGAAGGTCGCGTCGGGGTGGCAGGTGCGGGCCGCCGCGATCATGTCCGGGCAGATGTCGATGCCGGTGTAGACGACCCCGGAGGCGAAACCCTGCAGGAAGGGCCAGAGCGCCCCGAGACCGCAGCCGACGTCGAGGACCCGGCAGCCGTCGAGCTGCCCGAGCTCGAGCATCTCGTAGAAGCCGAGCAGCTGGCTGTGCATGCCCTTCCAGGACACGGCCAGCGGGCCGCTCCCGTGCTCGGCGAGGGTGCTCGCGAAGTAGCGCGCGACGGGTGAGTCGGCCATCGGACAGGTCCTCCTTGTCGGGCCAGGACGGACCATTCTGCCGCGCGCCCGCCGCCGGCGCAACGTCGCGCCGCGGCCGCCCCCGCGGGGCCCGGCCCGCGGCGGCCCAGTGACAGCGCGGTGACTGGAGGCTTCGAGAATAGGCCTGGTGTGTCGGGTTCGTATTTCCATAATGAACCGCGCTCTGGCGCGAGACGTCTCAGAGCGGGAGGAGCGATGCGACGGTGGACTCTGCTGGCGTTCGCGCTGTGTATCGGCTGCGCGTCGACCCCTGACAATGAGCCCCGCGACAACATCGAGCGGGCGCGTGAAGCCCACGCGCTGTTCAAGGACGCGCGCGAGGAGCTGCGCAAGGCGAGCATGGACAAAGACCTCGAGAGGTTCATCGAGGCGGTCGCCATGTACGAAGAGGTGCTCGAGATCGAGCCGGAGTTCCATCGGGCCCGGCGGGAGCTCGGCGCGGCGCTGTACTCGCTCGCCCGGCAGGTCGAGGGCGAGGCGATGTACCTCAACCAGGCGATGAAGGACATCGAAGGGGTGCCGGTCGAGGGCCAGACCCCGGTCCCGCTCTCCGCGGCAGACGAGGCCCGGGTCGCCGAGATCCTCGTCGCCTTCGAAGAGCGGATCGAGCGCGCCGGCGCGTACTACGAGCGGGCGCTGAACAACCTGCTCTACGTCGAGTCGACCGGGGCGGACGCCAACGTCTACTGGCAGATCTCCGATATCTACTTCTTCTTCAAGGAGTTCCGCGCCTCCCACAAGTACCTGCTGCTCGCGATGCGCAGCGGAGATATCACCGAGTCGAGCGCCCGGCGCGAGCTCCAGCAGCGCCGCGAGCTCCTGGAGAACCTCGTCATCCGCAAGGAACTGGAAATCGACGAATGATGAACCCCCTGACCCGCACCGCTCTGGCCCTGCTCGCGCTGTTCGCCGTCGGCTGTCAGAGCGACACGTCCCCCGAATTCGACGACAGCAAGGAAGCGGTCGATCTCTTCCGGCGCGCGGAGAACTACCTCAACGCGAGGCGCTACAAAGAGTCGCTGCCGTTCTACCGCGAGTCCCTCGAGCTCGAGCCGGAGTACCACACCTGCCGCTTCCGCTTCGCCCAGGTGTTGATCACCATCGGCCGCGGCTACACCCTCGACCGGGAGGACTTCCTGGCCGCGGCCCGCGACCTGCGCGAGGGCGACTCCCCCAACTTCGAGAAGGCGAGGGAGTACGAGCAGCAGGCCGAGAAGATGCACACCGAGGCGGAGCCCTACTACAAAGAGGCGCTCGCCCAGCTGAGCATCCTCAAGGGGGTCTGGCCCCACAACCCCGGTGTCTACCAGCACCTCGGCCTGGTCTACCTCTACTACGACCAGCTCGAGTCCGCCAAGTCCGCCTTCGAGCAGACCCTCGAGCTGGCCGGGGAGAGCTCGGCCGAGGCCGAGAAGATCCGACGGGCGATCGAGGCCCTCGCGCAGGAGATGGACAAGCGCAACCTGGTCGGCCTGGACTGACTCCCCCGTGACCGGCACACAGCAGGCCCCGGACGGCGCCGAGCCGGACGTCGATGGCGGGTCCCGCGTCGCGCGCGGTGTCCGCCTGGGCAAGGTCGGCGTCGCCCTGCTGATCGCCGCGGGCTTTCTGACCGTCGCGGCCGGCCGTGCCGCGGTCGCCGGCGGGGTTGCCTGGGCGCTGCTCGGTCTCGGCCTGGGCTGGGGCTACGCCGGCTCGGCCCTCGGCGTGCGACGGGCGCGGGGCTGCTCGCGCAGTCAGCGCTGGGTGCGCTACTTCCAGACCCTCGGCCTGTGCCTGCTCGGGCACCTGCTCCTCGCCCTCGCGCTGCTCCCCTGGCTCGACGCCCTGACCTGGTTCGCGGTCGTCCCGACCGGCTTCCTCGCCGGCGGGGTCGGCGCGGACGCCCTGCGGGTTCTGCGGGCGCGGTGGCGGCAGAGGGGCTGACGACCAGGCTGCTGGAATCGGAATCGGATTGTCGCGTGGGGTTCGGGTCGTTCGGCGGCAGACAAGCCTCCGGGCGCCCGGCAGGGCGCAACACCAACACAGGACCGTTCCAGAGGACCAGGTTGCCCTCCAAAGCTGGAGACAGCTCCGGGCCATTGACGACC
>JAUIEM010000342.1 GCA_030428695.1 bacterium
CGAGGAAGAACGGCACCGCCTCCACGTCGGCCGGGGGCCACTGGTCGTAGGTGGCCTCGAAGCTGGGGATGGGATACCCGGGCAGGTCGCCGGCTCCGGAGTCGAACAGCACCCGCACCTCGGTGGCGGTCGCGTGCTGCAGGTAGGGAGCGACGACGAAGCCCGGCGTGCCGCGGAACTCCCGGGGCCGGGCGCAGCGCTCGGCGTGGGCGGCGAAGCGGGTCTCGACCTCGGCGGCGGGCAGCGCGCGGTCGAAGACGGCGACCGAGGCGATCTTCCCGCGCAGGCCGTACTCCTCGTTGTCGTCGTGGTAGGCGCCGATCTCGTACCAGCTCGCCGGCGGATAGCTGATCGTGCCGGACTGGGCGCGGGTCTCCGCCGACAGGGCGCCGTCGACGTAGAGGCGGGCGACGCTGCCGTCGTAGGTCGCGAGCACGTGTGCCCAGCGGCCGGTCTCGAAGGGCTGCTCGGCGCTGAGGTAGGTGATCACGCCGTCCCCGTCGTCGGCGCCCGCGGTCGCGAGGGCGAAGCAGAAGCGGTCCTCCCGCAGGCCGACCAGCCAGCCGTGCTCGTAGCTCCCGTTGTCCTGCAGGAAGCCGATGAGACCGCCCCACTCCTGCGGCTCGTAGACGAGCGCCCAGACCTCGACGCTCAGGGCCTCGGTCGGCAGCGCGGGGGCTTCGTCGGGGCCGGCGAGGGCGAGACAGCCCGCGCCGCGGAACTCGATGCCGGCGACGCCGTCGTCCGCGAAGCGCACCGCATCGCCCTGGAGCGTGCCGGTGTACGGACCGTGCGCGGCGGGCACGGTGCGGCCGCCGGCCGACAGCTGCCAGGACTGGATCGGCTCCTGGCCGACGAGCAGGGCGGTGCATAGAAGGAAACAGGCTACGCGGACCATCGGGATCTCCTCAACGGGCGAGGACGCGCGCGAGCTCACCGACCAGCGTCGGCGCGTCCGTCAGGAAACGACAGGGGACGCCCTCCGCCCGGGCCCGGTCGGCGCTCGCCTCGCGGCCGTTGCCGTGCCAGTACCAGGCGTGCGGGTTGTGGCGGGCGAGGCGTGAGGCCTCGTCGTCGTCGCTGAGACGCTCGACGAACGCCCGCGCGAGGCGTCGGCAGCTCGCCGCGTCGCCCCCGGCGAGGGCGGCGAGGGCGCTCGACGCGGCGCCATCGGCGAGCAGCTCGGCGCACAGCTCGCGGCGCCAGGCCTCGGCGTCGTCGCTCAGCGCGGCGCGGACCGGGAGCTCGGCGTCGGCGACCAGGAGCGGCGTGTCGACCGCGAACACGCCGGCGACGGGCGCGTCGACCGCCGCGTCGCAGGCGAGCAGCCCACCGCAGCCGTAGCCGAGCAGCACGACGCGGGTCCCGAGGCTGACGAGCCACGAGCCGAGCAGGGAGACGACGGCGGCGACCGGGGGCCCGTCCGCGCACGGGATGCTGCCCCCGAAGCCCGGCAGGTCAGGCTGGTAGAGGGCATACGGAGCGAGGGCGGGGTCGTCGCGAAGAGCCTCCGCAAGCGAGGCCGGGAAGGACAGCCCGGGGATCACGACGAGCGCCGCAGCTCCCGGTTGCGGGGCGCGGCGCTCGCGGTAGACCATCTTGTCCTTGTAGATCGCGAAGTGGCGCACAGAAATGAGCCCGGGCCTTGACGGAGCTCCAGTCTCGCAGATTTTGCCGGCCGGGGAAATTCCCGCCCGCTTTTTTTGCCCGATCGGGCCGCGCGGAGGGCGGCGGCGAAGCGTAGGGGGGTGACCTCGAGCGGGACGTGGCGGGCGCGCTGCCACAGCTGCTCGAGGCCCTCCGGACGGGCCGGTCGAGGAGGGCGGCGAGCGGGCTGGTGCGTCCGGGCCCGTGCCTGCCCGGGCCGGCGACCGCCAGCCGGGGCGAGGTGGCCGCTAGTAGCACTCCGGACCGGGGCGATGTCGGGTGCGCTCCGGGTCTCTCTCCCGACACTGGTGAAGACGGCTCAAGGCCAAGGAGATCGGGGGTTCGCGGGGAAGCGTTTTGATTTGACACTTCATAGTGAGGCTATATACTAACGACCGAAGCACTTGCATTGTTATGAAGACCGAAGTCGGGTGGTGACGGATTCGAACTGGCCTGATTCAGAGCGGATCATCTTTTCCTAAATCCAGCGCAATGAATGGGTTGGAGCGGTGGTAGCAGCAAGGTCAGCATGAGCAAGTTAGATTTGTTTGTCGCCAAGGTCCTCCACAAGCACGGCCTTGTCTCCAGACAACAGATTGTCGAGACCTCGAACGAGGTCGACCGGCTCGAGGCCTCCGGGCAGTCGACCGCGCTCGCCAATGTGCTCGTCCAGAAGAACGTCGTCAGCAAAGAGAAGGCCCAGTGGGCCGTCCGTATGGCCCAGCTCGAGCAGTTCCGGCGCGCCGAGGTGATGTACGCCAACGCGGCGAAGACCCGCGGTCTCCCGGTCGCTGTGGTCGATGAGGCCCTCGAGCAGCAGAAGAAGCAGCGCTTCCAGGTCACCGTCGGGCAGCTCCTGCGCAAGTCCGCCGCGCTGACGCCCGAGATGGACGGGCTGATCCGCAAAGAGGTCATGGAGCAGCTGCGCACCAACGTGCTGACCCTCGACTCCGTGCTCGGCCCCGAGCTCGGGCTGGTCGCCTCCCAGATCGAAGCGCAGAACGTCGAGGTCCACGGTTACAAGCGCAGCGAGCTGATCGCCGAGAGCGCGAACAGCGCGGTCTACCAGGCCCAGCGCCTGGCCGATGGCAAAGTCGTCGCGGTCAAGTTCCAGAACCCCGCCTGCCAGGCCACGCCCGACCAGCGCGCCGAGGCCGACCGGATCGCGAAATCGGCGCTCCGCCTCGGGCACCCGAACATCGTCCACATCTTCGACATCGGCAACACCCAGGGCTTCCCCTACGTCGTGATGGAGTACGTCGAGGGTGAGACGATCGCCGAGACCCTCGAGGAGTACGGCGCCTTCGACTTCCGCGAGGTACAGAACATCGCGACCCAGGTCGCCGGCGCGATCCAGCATGCGGGCGAACAGTTCAAGCTGATGCACGGGAACATCAAGCCCGACAACATCATCGTCAACCGGCACGGGGTCGCCAAGCTGCTCGACTACGGGACGCTCAAGCCGAGCCCGGTCGACGTGCAGCGCAACAGCGCCCTGACCCTCGGGATCTGCAACTACTTCAGCCCCGAGATGGCCCGCGGCGAGAAGATCGATCTGCGCGCCGACGTCTACTCCCTCGGCGTGACCCTCTTCCACATGCTCAGCGGCACGATGCCGTTCGAGGCGCCGACGCACGAAGAGGTGCTCGCCCGCGTCCTCGACGAGCAGGACGACCTGCCCGAGCTGTTCCTCGACAGCGAGAGCGAGCCCTCGTCCGAAGAGCTGCGCTTCGCCGAGGCGATCGAGGACATGACGCAGTTCAATCCCGACTTCCGGTTGCAGGACGCGACCGAGGTGATGGACAAGCTGCAGGGGCAGAACCAGACGCTCGCGATCCCGATCAACGCGCCGCCGCAGCTGCAGCGCGCGACCGGGCAGATGCGGGTTCCGCAGGTCGCGCCGTCGCGCGCCGAGATCCCGGTCGCCGCGCAGGGCTCGCAGCTGCACCGTCCGGAGCCGCTGGGCTCACAGCTGCAGAGGCCCTCGCAGCTCAGCCGGCCCGAGGCGCCAGCCCCGGCCTTCGGGATCAGCCGCCCCGAGATGCCGACCTCCGACGGGGCGACAGGCTCGTCCTCGAGCGACAACGGCGACGGCCTGGTCGGCTCGGTGATGTTCAAGCGGTACAAGTTCCTCAAGCTGCTCGGCGAGGGCGGCATGGGCAAGGTCTACAAGACCGAGCACACCATGCTCCGCCGCATCCGCGCGGTCAAGCTGATCCAGCCGCACCTGATCGGCTCCGAAGAGAACCTCGAGCGCTTCAAGCGCGAGATCATGCTGCAGAGCCGCTTCCAACACCCGAACGTCGTCCAGATCTACGATGCGGGGAACGACAAAGAGTACTTCTACATGGCGATGGAGTGTGTCGAGGGCGTCGAGCTCTCCGACATCCTCGAACGCGACGGGGCGTTGACGGCCAAGCGGGTGATCTCCTTCATGCGCCAGGTGCTCGACGCGCTCGAGGCCGCGCACGCCAACAAGATCATCCACCGCGACCTCAAGACCGAAAACATCATGATCACGAAGGACAAGTCCGGCGAGGAGATCGTCAAGATCATGGACTTCGGGATCGCGCGCCTGATGGAGAACAAGGACAACGAGGTCTACCAGACGATGGCGGGGCGGATCTCCGGGACGCCGCAGTACATGTCTCCCGAGCAGTGCTCGGGGGATGAGACCGACGAGCGCTCCGACCTCTACTCGCTCGGCATCATCTTCTACGAGCTGCTCGCGGGCGAGCTGCCGTTCAAGGCCGCCAACGCGATGGGCTACATCGGCCTGCAGATCCTGCAGCCGCCGCCGCCCTTCAAAGAGCTGAACCCCGAGCTCGAGGTGCACGAAGAGCTCGAGCGGGTCGTGATGAAGTGCCTCGAGAAGAAGAAGGAAGACCGCTACCAGTCGGCGCGCGAGATCCTCGACGACCTCGAGAAGAACGTGCTGCCCGCCATCGACAGCAAGGGCGGGTCGAAGAAGGGCTTCTGGGCCTGGCTGACCGGCCTGTTCGGCGGCGGCAAGAAGAAGGAGTAGAGCGCGCGAGGCGCCTGCTCCCGTCCGTCCATCCGCTCCCGCGCTTCCGGCGCGGGATTGTCGTTTCCCGGCTTCGCCCCGGGAGGGAGAACAGCAGCGCTCCGCCGACGTCCTGGCCCCCGTCCGCCCGTTGGATTTCGACCGGGCGGAAAGTAAGATGAGGGGTGCAAGCGGCCGAGGGGAGTTCCTTCGAGCCGGTCCACGGACCGGCCGCCATTGCAGGAGACCGGAATGCCGGCCAGCGACAAGCCCGCGGCTCTGCTCGACGACGAGGTGCTCGAGAAGCTCCCGCGCCGTCTGCAGATCTGTGCGCAGAAAGAATGGACCTCCGGACTGACCAACTCGAAGATCCTGTTCAGCAAGCTGTCCTACGGCGAAGCCGAGCCGAAGCGAGCCGAGCAGCAGGACTTCATCGAGAGCATGCAGCGCCTGATCAGCTGGGACTTCCTGCCGGAGAACCCGGCGGACTGGGTCTACTCCAACGAAGCCGGCGACCAGGAGCTGCGTTGGTCGGCCAAGGACTTCAAGGTCCGCGCCCGACGCTGGGACATCGCGATCGTCCTGCGCAAGAAGCGCGAGGTCGACGAGGCCAAGCTCGGGCAGATGCACGAAGAGCTCAACAAGTTGCTGCTGTTCGACTTCGTCGATGTCGACGGCAACGACCTGCCGCCGGACACGGTCGACAAGTTCACCCGCTTCGTCCCCGACGTGGCGGCGACCTACAAGGCACGCGGCAAGCCGCTCGGCGCGAAGTTCGCGGAGGTCTCGGCCTTCATGAGCGACAAGCTGATGCTCGTCAGCCTCGTGCCCGCGTTGATGTACAAGCCGGAAGGCGAGTGGAAGGGCCGTTCGTCCAAGACGATGCTCGAGATGCTGAAGAAGCAGCGCGGCGGCTGAGAGAGGTCCCCGGGCCGACCGGGAAGGGAAGGGCGGAAGCGTGGCGGAAGAGCAGATCGTACCGATTTTCGAGATCCTGGTGGACGGGGCAGAGATCCCGCCGCACGCCAAGCAGGACGTGCTCGTCGTCTCGGTCGAGCAGGACCGCGACAAGGCCGACACCTTCACCATCGAGATGAACAACGACGCCTTCTGGTCGGACAGCGACAAGTTCTGCGAAGGCAAGCCGATCAAGATCAAGATGGGCTACCTCGGCAGCCAGCCCGAGGTCGTGTTCGACGGCGAGATCCTCAAGCGCGAGGTCGAGTTCGGGGTCGGCGGTCGGACGACGCTCTTCCTGTCCGGCCTCGACTGTTCGCACCGCCTGCGCCGCACCTACTACCACCGCAGCTTCGTCAAGATGACCGACTCCGAGATCGCCCAGAAGGTCGCGAAGGATGCCGGGCTGACCGCGGAGGTCGAGGCGACGCAGCCCAAGCACGAGTGGGTGTACCAGGTCAACCAGACGAACATCGATTTCCTCAAGGAGCGCGCCAAGCCCTACGACTACGAGGTCAAGGTCGAGGGCAAGAAGATGCGCTTCAAGAAGGCGCAGAAAGGCGGCGCCGAGGCCGCAAAGCTCAAGTGGGGCGAGACCCTCCACAGCTTCCGGCCGCGCCTGACCACCTCCGGGCAGATCAGCGACATCGAGGTGCGCGGCTGGGACCCCGACACCAAGAAGGAGGTGATCGGCAAGGCCGGCGCCTCCGACGTCGGCCCGAAGCTCGGCAGCGCGACCGGCACCGACCTCGCGAAGAAGGCCTTCGGCAAGGCGATGCGTTCGATCTCCGACAAGCCCTTCCGCACCGTGGCGGACGCGGAGAAGTTCGCGAAGTCGCGGATGGCCGAGATCTCGATGGGCTTCGTGACCGGAGAAGGGACCTGTCGCGGAAATCCGAAGGTCAAGGCCGGCAAGACCATCTCGATCGAGGGCATCGGCAAGCGCTTCGAGGGCAAGTACTTCCTCGAGCGGGTCCACCACATCTTCGACAAGCGCGGCTACACGACGATGTTCTGTGTCGAGCGCAACGGCGTGTCCGACGCCTCTCCGCCGCCCGTCAAGGACAGCGAGAGCGCGAAGGACGCGGTCCAGGTGCCGCCGAGCAAGCCGCAGGAGCAGAAGCCGGAGCCGGTCCTCGGGGCCGCGAACTGGTCGAAGGAGCGGGCCCGCGAGAACCAGGCCGTGATGATGCACGTCGAGGCCTACGACTTCGAGCCCGGCGCGCAGATCGCTTTCAAGATCTTCCACCGCGGCGCGGGCGGGAAGACCCAGATGGTCGAGGAGAAGCAGGCCCAGGTCACCGGCACCGAGGCGAAGGTCGCCTGGATCTACACCTACCAGGACGGCCGCGAGCTGCAGCCGGCCGACTTCTTCTTCAAGGCGTCGGGCGCGGGCAAGGAGGCGAACTCCGGGCTGCTGAAGGTGCGCACGAGCGCGGTGGTCGACTGCAACGTCGGGGACACCAAGATCCCCCTGGCGGGCGCGGTCTTCGAGGCCAAGCTGCCGGACGGCTCGACCTATCGCGGCAAGCTCGACGACGAGGGCAACTTCCAGATGCCCGAGTTCTCCCCCGGGAAGTTCGAGATCACGATCCCCGACGAGTAGGCGATGCGGTCCTCTCTTCGCAGCGACGGCGAGCCGACCGGCTCGCCGTCTCGCATCGTGTGCGCCTCACGGCCTGGTCGCGGATGCGCGCGAGGCCATCGCATAGGCCGGTTGTAGCGCTTTGGTGGGTCCCGGTCTCCGGGTACAATGAGTGTGATATTCGCACACGATCCCCACACCGAGCCGAGCGAAACCCATTATGAGCGAAGAGAAGCTGGTTCCCGACTTCAAGATCTACGTCAGCGGGTCGGAGATCTCGAAGCAGGCCCGTCAGGACGTGATATCGATCCAGATCGATACTTCGCTCAACTCGTGCGACATGTTCGCGCTGCGGCTGTCCAATGCCGACTCGCGGTGGAGCGACGACCCGCTCTTCCGCGAGGGCAAGGAAGTCAAGATCGACGCGGGCTATGTCGGCGACCTCAAGACGGTGATGGTCGGCGAGATCACCTCGATCGAGCCGGTCTATCCGACACGCGGCCCGACCCAGATCATCGTCCGCGGCTACGACCGCATGCACCGTCTGCGGCGCGGGAAGAAGAGTCGCTCCTTCCTCAAGATGAAGGACAGCGAGATCGTCGAGAAGATCGCGTCCGAGATGGGCCTGACGCCGAAGTGCGACGCGACCAAGATCAAGCACGACTACGTCTTCCAGAACAACCAGTCGAACATCGACTTCATCAACGAGCGGGCCCGGCGCATCGGCTATGAGGTGTACGTCGACGACAAGAGCCTCGAGTTCCGCAAGCCCCGCTTCTCGGCGGCCAAGATCACGACCCTCGAGTGGGGCAAGAGCCTGGTCTCCTTCTATCCCCGCGTCAACACGAGCGGCCAGGCGACCCAGGTCATCGTGCGCGGCTGGAACCCGAAGACCAAGAAGGAGATCGTCGGCAAGGCCAAGACCTCGGACATGACCGAGAAGATGGGCGGCTCCGATCTCGGCCTCGACGTGACGAAGAAGGCCTTCGGCGAGACGGTCACGACGATCACCGACCGGCCCGTCTTCTCGCAGGAAGAGGCCGACTCGCTGGCGAAGGCCGAGCTGATCCAGCGCTCGATGAACTACATCACGGGCAAGGGCGCCGCGGTCGGTGACCCGAAGATCAAGGCCGGCAACGTCCTCGAGCTCAAGGCGCTCGGTAAGCGCTTCTCCGGCCTCTACTACGTCGAGTCCTCGACCCACACCATCCTGCCCGGCACCGGGTACTCCATCCTGTTCAACGTGCGTCGCCCCGCCTCGGGCAATCCCTCGGGCCCGGCCGCCGAGGCCGCCGCCAAGGCCGCCGCCGCGCAGAAGGCGCAGGCGGCGCAGCAGCAGGCCAAGACCGAGCGCGACCAGACCGCGGCCAAGGGCACCGACGCCCAGAACAAGGTCGACCAGGCCGAGCGCAAGGTCGAAGAGGCCAAGAAGGCCGCCCAGGAGGCCCAGCAGGCGGCGACCAACGCGGCAGCCCTCAAAGCGGCGGCCGACAAGGCGCCGGAGAACGCGGCCCTGCAGCAGGCGGCGGCCGACGCCCAGCAGGCCGCCCACCGCGCCAGCCAGAAGGCACAGAACGCCGCGGCCGCGGCCGAGAAGGCGCTGGACGAGGCCAAGCAGGCGGTCAAGGAGCTCGAGAAGGCCGGCGGGAACACCGCGAAGCTCAAGGAGAAGGTCGCCGCGCTGACGGCGGGGCTCGCCGCAGCGGGCGCCGTCGCGGGTGGCGTCGCGCTGGTCAAGGGTATCTTCCAGAAGTCCGCGGCCGCGACGAAGAAGGAGGCCGAGCGCCTCGAGCAGGCCAAGAACGACGCGATCCAGCAGGCCGCCGACTCGCAGATCGCCGCGGACGAGGCGAAGAAGGCGGCCGAAGAGGCGAAGCAGAACGAAGAGAAGGCGCAGGCCGAGGTCGACGCGGCCAAAGAGAACCGGGACGCGCAGAAGGACGCCGCCGACCAGGTCAAGGACGCCGGCCTCGACAGCTCCGCGCTCGACCAGAACGTCTCCGACGCGGAGAAGAAGCTCGCCGAGAAGCAGGAAGCCCTCAAGAAGGCCCAGGAAGAGGCCAAGGCGGCCGCCGCCGCGGCAGCGGCCGCGCAGGCCCGGGCCGATGCGGACAAGAAGAAGGCCGAGGCCCTGGCCCTCGCCGCGGACTCGAAGAAGGCCGAGGCCGACGCCAAGGCCAAGGAAGAGAAGGGCGGCGACGCGAGCCAGGAGAAGCAGCAGGCCGAGGACAAGAAGAAGGAAGCCGAGCAGGCCGCCAAAGAGGCCGCCGACGCCGAGGCCAAGGCCAAGATCGCCGAAGAGGCCGCGAAGAAGAAGCAGGCCGAGGCCGACAAGCTGCGCAAGGAAGCGGAGCAGCTCCGCAAAGAGGCGGCGGGCCACAACAAGAAGGCCGAAGAGCTCGACAAGGCCGCCGAGAAGAAAGAGCAGGAAGCCAAAGACCTGCGCGCACAGGCCGAGGAGAAGAAGAAGGAGATCTCCGAGGCCGAGAAACAGCTCGCCGAGCTCGAACGTCAGCGCGCCGCGCTGATCGAGGACGGGATGAGCACCGCCGAGATCGACAAGAAGATCGCGGCGCTCAAGGCCGACATCGCGAGCAAGAAGAGCGACGTCTCCGCCCTCGAGGCCAAGGCGGCCCAGGCCGAGGCCGACGCCAAGGCGCTGCGCGCCGAGGCCGAGGTCGAGCGCGCCAAGGCCGAGCTCAAGATCGCCCAGGCCGAGGCGAAGGAGGCCAAGGCCGACGCCCTCGCGAAGAAGGACGCGGGCGGCAACGCCGACAAGGAAGAGGCCGACGCGAAGAAGAAGGCCGAAGAGGCCGACGCGAAGAAGGACAAGGTCGACGAGAAGGAGAAGGACTCCGACGCGGCCAAGAAGGGCGCGGGCAAGACCGTCGCGGCCGCCGCCGTCGGCGCCGCGGTGGGGGCTGCCGTCGCGGCGGCGATCGCCGGCAAGCTCGGCGGGGGCGCCGGCGAGAACACCGGCCTGCTCGCGGGCGGTGACACGGGCGGCGAGTCGAAGGGCGGTGACGCGGGCGGCGAGTCGAAGGGCGGTGACGCGGGCGGCGAGTCGAAGGGCGAGGACAAGGCCAAGGACGACGCCGCTGCCAAGGCGGCCCAGGCGGAAGCCGACGAGAAGCAGAAGGCGGCCGAAGAGGCCCGCGCGGATGCCGACGAGAAGCAGAAGGCGGCCGAAGAGGCCCGCGCGGATGCCGACGCCAAGCAGAAGGAAGCCGAAGAGGCCCGGGCGAAGGCCGACGAAGCCCGCGAGAAGGCCGACGAGCTGCGCGACAAGGCCGAAGAGGCGAAGGCCGAGGCGCAGGAAGCGCGCGAGAAGGCAGACGCCAAGGCCGAAGAGGTCAAGGCCGCCGAAGACAAGCTCGCCGAGCTCGAGCGCGAGAAGGCGCGTCTCGAAGAGGAAGGCAAGGACACCACGGAGATCGACAAGCAGATCGCCGAGGCCAAGGCCGACCTCGAGAAGAAGAAGGGCGAGCTCGCCGAGCTCGAGAAGGCCGCCGACGACGCCGAGGCCAAGGCCCAGGCCGCGGAAGACGCGGCGGACAAGGCCGAGGAAGAGGCGCAGAAGCTCGATGCCGCGGCCGACAAGGCCGAGGCCGCCGCGAAGCAGGCCGACGCAGCGGCCGACAAGGCCGAAGCCGCCGCCAAGGCTGCCGACGAGAAGGCCGACGCGGCGGAAGCGGACGCGAAGAAGGCCGCGGACGCGGCGCAGGCCGCCGGCGCGAGTGGCAAGGGCGGAGCGGCCAAGACCGCCGGCGCCGTCGCCGCCGGC
>JAUIEM010000671.1 GCA_030428695.1 bacterium
CTGCTCGTGATGGAGGTCCCCGGCCGACGCCCGGGCAACGTGCTGATGTACGGACACCTCGACAAGCAGCCGCCCTTCTCCGGCTGGCGCGAGGACCTCGCCGCCTGGAAGCCGGTCTACCGCACCGCCCCGGGCCCCGAGCAGGGCCGCCTGTACGGCCGCGGCGGCGCCGACGACGGCTACGCGATCTTCGCCAGTGTCGCGGCCCTGAAGTCGCTGCAGGAGCAGGGCGTCGCGCTGCCGCGCATCGTCGTCCTGATCGAGTGCAGCGAGGAGAGCGGCTCGCCAGACCTGCCCGCCTACATCGACGCCTGCGCGGAGCGCATCGGCACCCCCGAGCTGGTCGTCTGCCTCGACAGCGGCGCCGGGGACTACGAGCGGCTCTGGGCGACGACCTCGCTGCGCGGGCTGGTCGCCGGCACCCTGCGCGTGCGGGTGCTCGAGGAGGGCGTGCACTCCGGGGACGCGAGCGGCGTCGTCGCCTCGAGCTTCCGGGTGATCCGCCAGCTCTTGACCCGGCTCGAGGACGTCGACACCGGCCAGATCCTGCCGCCGGACCTGTCGGTGCTGATCCCGGCCGAGCGCCGCGACCAGGCCGCCCAGGCCGCGGAGATCCTCGGCCCCACGATCTGGAACAAGTACGCCTACGCGGGCTCCATGCGGCCGGTCAGCGAGGATGGCGCGGCCCTGATCCTGCAGCGCACCTGGCAGCCGGCCCTGTCGGTGACCGGCGTCGCCGGCATGCCGCCGCTCGCCTCGGCGGGCAACGTGCTGCGCCCCGAGACCGCGCTCAAGCTCTCCCTGCGCATCCCGCCGCGGGTCGACAGCCGCGCCGCGACCGAGCTCGTCGGCCGGCTGCTGTGCGAGAATCCGCCCTACGGTGCCCAGGTCAGCTTCGAGGCAGAGACCCCCGCCGACGGCTGGGCCGCGCCGAGCCTGGCGCCCTGGCTGGCCGAGGCCCTCGACGACGCGTCCTCGCGCTGGTTCGGGCACAAGGCGGCCTTCATCGGGGAGGGCGGCACGATCCCCTTCATGGCGATGCTCGGCGAGAAGTTCCCTGACGCCCAGTTCCTGATCACCGGCGTCCTCGGCCCGGAGTCGAACGCCCACGGCCCCAACGAGTTCCTGCACGTGCCCTACGCGACCCGCCTGACCTGCGCGGTCGCCGAGATCCTGACCCGGGTGCCGGCGTGAGGGCCGCGCTCCTCGCCCTCCTCGCCCTGACCGCGGTCGCCCAGGAGCCCGGCCGCTTCCCCGACGTGCGCAAGCCGGCCGGCCCTCTGCCCGTCGACCGGCCCCTGCAGGCGGGCATCGTCATCGTCGACGGGGTGTTCAACACCGAGCTGATCGCGCCCTACGACGTGCTCGAGCACGTCCAGTACGCGCTGGAAGGGGGCGCCGGCATCCGGGTCGCGACGATCTCCCCCGACGGCGCGGCCGTGACCAGCGCGGAGGGCCTGCGCATCGAGGCGGACTTCAGCTTCGCGGATGCGCCGGAGCTCGACATCCTGGTCGTGCCGAGCGCCGAGGACAGCACCGACGACGACCTCGAGAATCAGGCGCTGCTCGCCTTCGTCAAGGAGCGGGGCGGGCGCGCGCGGATCGTGTTGTCGCTGTGCTGGGGCGCCTTCGTGCTCGCCGAGGCCGGCCTGCTCGACGGCCACCTCGCGACCAGCTTCCCGCACAGCAACGCCGTGTTCGCCTCGCGCTATGAGGAGATCACCGTCCTGACCGGGCCGACCTTCGTCCACCACGGGCGCTTCGTGACCTCGCAGGGCGGCGTGCCGAGCTACGAGGCGGCGCTGTACGTGGTCGATCACCTGTACGGCGAGGAGATCGCCGAGCGGGTCGGCGGCGGGCTGGTCGTCTCCTGGCCGCCGCCGGACTACCCGAGCGCGGGGATGGTGGTCGTCGAGTGAACCCGATCAGGCCAGGGTCGAGCCGATCTCGAACAGCACGAGCCCGTAGACGATGGTGAG
>JAUIEM010000343.1 GCA_030428695.1 bacterium
CAGCCCCGAGGTGCTCGACGCCCTCAAGCTCGACCACGACAAGGCGCGCGACCGCTACACCTTCGCCTTCCTCGAGCCCGGGATCCCGACGCTGATGCGGCTGGAGAACAAGGCGCGCGGGAAGGCGGCCAGCCAGCGCACGCGGGTCGAGCACCAGCTGATCGAGCTCGCCGCGGGCATGCGGGAGTTCGAGCTCTTGTCCCGCACCTTCTCCTTCCTGGAGAGCGAGCCGCGGGTCGCGCTGCCGGCGGCTGTCGAGGCCCTCGGCGAGAGCCCGAGCCTGGCCGAGTACACCGCCTGGATCCACGCCCTCGACCCGGAGACCGACACCGAGCTCGCGACCAGCGCCGTCCACGAGCTGCGCGGCCTGATCGAGGGGACGTACAGCTCGCTGTTCGCGATCGGCGCCCGCCATCCGCGCGAGGTGCTGACCGGCAGCGACGTCGAGGAGTGGGCCTCGCCCTGGGACCTGTTCATCGCCCAGCTCCCCGAGGACCGCGAGCTGCTCGGCCGGCTCGGCGAGCTGCGGACGGCCTACCGGGCCGGCGGCGAGCTGCCCGATCTCGGGCCGCTGCGCGAGACCCTGCTGACGCTGGCGACCGGGGACGTCGCTCCACAGCTCCTCGAGCTGGAGGTCCACTACAACCAGCTGGACGCCTTCTTCTACACGCTGCTCCTGTACGTCGCCGCGTTCCTGGTGTGCGCGATCTCGTTGATGGGGAAGAGCACGCGCTGGCTGTTGTGGGTCGCCTTCGGCCTCGCGGCGGTCGGCTTCGGGCTGCACAGCTACGGCATCGTCCTGCGCATGATCATCCGCGGGCGCCCGCCGGTCAGCACGCTGTACGAGACGATGCTGTTCGTCGCCTGGATCGGGATGCTCGTCTCGCTGCTGATCGAGCTGATCTGGCGCAAGAGCTTCGGGCTGTTCAGCGGCGCGCTGCTCGGGGCGATCTTGATGTGGATCGCCAGCCGCTACGCCGTCGACGGCGACACGATGGGCGTGCTGATCGCGGTGCTCGACTCGAACTTCTGGCTGTCGACCCACGTGACCACCGTCACGATCGGCTACTCGGCGAGCCTGTTGGCCGCCGCCCTGGGCCACGTCGCGATCTTCGCGAACCTGTTCGCGCGGTCGTCGAGCAAAGACCTGCGGCGAAACCTCAACCGCACGATCTACGGCGTGGTCGCCTTCGCGACGATCTTCTCCTTCCTCGGCACCATCCTCGGGGGCATCTGGGCCGACCAGTCCTGGGGCCGGTTCTGGGGCTGGGATCCGAAGGAGAACGGGGCGCTGTTGATCGTGTTGTGGAACACCATCCTGCTCCACGCGCGGCTCGGGGGCTACCTCAAGCGCGACGGCATGGCCCTCGGCGCCGTGCTCGGCTCGATCTGGGTCGCCCTGGCCTGGTGGGGGGTGAACCTCCTCAGCATCGGGCTGCACAGCTACGGCTTCGACAACGGGGTGGCGACCAACCTGGCGCTGTTCT
Source organism: bacterium (assembly GCA_030428695.1). The sequence goes on from JAUIEM010000343.1 coordinate 1,488, forward strand.
GTGGCTCGCAGGTGCTGGTGTTCATCGTCGGCCTGGCCGCTGTCCTGACCGACAGGAAGCCGAAGAAGAAGGAGCCGAGCCTGCGGGTCGAGGGTTGACCCGTTCACCGGGTTGACTTTTCCGGCCTTGTCAGCTGCGGATGCGCGCGGTAGCCTGAGCGACAGGGTTCACCCCTGGGGTGTTATCGTGCGCGAGCTGCTCGGCTTCTTTGGCCTCTGGCTGTCCTCCGTGAAGACCTGGTTCCGGAACCCCGACTTCTTCCGCCACCAGCAGGTCGACCGCGCCGCCATCGAGGCGATCATGGTCACGAGCTTCCGCGACGGCAGCCCGGTCGCCGCGCTGCGCGGTGCGGAGCTCGCTGCCTTCCTCGACCGCCTGACCCGGGCGCGCGCCCGCAAGACCACCAAGGTGCGCGCGGAGTACGTCGTGACGGTCCAGCTCCGCGACGGCGAGCCGCGCAGCTACCACGCGACCCGTCGCCTGCTGCGGCCCCGCGGCGCGGCGAGCGACGTGCTCGACGGCTGGCAGTTCGAGCAGCCGCTGTTCGCGGACGTCGCGGCGTAGGCCTCCGGATCGGCCGCGACCCCTGACCGGAGCCTGGGATGGAAGACGGACGCGAAGTCTGGCTGCGCGCGATCGCGATCGCGGAACAGCTGCGGAAGGTCGACCCCGTCGCGGCGACCAGCGCCCGGGAGGAGGTCGCCCGGCGCGATCCCGCCGAGCTTTCGCCGACGCTGCTCGGCTTCTGGCTCGACCTCTCCGAAGAGCTCGTCCTGCAGCTGCACGCCCTCGCCGCCCTGCTGCCGGAACCGACCGCGGCCGCTTCCTCCGCGCCCGCCGACCTGCCACGGCAGGCGGGCGAGCCCCCGCGTGAGCTCGACGGTTACCGCGTGCTCGACGAGCTCGGCCGCGGGGCGATGGGCACGGTCTACCGCGCCCTCGACGTCGCCCTGCACCGCGAGGTGGCCCTCAAGGTCCTGCGTTGGCATCCGACCGACACGGACGGCGAGCGGCGCTTCCTGCGTGAGGCCCGCGCCGCGGCGGCGGTCACCGACCCGCACGTCGTGACCTGCTACGCGGTCGGGCAGGCCGAGGGCTGCTTCTACGTCGCGATGGAGCTCCTCTCCGGCGGTGACGCCGCGCATCTCGCCGCGCGCGCGGGCGGCCGGCTCGACGTGCGTCGGGCCCTCGGCATCGCGCGGGACGCCTGCGTCGGGCTCGAGGCGATCGCGCGCGCGGGGCTGATCCATCGGGACCTCAAGCCCTCCAACCTGCTGCTGAGCGCGGACGGGGTCACCAAGCTCGGCGACTTCGGCCTCGCGCGCTCGCTGCTCGGGGACGAGCGCATCACCTTGTCCGGGGTGCTGGTCGGGACCCCGGCCTACATGCCCCCCGAGCAGGCCGCGGGGGGGCGGCTCGACATCCGCGCCGACATCTACGCCCTCGGGGCGACGCTGTACGAGCTGGTCAGCGGGCAGCCCCCGTATTCCGGGCCGACCCTCGAGGTCGTGCGTCGCAAGCTGAGCGATGCCCCGGGAGACCGGCCGACGCCGCTCGCGACCCTGTGCCCGCAGCTCGAGCCCGGGGTGGCCGCGCTGATCGAGACCGCGCTCGCCCGCGACCCGGAGCACCGCTACCCGACGCCGCGGGCCCTGCGCCGGGCGCTCGATGCGCTGCTGGCGCGGCGCTCCGGGGCGCTCCCGGAGCGGGTGACCACCCGCAGCGCGGCGACGGTCCCGCGGGCCTCTGCCCGTCCCCGGCGTCCGCGGCCGCTGCCGGGCTGGCCGCTCGGGCTCGCGGTCGGCCTGTTGCTGGTCGCCGTCGCGCTGGCCGTGCTGCTCCCCGACCGCGAGGCGGGTGTTCCGGCGGGGGGGGATGCGCCGCCGTCGGACCCCGGCGCGCAGGGGACGGAGCTCCCCGCCGGCCCGGAAGCGCCGCCGGGGCCGGAGGGTTCCGCGCAGCCGGAGCCAGAAGATCCTCCCGCGCAGACGGAAGATCCTCCCGCGGCGGAGCCGGCGGATCCTCCCGCGCAGCCGGAGCCGGAAGATCCTCCCGCGGCGGAGCCAGCGGATCCTCCTGTGCAGCCGGAGCCGGCGGATCTTCCCGCGGGGCCGGAGCCCGTCGCGTTCACTATCGGCGATCCGCTCCTGTGCCGGGCGGTCGGTCCGCGCTACGTGTTGACGCTGGAGGACCGCGACTTCTCCCGCGTGGGCCTCTACGACCGCGAGGCGCGGCGCCTGCCGCTGCGGGTGGAGTGGACGGTCCAGGGCGAGGTGCTTCGCGACGCCGGGGCGGTCGCGAGCTGGGAGCGGGAGCAGGGCTTCAGCGTCCCGGCGGGCCTCTTCTTCGAGCTCGGCGTGCGGGCGAGCCCGGCGCCGGTGAGCGCGGGCGCCGAGCTGGCGGACGGCGCCTTCTGGGTGTGCCTGCAGCTGACGCGCGACGGCCGCGTCTCCGGCCTGTTGCGCTCGGTCAACCGGGACAAGCCCGCCGACGAGCGACGGCTGGCGGTGTTTCCCGAGCAGGGACGGCGGACAGCGGGGGTCGCGGTGCTCGGAGCGCTCGACCTGCGCCGCGACCCCGGGCTGCCGCTCACCGTGGTGATGGAGCTGCACGCGGACGGCTTCTCCCTCGCCATCCAGCAAGCCGACACCGTGCTCCACCGCCTGGACGAGCGCTGGGAGGCCCATCCTCCAGCGCTGACGGACGAGCTCTCCGGGGACGTCTGGCTGTGGGGGCACGCGGGCCACTGGTCGACGGGACGCGGCCAGGGGTGGCTCGAGGCCCGGGTGCGGGGACCCTGACCCGGGAACCGACCGACTCCGATTCCGATTCCGATCCCGGTGCCGAACGTGCCCGCGCCCGTGCCCGGACGTGCCCGCGCTCGTGACCGTTCCGGTGTCCGAACGTTCAGGCTTCGGATTCCGGTTCGGATTCCGACTCCCACGGGTCTGCCACCATCAGAAACCGCGCGTCCGGGACGCGCGGGTGTCGGTCGAAGGGAGCGCTCGGTCTCAGCCTTCGTCGGCCTTCTTGTCGCCATTGAGGCGCTGGAGGATCAGACGTCCCGGTTTGAAGCGGACGCGCTTGCGTCGAGGCACCGTGACGGGTTGGTCGGTGCGGGGGTTGCGGGCCTTGCGCTCTTTGCGCACGACGACTTCGAAGACCCCGAAATTTCTCAACTCCAACCGCTCTTTCTCGACCAGCACGTCGACGATCGCGTCGAGGACTCCTTGGATGACCTCTTTGGCCTTGACCTGGGTGATCTTGTATTGCTGGGCGATCGAGCGGGCGATGTCCTTCTTGGTTCGCGACGCCTTCCCGCGTCGCGCCCTGGAGGGCGTTTCCTTAACGGCCATGCCCATCGCCTCCTTCGTCGAGGGGCCGAATCACCATAAGTACGTGAAGCGTACTCAGATAAGCTAGCGGACTTCGAGCGCGAATGCAAGGAGCATTTTGCCCGGCCGGCGATTTCTTGAGGCCGGAGGCAAACCGGCGCGGCCGCCTACTTGAACCACCCGATCTTGTTCTCGTTCATGTGATAGATCTGCCCGAGCAGGTAGCCGTTGAACATCAGCATGTAGACCGCGAACGCGTTCATCAGCACCGCGACGAGCATCGAGACCAGGAAGCTCCCGGTCATGCCGGCGAGGATCTTGGTGACGGCCCCGATCCCGACGTAGAGACCCGTCGTCACGCACAGCACCGCGTAGTAGGCGAAGTAGTGCCCGACGCAGTTGCCGATGCTCTGGAAGGTCAGCTTCAGGTCGGCGGCGACGGTCACCGTGTTGTGCATGATCGAGCTGAGCAGCGCCATCGGCATGTAGAACATCACCAGCGGCACGACGAGCCCGAACACGATCCACAGGAACCACAAGGACGGGAAGTAGCACGCCAGCGCGGCGACCAGGAGGGCCGGCCAGCCAGCGACGAACGAGAACATCGCGACGTGCAGCGCGTAGCCGATCCAGTCCCCGATGTCGGGCCAGTCGGGCGCTTCGTGCTTGCCGAGGCCCGAGGCCTTGACGATCGAGAAGAAGAAGGCCGAGAAGTAACCGAGCGCGATCCCGCCGATGATCAGCATGGCCATCGGCATGTTCATCGCCATCGCGATCCCGGTCATCAGCACGGTGCCGATGGCGAGGGAGATCAGGCCGTTGCCGTGCAGCGGATAGGCGAAGCCGCGCACGAAGGAGTCGACCAGGCCTCCCTTGCTCCGGCTGAGCCCGTCGGCGGCCGCGTGCCCGTCGGGGTGCAGCCGCGCGAGCTGCTCTTTGGGGTACGGGTCGTCGGGGTTGAGCTCGGCCGCGGTGGTGTAGAAGCCGATCGCCTCGTCGAGCCGGTTCAGGTCTTCGCAGACCTGCCCGAGCTGCACGTAGACCTCGGGGTCGTCCGGGAAGCTCGCCCGCCGCTCCTGCAGCTGCTCGTAGCGGTCGAGCAGCACCGCGTTGGTCACCGCCCCGCTCGACTCCTGGATCCCGCTCGCGGGCCCGGTCGCCATCGCCTGGTCGCCGCCGGGCACCGGGCTCCCCGGGATCGGCCCGGTCTCTTCTTCCTGGCCGCCCGAGTCGTAGGGGTCGGCCTTCTTCCCGCCCTTGCGGCGCCCGAAGGTGCCGCCTTCCGTCCAGGCCTCACCGCTCTCGTCCTGGGTCGAGAGCTCGGCGCCGGACTGCGGGCCGGAGCCGGTCTCGTCGCCGGCGGCCCACTGCCCGCCGGGCATCGCCTGGGAAGAGGACTCGTCGCCCGCGCCCCAGCCCGCGCCGGGCATCGCCTGCGAGGACGACTCGTCGCCCCAGCTGCCGCCGCCGGACTGGGCGCCGGTCTCTTCCCAGCCGGGGGAACGCTGGGAGCCTGTCTCTTCCCAACCGGGCTGGCCCTGGGAGCCGGTCTCGTCCCAACCGGGCTGGCCCTGGGAGCCGGTCTCGTCCCAACCGGGGGAGCGCTGGGAGCCTGTCTCTTCCCAACCGGGCGAGGCCTGCGAGCCCGAGTCCCAGCCGCTGGCGTCCGCGGCCCCCTCGGTGCCGCCGCCCTCGAAGGTGCTGCTGTCGCTCCAGGAGTCCCCGGCCGCGGCGGCGCCGGAGCCGGTGTTCTCCCAGTTCTGGGTCGGAGCGGACGCCCGCCGCGCGCCCTCGTCGGTCCAGGAGGTCGGGCCGGAGCCGGTGTCATCGCCGGCGGACGACCACTCGGACCCGTAGCTGCCCGAGTCCTCGTCCCCGTAGCCGCTGCTCTGCGCCCACGACTCCTCTTCCTCGGGACTCAGCGGACCGCTGGCGTTGAAGTCCCGCGGCGGGCGCGAGTTGTAGTCGATCGGCAGGGGCTTCGAGACCCCGAGGGAGCCGCTCTGGCCGTGCGCGCCGGGCATCGGGCCGGAGATGTTGAAGCCGCCGTCCCCGCCGATGCGCGGGTTGGTCGCGGTGTCGCTGGTCAGCCAGCGGCCGGCGTGCAGCTCGGAGAACGGCATGTCTCCGGACGCCATCTCGGGCATCCGCGAGCGCCGCCGTGCGATACTGCGCCCCTTCAGCGAGAAGAACGACAGCGCGATCAGCCCCGCGAGCACGCCGCCGATGATCAGGACGAAGTCGACGTACTGCTTGACGTAGCAGAATTTGATGTAGTAGCTCGCGACCGGGTCGTTCGGGTTCCGCGCGAGGGCGGCGTCGAACTGGTCGCGGGCCTGTTCCCACTCGCCGTTGAGGAAGAGCGTCTCCGCGCGCGCAGCGATCAGCGCCGCCTTGCGCTCCTCGGCGATCGCCGCGAAGCTCGACTTCGTGTCGAGCACGGCGTGGATCGCCGCCTCGATCTCGGTCTCGCGGTAGCTGTCGACCTTGACCCCGATGCCGAGATCCTCGGACTCCAGCGCGACCGACTCGGAGATCCAGCCGATGCTGTCCGCTCCGACCCGCACGGGGAACCAGCCCTCGACCTTGCCGGTCGGGAAGTCGTTTTCGAACTTGTCGAAGGTCTGCACGTCCTTGATCAGGCGCATCCGGGAGACACCGGTCACGTCGGGCTGATCGTGGACCCAGACCCCCATCTCCATCTCGGCGGCGACGAGATACAGGACCTGGCCGTAGAGCTCGTCGGCCTCGGGGTTCTTGAGGTCGCGCGCCTCCTTCAGCATGCGGTGCGCTTCCCAGCGCTGTTGCTCGTCGATGCGCTGGCGCGCCAGCGCGACCAGCGCGGCGGCCAGCCCCGCCTTGGCTTTCGGCGTGTGCCCGCTCAGGCTCGTCGCGTCGCGGTACACCGCCACCGCGTCCTCGAGGCTGCCGGAGCGCACCTGCGTCTCGGCGGTCGCGAGCAGGTCTTCGAGCACGGCCACGCTCGCGTAGTCGCGCAGCCCGGGTTTGAGATCCTCCCGCAGGATCTGCACGACCTCTTCGGGGGTCGCCTGGCTCGGGATCCGCGGGACCTCGTCGCCCTTGATCTTGACCCACAGCTCCCGCAGGGCGCCCTCGGCCCGGGCGCCGAGCTCGTCGAGGACCTCGTTGGCGGCACCGCCGACGCCGCCCGAGGCGCCGACCCGGTAGCCCTCGAGACGGAAGGCCGCGAACTGGGCGCTCTGGAACTCCTCCGCCTCGAAGTAGCTGAGGATGGTGCGGCGGAAGACGTCGACCGGGAACTGGTGCGGATGCAGCCCGGCGAGGATCTCGAGGCCGAGCAGGCGGCCTTTGGCCGGGTCGATGTTGGTCAGCAGCTGCCACAGCCGCTTGCGCACGAGGATCGGGTGCGCGGTCAGGCGCCTCTTCAGGCCCTGTGGCGTCAGGTAGGGCAGGCGCAGGATCGGGTCGGACGAGGTCAGGAGCTCGTAGATCGGCGCGGCGACCAGCTCGCGGTCGCCGAGGGCGCCGACCAGCTCGCCCTGCTCGTTCTCGAAGCCCCGCGCGAGCTGCTCGAGGCCGGTCATGCAGATGTCGACGACCTCGTCCTCGTCGCTGCCGAGGAAGGACAGGAAGGCGTCGATGCCGACCGGCTTTTCACATTTGAGCAACAAGCGCAGGGCGCGCAGCCGGCGCTCGGCGGACAGGCTCTCGTGGTGCGCGAGCACCTGCACGATCGCCTCGCCGGCCTGGCGGTCCTGGGGCACCCACTTGCCGTTTCCGGCGCCGTCGTTCTCGGCGAGGATCACCTCGGCGCTGACGACGTTGAGCTCCGCGAGCCGGGTGTCGCTCGGGTCGGCTGTCCAGCGGATCTCGTCCCCGGGCAGGAGCACGTCGAGCGGGATGATCACGAAGTCCTTGCGCTCGGTCTCCTCGACCTTCCAGGCGAGGACCAGGCCGCCCTGGCCGTCCTCCCAGACCCGGTACTGCGACAGCTCTGGATCCTTGTTGATCGCTTCGCGCTCTTCATCGGGTCGCAGCAGCGTCCCCGTGCCCGCGATCTGCAAGGCGATCCGCGCGCCGACCGCGACGAACTCGTTGTCGCCGGGCTGGAACCGCATCGTCCCTTCGAGCTGCCACTCGTTGTTCTCGTAGTCGAGCGTCGGCGCGTCGGTGATGACCTCGAGCACCTGCGACGGCCCGACCGGCGTCGAGTCGGGCGGCGGGTCGACCTGAACGAGCTCTCCGGCGCGCCGCAGCGAGGTCACCCACTGCCACTCGATCTCGACCTCGGTCGAGTCGGGGATGTAGCGGACGTTGATCGCGAGGCTGTCCGCGCCGAGCAGCGTCGCCTGCTGGTCGTTGACCACCAGCCGGTCGCCGGTCTGGATGTTCAGCGTGTCGAGGCTGGCGAGGGTGAAGGATTCACGTTCCACCGGGGGCGGGTCGGTGGTGACCGGGCCGCCGACGCGGCGCAGGGTGTCGATGCGGTCGCGGTCGAAGACGCGCAGCAGCCCGACCTCACCGACCTGGACCATCAGCTTGACGGCGTCGCGCCCGGCGACGGTGCCTTCGACGCCGTTGACGAACACCCGATCGCCCGGGCGCAGCGAGAGGTAGACCCTGTCGACCTCGTCGATGTCGGGGGTGTCGGGCCCGGGGCCGGGGTCGGGCGGCTCTTCGCCGGGCAGGGCGTCGATCAGCTCGAAGGAGGTCAGCCGTCCGTCGTCGCCCTTCGTCAGCTTGAGCAGGTCGTGCTTGCGGATCTGCAGCCTGAACAGCTGCATGAAGTTCCCGTTCATCCCGCTCGGGTGGATCGCGATCAGGGTCTGCTCCCCTTCGATCTCGAGCAGGAGGTTGTCCTGGAAGACGTCGAGGAACTTCGCGTACAGGACCTCGTCGTCCGCCTGGGCAGCGGGGACGAGGAGGAGGACGCAGAGGGCGAGCATCCGGGTGCGCATGACGAAGCTCCAGCTGCCAGGCGGGGTGGCAAGTTCTGTCTGACCCGCGGCGGAACGGTGTGCGGCGAGATCCTCGCGACCTGCCGCACGCGGCGGGCATGCGCCCCACGCCAGAGGGCCCCGCGGTCGACCTGGCCTGAGCGATGTTCGTCGCGACCTTCTAGCGATCATAACCCCTCCACTCCGAGGCTTCAACGTCGTCGGGCGCAATCCCCGGCATCGTCCGGGGCGGTTGCCAAACCGGTCGCGGACGCGGTATACTCCACCCCCGACCGAGCGCCGGCACACCGCGGGCGCACAGACCCCCAGGACACACGATGGCGGACGGTACACCGCTCTATCTGGGTGAGGAGCTCCTCGCGACCTGGGTCCTGCTCGTGCCCTATCTGCTCGCCCTCGGCTTCGGGCTCCTGCACGCCTTCGTGATCGACTTTCCGGTCGGGAAGAAGCGTCGCTTCCTGTTCGACCGCCTGGCTCGGCTCTTTCTTATCATCGGACTCGTCCTGCACGGACTTCTGCTGCTCGGCCGCCTCGGCCTCGAGCAGTACCGTCTGCGCGACGCGGCCTGGCCGCTCGCCGTGGCGCGGCTCGGGCGCTTCCACATCCTGTCGCTGCTGTCCTGCCTGACCGCCGTGATCGCCTGGCGCACCCAGCGCCGTCACCCGGAGACGCCGGCCCTCTACCTGCCCGGGGTCGGGCTGGCCTGCGCGCTGCTGGCCTGGCTGCAGCTCGACGGGCGCATCGATCCCGGCGCCGGGCTCGGCAGCGGCCGCGCCCTCGAGTTGATCGCGACCCTGACGTTGACCATCGGCGACGCCCTGATCCTCGGCGTGATCTGCGCCGAGGCCTCGCGCGCCTTCGCCCGGGTCGCGGGCGCGCTCGGCGCCCGGGCGCGGCTGAACCGCGACACCGCGGCCGACACCACCCTGCACGAAGAGACAGGACGCGGCCTCCACACGGGCTTCGCCGCGCTCCTGCAGGGGGCGTTCTGCGCGCTGTTGCTCGCGCTCGCGGGGCATCACGTCCCGGCCCTGGGGCCGCGGGGGGTCGCGCTCGTGCTGGTCGGCCTCGCGTTGGTCAATCGCCTCGAGAGCCGTACGCTGAGCCGCCTGTGCGCGTGGTCCGCGGCTTGTGTCCTCGCGACCGTCCACCTCGACATCATCGGAATCTGAGTAT
>JAUIEM010000672.1 GCA_030428695.1 bacterium
CGCTGTCGCGCAGACGCGGCATGCATATACGTGTGGGAGACCTGCGCCCGGCACACTCAGGAGTATACCAGTGACCCGTGGCCTGGCCAGCAGAAAATCGCGCCCCCGCGGGATTTTTCAACCCCCGCTGCGGGTCGCCCGCGGCGCTGTCCCTTGCGTGACACGATCAGACGTCGCGGACCGGGACGGGAGTTTCCAATTCCGGCTCCCGTCTGCTATGGTGGCGGCGGAACCCGCGCAGCCAGACGCCTCCGCGGTCGCGCCCGACGCCCGGCCTGCGGTAGACGCTCCACAACGGATCGAGCATGGGCGACTCTTCCGGCAGTTGGGCCGAGCACAAGGAGAAGTTGGGAGACAGCTCCGAAGAGCTGGTGCCCTTCGGCGCGAGCGAGTCCGCCGACCCCGACTTCAACCCCCTGGGCACGGCGGTCAGCGACCGCGAGCCCGCCCTCGAGGAGCTCGAGCACAGCTCCCTCGGCTCGCTCTCGGTCGACGCGGTCACCCTGAGCTCGATCGAGAACCACACCGCCAGCTCCGGCAGCTGGCGCCCCGAGCCCGAGGGCAAGGGCCGCGACGTCGGCTCCGACGAGCTGTTGCCCCTCGGCAGCGTGCACGGCGGGCAGATCGGGAACTACCGCATCCTCGCGCTGCTCGGCAAGGGCGGCATGGGCATCGTCTACAAGGCGCGCTGGGAGCCCTCTGACCAGACCGTCGCCCTCAAGGTGATGTCGCGCAAGGCCGAGTCCGACGACATGGCCCGCTTCCTGCGCGAGGTCAAGGCGGTGACGAAGCTCGTCCATCCCCACATCATCCGCGTCTACGACGTCGGCGTGATCAAGGGCCGCTACTACTACGCGATGGAGTACGTCGAGGGCCGCAACTTCGACGAGCTGATCGGCAGCAAGGCGCTCGGCCTGCGTGACAAGGTGCTCGTCCTGCAGAAGATCGCCAAGGCTCTGCACTACGCGCACGGCGAGGGCTTCATCCACCGCGACGTCAAGCCGGAGAACGTCCTGATCTCCGACGCGGGCGTCCCCTACCTGTGCGACTTCGGGCTGGCCAAGGAGCAGGGCAAGGACACCCACGTCACCAACGACGGCACCGTCGTCGGCACCCCGCTGTACATGGCGCCGGAGATGGCGAAGGGGCAGCGGGAGATCGTCGGCCCGGGCGTCGACATCTTCGCCCTCGGGGCGATGCTGTACCAGGTCCTGACCGGCCGCCCGCCCCATCTGCGGGACACGATCTACAAGATCATGTGGTCGACGATCCACGAGCAGCCCGACCCGCCCCGCAAGCTCGACCCCAGCCTGCCCGTGGCCCTCGAGCGGGTCTGCCTGCGGGCCCTCGAGAAGAAGCTGACCAAGCGCTACGCGACCGCCGGCAGCTTCGGCGACGACCTCAACCTGTGGCTCGACGGCGAAGAGCTGCCCGCGCCCGAAGAGCCTCGTCCGCTGCGCTTCCCCGGGAAGCGTGTCGCCCTCGCCGTGGCGCTGCTGCTCCTGGTCGGGCTCGGCATCGCGGGGCTCGCCCGCCTCGGCGGCGACGACGCGGTCCTCACCGTGGCGCCGCAGGCAGGCGTGGCCCGGCTCGAGCTGCGGGATGCGGGCGGCGCCATTGTCTACGAAGGGAGGCCGGACGCGCCCCTCGAGCTGTCCCTCGCGCCGGGCCGCTACCTCGCTCTCGCCTGGTCCGACAGCGGCCACGAGCGGCGCCAGGAGCTCGAGCTCGGCGCCGACAGCGAGCAGGAGCTGCGTTGGAAGCCGACCGCGCTGCTCGAGCTCAAGACCCACCGCGGCTCCTTCCAGTGGCGCTTCCGCGGGCCGGAGACGCGCATCCACGACGGCAGCACCGGCCGGCTGGAGCTCGAGGTCGGGCGCTACGCGCTCGAGCTGGTCGGCGACGGCTTCCTGCCCGAACGGATCAGCCTCGAGCTGCGCGCCGGCAGCCAGCCGCTCGCCCTCTACCCGCGCC
>JAUIEM010000344.1 GCA_030428695.1 bacterium
CTTCTGCTTGGCTTCGGCGGCGGCCTGGGCCGTGCCGTCCGCGTCGGAGGCGGTCTTCGCGGCCTGCTCGGCCTCGGCCACGGCGGCCTGGGCTTCGGAGAGGGCCTGCTGCGCTTCCTCGGCGAGCTTCTTCGCCTTGGCCGGGCTCGCGGCCGCTTCGGCCATGCGCGCGGCAGCAGCCTTGGCCTCGGCCTCGGCGGCGGCCTTGGCGCGCGCTTCGGCGGCGGCTTTCTTCTTCGCTTCCTCTTCGGCCTTCTTCTTCGCCTCGGCCTCGGCCTTCTTCTTGGCCTCTTCCTCGCGCTTGGCCTTCTCCTTGGCCGCCTTGATCGCGGCGGCCTTGGCCTTGCGGGCCTCTTCCTTGGCCTTCTTCTTGGCGAGCTCTTCCTCTTCCTTCGCGACGATCGCCGGCTCGACGACCTGCACACGCACCGTGGCGCAGCCGCCGAACCCGCCGCGACCCCACTTCAGCAGCCACTCGCCGTCGATCTTGTTCTTCTTCTTGTCGAGGTTCGGCAGCAGGCTGTGCACGCAGTCGTCGCGCTGGTAGTCCTTGCCCTTCCAACGCACGACGCTGAACAGACGCACCCGGGGCTCGTCGAGCTCGGCCTCGGGGTTGAACTTGAACGCCGTGGTCTCGGGATCCAGACCCTCGGACTCGCCGAGCCGACCGGAGCGCAGCGCCTTGCCGTGCTTGTCGAAGATCTTCCAGTCGAGATGGTAGGTGTCGGCGCCCTGGCGCTCGGTGCACGAGAGCCGAAGCATCTTGCCCTTGGGTATGGTCAGATCGGAAGACATGGGATCCCCACCAGCTGTTCCTGATCGCGGATTTCGGGACACAGAAATTACCAGCTCAGGACGCGCCGCGCCAGAAAAAATGCCGCTCCGCCGTCAATCAGAGAGCGCCCAGACCGGGATCGTGTACGGCAGCAGCACGGTGTCCATCGCGAGGCTGGGCAGGAAGTCGAAGAAGCCGTAGGTGAAAGCGACGGCCGCCTTGCCCGGCTCGCCTTCGAACTCGCCTTCGATGACCGCGTCCATGATCTCGACATCGCCGTAGGCGCCGATGTAGGGGCTCGGCTCGACCTCATCGGAGAAGAAGGTCGAGGTGATCGAGGTGCAGCCGCTGAGGACGACCAGCAAGCACAGGGCCAGGCTACGCACATCCACCTCCGGAGGTTCCGCTCCCCGAGCATACCCGGCGCGGCGTCATTCTTCAGTCACCGGCTCGGGCTCCTCCCGCGCCAGCCACAAGCCGGTGGTCAAGGGCAGGAGCGCGACGTCCACACCGAGCGAGAGCGGCATGTCGAGCACCGCCAGCCAGGCGACCGGATGCGAGACCCGGCTCAGGGCGATCCAGTCGTTGCGCAGCCCGCCGAAGGGACGGGGCTCGGCGAGACTGACGACGCTTCCACAGCCGCTCAGCCACAGCAGCAGGAGCAGCCACCAGCGGGGGCTATTCCTGGTGCAGGAAACAGGCCGCGACATGCTTCTCCCCCACCGTGAAGGCCGGCGGAATCGACTGCGCGCAGGGCTCGAAGACCTTCGGGCAGCGGAAGCGGAAGGCGCACTCCTGACCGAGCTTCAACAGGTCCGGCGGCTGCCCCGGGATCGGCACGAGCGCCTCGTGCTTCAGGCTGTCGAGCCGCGGGATCGAGCTGAGCAGGCCCTGTGTATAGGGGTGCTGCGGGGTGTAGAAGATCTGGTCGACGCTGCCGCGCTCGACGATGCGCCCGCCGTACATCACGAGCACCCGGTCGCAGGTGCCGGCGACGACGCCGAGGGAGTGGGTGATCAGGATGATCCCGGTGCCCTTCTCCTTGTTGATCTTCTTCAACAGGTCGAGGATCTGGGCCTGGATGGTCACGTCCAGGGCGGTGGTGGGCTCGTCGGCGATCAGCACCTCCGGGTCGCACATCAGCGCCATCGCGATCATCACGCGCTGGCGCATGCCGCCGGAGAAGTTGTGCGGGTAGTCGTCGATGCGCTCCTTCGCGCTCGGGATCTCGACCAGCTGCAGGAGCTCGATCGCCTTCTGCCTCGCCTTCGCCTCGGTCCAGCCGAAGTGCTGCACGGCCCCCTCGGTCAGCTGCTTGCTGATGCGCAGGAAGGGGTTGAGGCTGGTCATCGGGTCCTGGAAGATCATCGCGATGCGCCGCCCGCGGATCTTCAGCAGCTCGCTCTTGCGCGCCTGGAGCAGGTCCTTGCCGTCGAACCAGATCTCCCCGGAGACGATCTTCCCCGGCGGCTGCGGGATCAGGCCCATGATCGTCAGGTTGGTCACCGACTTGCCCGAGCCGGACTCGCCGACGATGCCGAGCACCTCGTGCTCGTCGAGGCTGAAGCTGACGCCGTCGACCGCTCGCACCCAGCCGTGGTCGGTGCGGAAGTGGGTGCGCAGATCCTGGACTTCGAGCAGCGGCATGCTTCCCCCTACTTCCGCCCGCGCTGCTGCGGGTCGAGCGCGTCGCGCAGGCCGTCACCGAGGAAGTTCAGCGAGAACAGCGTCACCGACAGGGTGAACGCGCTGAAGATGAACGGCCAGTGGTTGTCGCGCACGATCTTCCAGCCCTGGTTGACCAGCGCCCCCCAGCTCTCGAGCGGCAGGCCGCCGTACTCGACGTTGAGGCCGAGGAAGCTGAGGAAGGCCTCCTGCAGGATCACCGCCGGGACGGTCAGGGTCGTGTAGACGACGACCGTGCCGATGGTATTCGGGATCAGGTGCCGGATGATGATCTTCCAGGTCGGGGTGCCGATGGTGTGGGCCGCCTCGATGAACTCCTTCTGCTTCAGCGACAGCACCTGGCCGCGCACGATGCGCGCCATCGTCAGCCACTGGACGCAGCCGAGGGCGACGAACAGGACCACCAGGTTCTTCCCGAAGGTGACGAGCAGGATGATGACGAGGAACATGTAGGGCAGCGCGTACAGGATGTCGACCAGCCGCATCATCACCCGGTCGACCGAGCCCCCCAGGTAGCCGGACACCGAGCCGTACAGCACGCCGATCAACAGGCTGACCAGGGTCGCGACCAGCCCGACCATCAGCGAGATGCGCCCGCCGTAGATCAGCCGACTCAGCATGTCCCGGCCGGCCGAGTCGGAGCCGAGCGGGAAGCTGATCGTGAAGCGCTCGCCGCGCACGCGCACGTCGTGGACGAAGCGGTCCTCGAGCACGAGCTCGTCGCGCGGGCTGAGCCCTTCCCGCAGGCCGCCGACCAGGACCGCGGCCACGGTGTCGCCCGCGAGCGCGATCCGCACCCGCTTGCGGTCGGTGTCGACAGTCAGCTTCTCGAGCGTGAAGGCGCGCGTCTTCACCTCCGACGAGATCTTCTCTGGCAGCTGCGCCCCGTCGACGATCGTCACGTCGCTGAACTCGAAGGTGTCGGAGGTCGTCAGCAGCCGCATCACCTCGCCGGGGCCGGAGACCCCGACGCTGTCGAGGCTGACCGCTCCGAGCTCTGCCTTCAGCGAGCTGACCCGGCCGCGGCGCAGCTTGACCCGGTAGACGGTGATCTCGCTGTCGAAGGGGTCGGTCTCGAACACCACCGTGTCGCCGTTCGCGACCGCGTCGAAGGGGTAGGGCGGGAGCTCGCCGGTGCGGAAGTGCATCGTCGGCTCGAGGTTGAGCACCGTGCTGAACGGCGGCAGATCCTGCAGCGAGGCGTGCTGGGTGGTCGGGTCGAGGGGCAGCACGTCCGCGAGCAGCGCCAGCGCGCCCATCACGAACACGATGACGCTGCCGACGACCGCCATCCGGTTCTTCTTCAGCCGCGACAGCCCATCCTGCCAGAGGCTGACGCCGACGATCTGGTCCTGCTTTTCCGCTCTCTCAGTCATAGCGGATCCTCGGGTCGAGGAAGGCGTACAGCACGTCGACGGACAGGTTGCTCAGCACGAGCAGCGTGCCGGACAACATCACCAGCCCCTGGGTGACGAAGTGGTCGCGGTTGAGGGCCGAGTTGACGAACTCCTGCCCGAGCCCGGGCAGGCTGAAGATCTTCTCGACGACCAGAGAGCCGGTCATCAGGAAGGCGACCGCCGGGCCGAGGAAAGAGACGACCGGCATCAGCCCGCCGCGCAGCGCGTGGCGCAGGATCACCTTCGACTCCGGCAGGCCCTTGGCCCGCGCGGTCTTGATGTAGTCCTGGTGGATCACGTCGAGCATACCCGCCCGGGTCAACCGCGCGATGCGGGCGGTGTAGGGCAGGCTGAGGGAGAGCGCCGGCAGCACCAGCACCTCCGGACGGGGGAAGCCGAAGTTGTCGGTCAGCTTGAAGGCCCAGAAGTCGACGTAGGTGACCTGGAACCAGTCGAGCCCCATCGCGAACACGAGCACGAGGAAAGGCGCGACGACGAAGGTCGGCAGGCTGAGCCCGAGCATCGCGACCGACATGCTCGCGTAGTCGAAGACCGTGTTCTGTTTGAGGGCTGAGATCACCCCCGAGCCGATGCCGACGACCAGGGCGATCAACATCGCCGACATGCCGAGCCAGAACGAGGGGCCCCACTTCTCCGCGATCACCTCGTTGACCGAGCGATCCTTGTACTTCGAGGACGGCCCGAGGTCGAGCTGCACGAGGTCGGCGCAGTAGTAGTAGAACTGAACCGTCCAGTGCTTGTCGAGGTGGCGCTGCTTCTTGACGATCTCCTCGATCTCCGGCGGAAGCTTGCGTTCGGCGGTGTAGGGACCGCCGGGCGCCATGCGGATCAGGCCGAAGCTCAGCACCGCGAGGATGAAGATGATCAGCGGCACCTCGATCAGGCGCCGCAGCAGGTAGGGACCCATCGTTCCCGCCTATTCCGGAGCCGCGATGTAGATGTCCCGGAGCGGATGCAGGTCGCGCACGTTGGGATACCAGCCGATCACGTCCTCGTGGACCATGAACTGGTTGACGTAGAAGTAGATCGGCGCGATCGGCACGCCGTCCCGACAGAGCAGGGTCTCGGCTTCGCGGAAGTACTCGAAGCGCCGCGCCTGATCGTGGGTGGTCGCGGCGAGCTCGATCAGCTCGTCGTAGCGGGGGTTGCTCCAACCGGTGTTGTTGTTGCCGCCGTCGGTGACGAACATGTCCATGAAGGTGTTCGGGTCGGTGTAGTCGCCGATCCAACCGGCCCGGGCGATCTGGTAGTCGAAGTTGTCGACCCGGTCGAGGTACACCTTCCACTCGGTGTTCTCGAGGCTGACCGTCACGCCGAGGTTCTTCTGCCACATGTCGACGATCGCCTCGGCGACCTGCTTGTGCGACTCGTTGGTGTTGTAAAGGAGCGAGATCGACGGCAGCCCCGCACCGCCTTCGAAGCCCGCTTCCGCGAGCAGCTCGCGGGCCCGGAAGGGATCGTAGGGCAGGCCCTCTCCGCTCGTGTAGTTGTGGATCCCCGGGGGCACGTGGGTCCCCGCCGGGATCTGTCCGCCCTTGAGCACACGCTCGCAGATGGTCTGGCGGTCGATCGCCATGGCGAAGGCCTTCCGCACGAGCGGGTTGTCGAAGGGCGCCTCGGTCGTGTTGAAGCGGTAGAAGTAGGCGCCGAGGTAGGGTGAGGCATCGTAGTCGGGGTGCAGCTTGAGCTCATCGATGCGCGTCGAGGGCACCGAGCGGATCCAGTGCAGCTCCCCGTTGAGGAACTTGTTGACCGAGGTGTCCTGGTCGTCGATCGCCAGAGCGTGGACCTCGCGCAGCAGCACCTTGTCGCGGTCCCAGTAGTGCGGATTCGGCGTCATCACGATCTCGACGTTCAGGGTCCAGGCGCTGAGCACGAAGGGACCGTTGCCGACGAAGTTCTCCGGCCGCGTCCACTTGATCCCGTGCTTCTCGACGGTCGCCTTGTGCACCGGCATGTAGGTCTCGAAGGAGATCAGGTCGAGGAAGTAGGGAGTCGAGGCCCGCAGGCGGATCTCGAGGGTGCCCTCGTCGATCGCCCGCACACCGACCTCATCGAAGCTCTCGATCTCCCCCTTGTTGTAGGCCTCGGCGTTGTCGAGGCACCACAGCATGTAGGAATACTGGATCGGCGCGACGGGGGCCGGATCGAGCACGCGCTGGTAGGAGTACACGAAGTCCGCGGCCGTCACGCGTTCGCCGTTCGACCACTTCGCGTCCTCGCGCAGGTGGAAGATGTAGACCGTCCCGTCTTCGGAGATCTCCCACGACTCCGCGACGCCGGGCAGCGGCTCGAGGGTCTCGGGGTCGTGCCGGGTCAAACCTTCGTAGAGGCCGAGAGCGAGGGTGTGCTCGGGCACGCCGGTCATCTTCGCCGGGTCGAGGGTCTCGGGCTCCGCGTCGTTGTTGAAGTAGAGGATCTGGTCCTCGGGCGGAGCGGGCGGGATGTCGTCGACGATCTGGGCGGCGAGCGGGGACAGGCACAGGCCGACGAGCAGGGCCAGGGACAGACGGTGCATCGGATTCCTCTCGGTGCGGCGAAGCGCTGGAAGAGCCGGACGGACGGAAGCTTCGCGGGGGACAGGGTGGCATTGCTATCAGAGACGGCCGGCGCATGTCAAGGGCTGGCCGCATCTTCGGGACGGAGCGGCGCTCCGGTCTATTCCCGGGAATCTTCCGTCCGAAGGGGCGGGCCGAACGCCTTGATGATCGGGATCGATCCCCGTACACGTAGAGGGTCCGCGCGATCGGTGCGGGAACAGGAGGGCGCGGATGCTCCCGGACAGCCTGGGCAGCTACAAGAGCGCGGCCGGCCGCTTCTCCGCCGAAGGCTTCGGCTCCTTCGGCGAGACCGGCCCCTACACCGACCTGCGCACCGGCGCCCCCGTCGTGCTCAAGCTGCTCGCCCTCGGCGAGAAGGCGCGCGAGCTGCCCCCCGAGGTCAAGGCCGACCCGGCCTTCCCACAGTTCAGCCCCGACCGCGACCCGAAGAGCGGACGCCACTTCTACATCACGAACTTCCTCCGCGCCCGTCCCCTCGGCGGCGGCAGCTACGGCGAACGGCGCGAGGCGGCGATCGACGCGGCCCGGGCCCTCGCCCGGCTGCCCCTGCCCCACGGCGGGTTGACCGCCCGCGACCTGGTGCGCAAGGAGGAGGGCGGGGTGCTCGTGCTCGACACCGGCTTCGGCTTCGACCCGGAGAGCTTCGCGGCCGAGCGC
The DNA here is from genome assembly GCA_030428695.1 of bacterium. The sequence goes on from JAUIEM010000344.1 coordinate 7,098, forward strand.
CTGGGCGGCGAGCGCCGCTCCTTCCTCGCCCCGGAGCTGCTCAGGGCGCTCGAGAGCAAGCAGCCGGCCACGCTGACGCCGCGCTGCGATGTGTACAGCTTCGGGCTGATCCTCTACCAGCTCTTCGCGGGCAGCCTGCCGCCGAGCTTCGGGGGCAGCGGCTGGTCGCTCGGCCGGGCCGACCTCGACAGCCTGGCGGCGCCGCGGGGGCTCGGCAACCTGCTGTTATCCTGCTGCCAGCACGATCCGGCCAAGCGTCCGGCGCGGGTCGGCGACCTGGTCGGACCGCTCTCCCGCCTGCCCCGGACCTACACCCCACGGCCGCCCGGGCCGGGCCTGGGGGCGCGGCTCAAGAAGCGGGTGCTGCAGCTCGTCGTGCTGCTGCTCCTGCTCGCGGTCGGCGCCTTCTTCGCCAACCGCCACGGGCTCGACCGGCGTGTCGCCCCGGCGCTCGCCGACCGCGTCGACCGCTTCCTGATCGACCTCGGCCTGAAGTCGGAGGTGGCCTGGGCGGAGGGGAATCCGGACGCGCTGCGTACCAGCCTGCCGCTCGTCCTGCGGGGCAGCGGCCTCGACGCCCTCGACTTCAGCGCCGACGGGAAACCCCTGGGGGTGACGGCGAGCGCGACCGAGCTCAGCCTCGGCACGGTCGAGGTCTCCGGCGACAGCTGGGCCCTGGCCGGGGTGCACCGACTCGACGGGCGGCGCCTGGCGCTGACCCTGCCGGTCCGCCAGCCGCCGCGGCTCGATCCCCTGCATCGACCGGCGGAGGAGGAACAGCCGCTGTCGAAGCACGGGGCGGTCTTCGAGGTCCAGCTCGAGCACTGCCACGCCGAGCCGGAGCTGTTGCGCGCGGTCGGACGGGTCGAGCAGCCCCTGGTCGCGACGACCAGCGGCGACGGGACGACGCGCCTGTACCGGGTCGAGATCCCGCCCCGGGCGCCGGAGGCGGCGAGCGGCTTCGAGCTGCTCGCGCGGGTCGACGGCCAGGAGTCGAACCGGCTGCGCTGCCTGTACGTCCAGCCCGCGCCGGTGGTGCGGGCGGTCGACGCCCGCGACGGCGACCTGGTGATCTTCGGCGAGAACCTGCGCGACGAGCGGGATCACGTGCAGGTCGCGGTGTCGATGCTCGAGGGCGAGGAGCGCCTCGAGGTCGGGCGGGTCGACGCGACGGGCGGCGAGGTGACGGTCGACGGGCTGATGCTCGCCGGACGCGGCGAGGTCGTCGTGACGGTCGGCGCCCTGAGCTCCGCGCCCTTCATCTTCGACCTGCAGGCCAAGCGCGCCGCGATCCTGCGCGTCGCGCCGCTGCCGGCCGGCGGCGGCGCGGTGCGGGTCGAAGGCCTGTACCTCCTGCCCGGGGATGCGCCGGCGGCGCTCTGGGCGACCGGCGGCACGCCGGCCGAGCTGCCGGTGAGCTGGGGGGAAGGGGCGGTGGCGACAGTGACCTTCCCGCCCGGCCAGGGCGAGGGGCAGCTCAGCCTGGTCACCGCCTTCGGCACGACGGCGCCGTTCCCGGTCCGCTACCTCGAGCCCCAGGGGCTGCACGACCTGCGCTGGCGGCCGGAGGTCGCGGTCCCGGGCCAGCGGCTCGAGCTGCTCGGCTGCCCGGACCTGCACCGGCTGGTCAGCGCCGGGGAAGAGCTCGCCTTCGAGGCGACCGTCGACGGCTACGCCTTCACCGTGCCGACGCGGCATCCCGGGGAGGACGCCTTCGCGCTCGAGCTGGTCGGACCCTGGGGAAGCGCCGAGCAGAAGCTTCCCCTCGCCTTCGACCCGCTGCTCGCCGAGGTGCTCGCCTTCGAGACCGCGGTCAAGACCGGGGCCTCCGTCACCCCGACCGACGGACCGGGCTGGCGCGCCGGCTGGAAGGAGTTCCAGCAGGCCTACCTCGACTTCGCCCGCGAGCGCTCCGAGCGGGCGACCGGCTCGGCCCTGATCCGCGGCGAGATCGTCGCGCGGCTGGCCGCCCTCGCCCGCGACGAGAGCCTGCCCCGGGCCCTGCGCGCCGAGGCCGGCTACGTCGCCGGTTTCTGCGCCCGCGAGGGCTGGGGCGAGGCGGGCGCCCTGCCGGAGGTCGCGGCGCTGTACGACGTCCTCGCCGGCCAACAGCTGCCGGACGCCGAGCGCAGCTTCGTCACCACCCGGCTCGAGCTCCTGCGCCGCCCTTGAGCGGCCCTGCATGGATGGGAAGATGATGTTCCGAGGAAGACACGCGCTCTGGCTCTGCCTGCTGGTCGGCCTGGCGAGCGCCCAGGACGATCCGCGCGACCGCAACGGCGGCTTCCGCGGCCACAGCGCGGTGTCGGAGCTGATCCGCGACCGCATCCGCATCGTCGCCGAGGTCTACGAGGACATCGCGATCGACGAGATCAAGGCCGGCCTGATCCAGGTGCTCGGCCAGCGCGACCTGCGTCCGGCCGACCTGATCCTGCTGCCCGACCAGCCCGAGCTGCGGCGCGAGCCGATCGTGCGCGGCGAGGTCTACGACCGGCGCCTGCCCGGCGTGATGTTCCTGACCCTCAAGCAGGCCGAGAGCCTGTTCGTCCGCATCCCGACCGGCGAGGGCACCCGCGTCGAGCGCCTGCCGCTGGTCGCGAGCGGGACGCCGAGCGGCCAGTACGACGTCTACGAGGTCGAGACGAACATGCGCAACCAGCCCCTCGAGGGCCTGCACTTCAAGGTCAACGACGGGGAGTGGGAAGAGGGGCTGGCCTTCCTGCGCAGCCGCGAGGCCCTCAAGCAGGTCGCGAGCTACACCTTCACCCTCGGCAACGTGCCCTTCGACCTCAACGCCCTGCGCGAGGACGAGGCGGCGATCGGCCTCGACGGCGGCGGGGACTCCGGCCTGCCCTCGGAGCTCAAGCTGCACATGACCATCGACGAGGTCGCGATCAAGGCGCGCGGCTCGACCAGCAGCTTCGGCTTCGGCATCGTGCTCAGCGGCGCGAACTACATCTTCGCCAACCTGCGCTTCCAGTCCGGCCGCAACTTCAGCATCGAGCGCGTCCAGCACGCCTACCAGGGCGAGCGCGGCGCCCCGGACATCCGCGAGGCCTTCCGCGGCGAGTTCCGGCTGGTCGACTCCGCCTTCGGCACCAAAGAGCTCCTGTTCGTGCCCGAGGCCGAGCTGCCCCGGGGCGAGGAGGGCACGCGCCACTACTGCTTCTACCGCGAGCTCGACGACGGCCCGCCGGGCAGCGTCGACACCCGCTACACCAACTTCGAGACCGTGGTCAGCAGCGTGATGACCCGCGGCGAGGTCAGCTACGACGTCGAGGAGCGCTTCAGCGTGCACGTCTACGAGGTGCGGGGGAAGAACGGGAAGCTCGCCGAGAAGGGCTCGATCAGCCTGCAGGACCTGCGCGAGCTCGACCAGCGCTACGACGCCGCCCGCGACGACATGAGCAGCGACTTCGACGGCGAGATCTACCGCCGCCGCGTGCGCCGCCGATGAGCGCTCCCCGGCTCGCCGCCCCCGACGACCTGCGGCGCCTGCTCGAGCCGCTGCACGCGCTGCCGCGCGACCTGGCCTGGGTCGGCCCCGACGAGGAGCACGACCTGCGCCTGGTCGAGGCCGACGGCAGCTGGCAGGTCGAGCGGGCCGACGGCAGCCTGGCCTGCGACCGCGGCGTCCCGTCCCGGGCGCTCGCCCTCGGCAGCGCGGAGGCCCTGCGCGCCCTCGCCGCCCTCGACACCGGGGAGCCTCCGCGCTGGGCCGGCGCCGGCCCGGCCGCGCGCTGGCGGCTGCGGCGCGCCCTGGCCCACGGCCCCCACGAGCTGTGCGCGGCGCTGCTCGACGCCCTGTGGCGTCTGCCCGCGCCGGAGGGAGACGGGAC
>JAUIEM010000345.1 GCA_030428695.1 bacterium
CACGCCGACCACCGACGCCGACGCGACGACCTTCTCGGGGATCTGCCTGCCCGACCGGCTCGAGGCGGTGCTCGCCCATCTCGGCTCGATCCTGCGCTGCCCCGACTTCCCCGAGGCCGGCATCGAACGCCTCGTGCGCGAGGCGAGCTCGCGGCGCCAGTTCCAGCGCCGGGCTCCCGGCCAGCTGCTGGTCGAGGCCTTCTACCGCTGCCTGTATCCGGCGGAGCATCCCTACCGGCGCATGCCCTGGGGCTCGATGCAGAGCCTCGGCCGGCTCGACAGGGACGAGGTGTCGCGCTTCCACCAGCGTCACTACGTCAGCCGCCGCCTGACCGCCGTGATCGCGGGGCCGCTGCCGCAGAACCAGCTCGCGCGCAGCCTCGAGGACTGGCTGCGCTTCCCGCCCGGGGCGCCGCTGACCAGCGAGGCGTGGCCGGACTGCGTGCCGGGCCGGCGGGTGGTGATCGTCGACGTGCCGGGCTTGAGCCAGGCGCACATCCGCCTCGGCCGGGTCGCGATCCCGCGCATCCACGAGGACGAGCCGGGCCTGGAGGCGCTGACCGAGGTGCTCTGCCACGCTGGCCTGCAGGGGCGCCTGCCGGGCCGGCTGCGGGTCGGCGAGGGGCTGGTCTACGCCGTCGAGTGCGGGCTGCTCGGGCGGCGGCGGGCGGCGCCTTTCTTCGTCCACCTGTCGACCACCCAGAGCAACGCCTGCCAGGCGGTGGAGGCGGTGCTGGAAGAGCTCGCGCGGCTCGGCGAGGAGGCCGTGCCGCCCGCGGAGCTCGCCCAGGTCAAGGGCATGATCTGCGGCTCGCTGCCCTTCCTGTACGAGACCGTGCTGGCGCGGACCGGCCTCGCGCTCGACGAGCTCTTGTACGACGAGCCCGCGGGCTCCCTCGACCGGCGGGCCGACACGGTCGCTTCCCTCGACGAGGGGACGCTGCAAGAGCTCGCTCGCCGCTGGCTCGCGCCGGAAGCGATGAGCATCGCCGTCGTCGGCAGCGCCGAGAAGCTCGGCCCCGCTTTCGAACGCTTCGGACCGGTCGAGGTGCTCGATCCGCTGACGATGCTGTAGTTCTCTTGCGGTTGGCTACAACAAAAAAAGGCACCCCTGAAGCGGGGTGTCTTTTTTCGTATGGTTGTGACTCTAGGTCACGAACAGCTTCTTTCTGTTCTCACCGCTATGCGGTGTCAACTTTGCAGTGAATGTCTGGACGGTGCGTCTCGATAGGCCGCTCCCTTCGTCAGACACCAGAAGCCTGCAGCTCTTCCGGCAGATTTGCAATCCAGATTGCTCATAACCAACACCTTGGTTGTGGACGATGTCGCGGAGGATTGCAAGTGAGGTCGCCGGCGCCGTCTCACTTGCGCCCGGAGGGGTCGCCGCAAGTCCTTGTCCTTCCGTGCATTCTGTGTGACGTGTCGGGCGCAAAAAATCTCTTGACTTCGCGGGCGGGGGAGGATCCCGTCCACTCTGCAGCGGAGCTGGGCGCGGCCCCTACGGAAGGCTGTCGACCAGCTTCTTGTAGCGCGCCTCGGCGGCGACGCCCTGCTCTTCGAGGATGGCCCGCAGCGCGACCTTGCCGACGGTGCGGCCCCAGGTCAGCAGCCACTGGTCGGTGCCGATGTCGTCCCAGCCCGGGCTCTCGTAGCCGGCCATGCGGGCGAGCTCGAGGCTGCGCAGGTTGTTGTGGATCTGGTTCTGCTCCTCGCCGAGGCCCTTGCGCTCGCACCACAGGTGCCAGCGCACCAGCTGTCCGCACAGGTCGCGGGCGGCCTCCTGGGTGTAGCTGATCGAGGGGATGTAGAGGGGCCCCCCGTGCCAGGGCACCTGCTCGACCTCGTTCGAGAAGCGGTACGCGTCGGCGACGTGGCCGGCGACGCTGTCGTCCCCCTGCATCGCCATCGTGCCGAGGTAGGCGGTCGCCGACCAGCGCACGTCGTTGGCGTGGTGGGTCAGCATCACCTTGCACATCGCCTGCGGACCCTGGGCGAGGATGGCGGGAATCAGCGCCGGCTGCAGGTCGGGGAACTGGTTGCTGATCGACAGCAGGCGCGCGAGCAGCTTGCCGTCGGTCTCCGCGGCCAGGGCCTCGCCGAGCCGCATGCCCAGCGGCCGCACCAGGGCGGGGAAGGACTGCGACAGCGCGACCAGGTCGAGCAGCGCCTCGGCGTCGGGGGCGAGCTGGACGCAGCAGGCGGCGGCCCAGGTCCGCACCAGGTCGGGCTGCTTGCGGTCGACGTGCAGGCGCTGCATGCTCTCGCGCACGTCGTCGCCGCCGATCTCGGTCAGGCACACGATCGCCCAGCCGCGGGCGGTGACGCTCTGGCCCTCCCAGGCCTCGCCGATCAGGGCCGGCACGGCCTCCGGCCCGCGGGCGATCAGGGCCTCGCTCGCGACCGCCGCCTTGTCGGGGTCGGCGAGGTCGGCGACCAGATCCTCGATCTCATCGGCCAGCACCGGGGCGACGCACGCCAGCACCAGCAACCAACGGCAGATTCCCATGATTCCCCTCCTCAGGATGTCCTCTCGTTCGTGGCTTTGCCGACCGGCCCCCGCGGCCGGCGCAGCAGCACCAGCAGCACGAGCACGGCGGCGATCGGGAGCAGCGCGAGCCAGCCGTTTCCGGTCGGCGCCGCGCTCTGGTTCTGTTCGTCCTTCGAGCGCTCGGGCAGCAGCTCGCGGAACTCCGCCGGCAGCGCAGCGTCCTCGACCGGCTCCCCTCGGCCCTCGGTCGCGCGGTGGGCGACGGCGTCGTACTCCCGCGGGGTGTTCTTCGCGGCGGGGAGCGTGTAGGGCTCGAAGGTCAGGTTCGTGGTCGCGAGGTGCTCGCGGGGGAAGTCGCCGTCGAACACGGTCAGGGTCAGCCCCTCGAGCTCGTCGAGCGCCTCGCTGAGCGCCTCCTCGCGCGCTTCCTGCAGGATGTCCCGGTGCAGGGCGTCGAGCGCCTCGCCGCGCAGGCCGAGCTGCTCGCCGATGTGGAGGAGCTCCTTCTCGCGCTCCTCGAGGGCCAGGCTGAGCGTGCCCTCGGCCAGGGCGCGCAGGTCGCTCGCGAAGAGCTCGCGCGCCAGGCCATTGACCGGACCGGGCTCGCGGTTGCGCAGGAGCTGCTTCCAGCGCGCGAGGCTGAGCTCGTCGACCTCCCCGCCCACGACGATCAGGGGCCGCAGGTCGCGCAGGTTCCCCAGCAGCTGCTGCCCGGACAGCTGCCGCCGCACCAGCTCCGCCGGCAGGCCGACCAGCTTGCGGGGGCCGTCGGTGAGCAGGTAGATCACGTTGCGCAGCGCGCCCTCGTTGAAGGCGCTCAGCCGCATCGGCACGACCAGCTCGGGGGTGCGGAAGCGGAAGCCCATCGCCTGCACGTGGCCGTCGAAGGCGCTGCCCACCGGCAGCCCGGGTGCGGTCCGGCGTGCGCCCGGAGCGGGGTCGACGGCGGACTTCGGGCCGACGCGGGTCTTGACCGCGACGAAGCACCAGCCGAGCTCGACGTAGTCCTGGCAGGGCCCGTCCATGCCCTCGGGGTAGACGTAGCCGTGCTCGTCCATCCAGCGCGCCAGGGCGTCGGCGCTGCCGGCCTGCAGCACCGCGATCTCGTACATGCCGACGGCCTCTTCCCGCAGCACCGCGACGCTGTTGACGCCGAGGCTGTGCCCATCGCGGACCGACTCGAGCGTCGCGGACTGCCTCAGCTCGTCGTCCCACAGCCGCTCGATGACTGGCGGCGGATCGACCGCCGCGGCGAGGTGCCCGAAGATGTCGTCGGGGAGCTTGCGCAGGGCGGGAGGCGAGGGGAAGGGGATCAGCATCCCGAAGTCCTCGACCTTGCCCGCGAAGCCAGGGCGGATCGCGATGCTCTCGACGCCATCTTTGAAGAAGACGTAGGTCTGCTGGAGCCCGATGCGGGTGATCGGCGGGCCGTCGCCGGTGAAGATCGGCGGCACCATGCCGCAGGGGTCGGCGACGGCGAGCGTGACGAGGAGCAGCGGCAGCAGGCGCCTCATCGCCGCTTCCTCCGCCGCAGGCCGAGCAGCAACAGGGCGAGCGGAGCGGCCGGGAGCAGCCACCAACCGGGCGCGACCTGGTTCTGCTCCTCGCTGTCTTCGAGCAGCTCGCGGAAGGCCTCGCGCAGGGCGTCGTCGTCGACGGCGGCGAGCTCTGCCCCCGGGGCGCAGGCGACCGCGTCGTAGGCGCTGCGGGTGTTCTTTTCGGCGGGCAGGGTGAAGGGGTCGAAGCGCAGGTTCTCGGTCGCGATCAGCTCGCGGGGGAAGTCGCCGTCGATGACGGTCAGGGTCATCCCCTCGAGCTTCGCGAGCGCCTCCTGCATCAGCTCCTGCCGGTCCTCGTGCAGGGCGTCGCGGTGCAGGGCGTCGACGGCCTCGCCCCGCAGGCCGAGGGATTCGCCGATCGACAGCAGCTCCTTCTCCCGCTCCTCGTGCACGTGGCTGAGGGAGCCGGAGCCCGCGGCCGCGAGGTCGCTCGCGAAGAGCTCGCCAGCGAGTCCGTTGACGGACCCGGGGGCGCGCTCCTCGCGGAGCTGCTTGTAGCGGGCGAGGCTGAGATCCTCGATGCCGCCGCCGACCAGCACCAGGGGGCGCAGCGCGCGGAGGTTCTCGAGCAACGTCGCGCCCGGGAGCTGGCGGCGCACGAAGTCCTCCGGCAGGTGGCGGATCTTCAGCGGCTCGTCGGCGAGCACGTAGACGACGTTGCGCAGGTGCCCCTCGTTGAAGGCGCTCAGGCGCATCGGCACGACCAGCTCGGGGGTCTCGAAGCGGAAACCGAGGGCCTGGACGTGGCCGTCGAAGGAGCCGCCCTTCGGCAAGCCCGGCGCGGTCTCGCGCTGGCCCGGGGTGGGGTCGACGTTGGACTTGGGGCCGACGCGGGTCTTGACCGCGACGAAGCACCAGCCCTGCTCGACGTAGTCCTGGCAGGGCCCGTCCATGCCTTCGGGGTAGACGTAGCCGTGGTCGTCCATCCAGCGATTCAACGCAGCGGCGCTGCCGGCCTCGAGGACGGCGACCTCGTACATGCCGACCGCCTCCTGGCGCAGCACCCGCACCGTGTCGACCTTGAGCTCGTCCTCGGCCGCTTCGGTCGGCTCGGCCATGCCGCCCCGGAAGCGTCGCTTGTCGAGCCACAGGTACTCGACGACGGGCGGCGGATCGATCGCGGCGGCGACGTGGGCGAAGATCGGGTCGGGCAGCTTGCGCAGGGCGGGAGGCGAGGGAAAGGGGATCAGCATCCCGAAGTCCTCGACCTTGCCCTGAAAGCCGGGCCGGATCGCGATCGACTCGACGCCATCTTTGTAGAAGACGTAGGTCTTCTGCAGGCCGATGCGGGTGATCGGCGGGCCGTCGCCGGTGAAGACCGGCGGCACCATGCCGCAGGGATCGGCGACGAGCGGCGCCGCCAGCAACAGCGCGAGGGGCAGCGCGATGCGGGATGTCATGATCTTCCTCCTCTGCAGATGCGCAGGAAACCGAGCCCGACGCCCGGCGCCAGGCCGGGGAACACCGACCGCCACGAGGGGGAGGGCTCGAAGCCGGGGCGGATCGCGATGCACGCGACGCCGTCCCGATAGAAGACGTAGGTCTGCTGCAGGCCGATGCGGGCGATCGGCGGGCCGTCGCCGGTGAAGACCGGCGGCACCAGGCCGCAGGGGTCGGCGAGCAGCGGCGCCGCCAGCGACAGGACGAGGAGCCAGGCGCGGCTCATCCCTTCCCCCGCAGGCGCCGCAGGAGCCAGACGCCCAGCGCCAGGCCGGGAAACACCGACCACCACAGGGGGGAGGACTGTTCGTTGTCGTCCTCGTCCTCTTCCTGCCAGCGCTGCGCCCCGTCATCGACCAGGCTGCCCTCCGTGGGCGGCGGCGCGCCGTGGCTGCCGCAGTGGTACACGCGCGGCTGGTTCCGCTCGGCCGGCATCGCATACGAGGCGAAGGTCAGGTTGGTGGTCGCGAGATGCTCGCGGGGGAAGTCGCCGTCGATCACGGTCAGGGTCATCCCCTCGAGCCGCTGCAGTGCGCGCTCCCGCTGCTGTTCCCGCGCCTCGGCGAGCTGCGCGGCGTGCAGGGCGTCGACCGCCGGACCGCGCAGGCCGAGGTGCTCGCCGATGTTGAGGAGCTCCTTCTCGCGCTGCTCGTGCTCGTGGCTGAGGGAACCGCTGGCGGCAGCCTCGAGGTCGCCGGCGAAGAGCAGGGCGGCGAGGCCGTTGACCGGCTCCGGCGCGCGTTGGGCCCGCAGCTCGCGGTAGCGGGCGGGGGTCAGCTCATCCAGCCCGCCGCCGACGATGCGCAGCGGCCGCAGCTCGCGCAGGTTCACGAGCAGCTCCGCGCCGCTGAGCTGGCGGCGCACGAAGTCCTCCGGCAGGTCGACGATCTTCAGGGGCTGATCGCCGAGCACGTAGACGATGTTGCGCAGCTCGCCCTCGTTGAAGGCGCTCAGGCGCATCGGCACGACCAGCTCGGGGGTGCGGAAGCGGAAGCCCATCGCCTGGACGTGGCCGTCGAAGGAGCCGCCGGCGGGCAGCCCGGGGGAGGTCTCGCGCTGCCCGGGGGCGGGGTCGACAGCGGACTTGGGGCCGACGCGGGTCTTGATCGCGACGAAGCACCAGCCGTCCTCGATGTAGTCCTCGCAGGGCGCGTCCATGCCCTCGGGGTAGACGTAGCCGTGGTCGTCCATCCAGCGATTCAGGGCGGCCGCGCTCCCGGCCTCGAGGACGGCGACCTCGTACATGCCGACCGCCTCCTCGCGCAGTACGCGCACCTCGTTCTTCTGGACCTCCAGGCCCTCCGGACCTCCGCCGCCGCCCGCCCGCTCGGACATCCGGTCGAGCTCCCAGCGGTAGAGGTATTCGACGACCTCTGGCGGATCGACCGCCGCGGCGAGGTGGCCGAAGATGTCGTCGGGGAGCTTGCGCAGCGCAGGAGGCGAGGGGAAGGGGATCAGCATCCCGAAGTCCTCGACTTTGCCCTCGAAGCCGGGGCGGATGGCGATGCACTCGACGCCGTCCTGGTAGAAGACGTAGGTCTGCTGCAGGCCGATGCGGGTGATCGGCGGGCCGTCGCCGGTGAAGATCGGCGGCACCATGCCGCAAGGATCGGCCAGGGCCATCGCGGTGAGCAGGGCGAAGAGACAGGCGCGCTTCATGATGCCTCCGTCCGTGCGGCCTTCCGGCGCCGCAGTCGCAGCCCCAGCCAGGCGCACAACACCGCCCCCGGGAACAGCGACCACCAGGCGGGGGAGCCCTCGCGCTGGTCGTCCTCGAGCAGCTCGCGCCACTCCTCGGGCAGCGACTGCTCGAGGATCAGCGTGCCCTCCTCGGGCTGGGCGGGCCCGTGGAGCGTCGCGTCGTAAGCCCCGCGGAGGTTGCGCTCGGCGGGCACGGTGTAGGGCTCGAAGGTCAGGTTGGTGCTCGCGAGGTGCTCGCGGGGGAAGTCGCCGTCGATGACGGTCAGGGTCATCCCTGCCAGGCCATCGAGCGCCCGCTCGCGCTGCTCGGCCTGCGCGGCGGCGAGCTGCGCGGCGTGCAGGGCGTCGACCGCGGGGCCGCGGAGGAAGAGCCGCTCGCCGATCGTGAGCAGCTCCTTCTCGCGCTGCTCGTGCTCGTGGCTGAGGGAGCCGCTGGCGGCGGCCTCGAGGTCGCCGACGAAGAGCAGGGCGGCGAGGCCGTTGACCGGCTCCGGCTCGCGCTCGCTGAGCAGCTGCTTCCAGCGCCGCAGGGTGAGATCCTCGATCGTCCCGCCGACCAGGCGCAGGGGCCGCAGCTTCCGCAGGTTCCCCAGCAGCTCCTCGCCGCTGAGCTGGCGGCGCACGAAGTCCTCCGGCAGGTCGACGATCTTGAGGGGGCCGTCGGCGAGGACGTAGACGAGGTTGCGCAGCTCGCCCTCGTTGAAGGCGCTCAGGCGCATCGGCACGACCAGCTCGGGGGTGCGGAAGCGGAAGCCCATCGCCTGGACGTGGCCGTCGAAGGAGCCGCCGGCGGGCAGCCCGGGGGAGGTCTCGCGCTGTCCGGGGGCCGGGTCGACGGCGGACTTGGGGCCGACGCGGGTCTTGATCGCGACGAAGCACCAGCCGTCTTCGATGTAGTCCTCACACGGCGCGTCCATGCCCTCGGGGTAGACGTAGCCGTGGTCGTCCATCCATCGGTTGAGCGCGGCGGCGCTGCCGGCCTCGAGGACGGCGACCTCGTACATGCCGACCGCCTCCTGGCGCAGGACCCGCACCTCGTCGACGCGCAGCGCGCCCGTGTTGGTGCGCGGCATCGGCGCGCCGGGCGGCAGCATGGAGCTGTCCGGGAAGTCCCACAGGTACTCGACGACCTCGGGAGGATCGACCGCCGCGGCGACGTGGCCGAAGAAGTCGTCGGGCAGCTTGCGCAGGGCCGGCGGCGCGGGGAAGGGGATCAGCATGCCGAAGTCTTCGACCTTGCCCTCGAAGCCGGGGCGGATGGCGATGCACTCGACGCCGTCTCTGTAGAAGACGTAGGTCTGCTGCAGGCCGATGCGGGTGATCGGTGGTCCGTCGCCCGTGAAGATCGGCGGCACCATGCCGCAGGGGTCGGCGACGGCGGCGCTCAGCAGCGCGGCGAGGACCAGGCTCAGGCGTTTCATCGGCGGCGCCTCCGCAGTGCGACCACCAGGCCGAAGGCGAGCAGGGCGCCCGGGAAGACCGACCACCAGGCGGGGGAGGCCCGCTGCTCCTCTTCGCCTTCCTCGTCGAGCAGCTCGCGCAGGGCGTCGGGCAGGCCGTCGCCCTCGATCAGCTCGCCCTCCTGTGCGGCCACCGGGCCGCAGGCGACCGCGTTGTACGCGCTCGAGACGTTCACTTCCTCGGGCATCGTGTAGGGCTCGAAGGTCAGGTTGGTGCTGGCGAGGTGCTCGCGGGGGAAGTCGGCATCGATCACGGTCAGCGTCATGCCGGCGAGGGCGTCGAGGGTCGCCTCGCGCTGCGCGGCGCGCTCCTCTTCGAGGGAGGCCTCGTGCAGGGCGTCGATGGCCGGCCCGCGCAGGGCGAGGGCCTCGCCGATGTTCAGCAGCTCCTTCTCCCGCTCCTCGTGGCCGTGGGCGAGCTCGCCGCGCAGGGCGGCGGCGAGGTCGGAGGCGAAGACCTGGGCCGCGAGGCCGTTGACCGGTCCGGGCGCGCGCACGTCGAGCAGCTGCTTCCAGCGCCGCAGGCTGAGGTCCTCGATCGTGCCACCGACCAGGCGCAGGGGCCGCAGACCGCGCAGGTTCCGCAGCAGGGTCGCGCCGTCGACCTGGCGGCGGACGAAGCTCTCCGGCAGGTCGACGATCTTCAGGGGCCCGTCGCTGAGCACATAGACGACGTTGCGCAGCTCGCCCTCGTTGAAGGCGCTCAGGCGCATCGGCACGACCAGCTCGGGGGTCTCGAAGCGGAAGCCCATCGCCTGCACGTTGCCGTCGAAGGTTCCGCCCGCAGGCAGCCCGGGGGCCGTCTCACGCTGCCCAGGGGCAGGGTCGACGGCGGACTTGGGGCCGACGCGGGTCTTGATGGCGACGAAGCACCAGCCCGCCGCGACGTAGTCGTTGCAGGGCTCGTCCATGCCCTCGGGGTAGATGTAGCCGTGGTCTTCCATCCAGCGGTTCAAGGCGGCGGCGCTGCCGGCCTCGAGGACGGCGACCTCGTACATGCCGACCGCCTCCTCGCGCAGCACCCGCACCTCGTTGACCATCAGCGGCGCCTCGGCGCCGTCCGCCTGGGTGGCGCCGAACTCGAGGTTGCGCATCATGTCCCTGTCCCAGAAGTGCTCGACGACCTCGGGGGGATCGACCGCCGCGGCGACCTGGGCGAAGATGTTGTCCGGGAGCTTGCGCAGCGCGGGCGGTGAGGGGAAGGGGATCAGCATCCCGAAGTCCTCGACCTTCCCCGAGAAGCCGGGGCGGATCGCGAAGCACTCGACGCCATCCTTGTAGAAGACGTAGGTCTTCTGCAGGCCGATGCGGGTGATCGGAGGCCCGTCGCCGGTGAAGATCGGCGGCACCATGCCGCAGGGATCAGCGAGCAGGGACGCGCTGAGGAACAGGACGAGGAGCGCGGAGCGGGTGTGCATGGTCGTTCCTCCAGAGGTCGGAAAGGGACGCGCAAAGGGGATCATCACTCGAGCTCCTCCAGCAGGCGGCTGTAGCGCTGGGCCTGTAGCACGTTCTGTTCTTCGAGCAGGGCGCGCAGGGCGTCTTTGCCGATCTGCTCCCCCCACACCCGCAGCCACACGTCGACCCCGACCTGCCGCCAGCCAGGGCTCTCGTAGCCCGCTGCCTCGGCGAGCTGCAGGCTGCGCAGGACGTTGTGCACCTGGCGCCCGGCGTCGTGGTGGCCGAGGCGCTCGCACCAGAGAGACCAGCGCACCAGCCGGTCGACCAGCGCGCGAGCGGCCTCGCGGGGCCAGGGCAGGGCGGGGATGAACAGGGCGCCACCGGCCCAGGGCAGAGTGCGGGCGCGGGGGTCGAAGGCGAGGGCGTCGACGATCCCGTCGGCGAGCTCGACGCCGCGCGTGCCGATCAGCCCCGCGGCCTGGCGGCGGATCGTGTCGTCCTCTCCACGCAGGGCCAACGCGATCAGCTGCGCGCCGTCGAGCCCGACCAGCTGCGGATGGAGGACGCGGGCGAGCGTCGGATGCCGGGCGCAGACGCCGAGCAGCTCCGGCGCGAGCCCGGGCAGGCTCGCGGCGGGCAGGGCCTCGAAGCGCTGCCGCAGGGGTCGCTCGAGGGCGGGGAGTTCGGCCAGCCGCGCGGTCAGGGCGATCACCCCCGCGGGGTCGGCGAGGGCGACGCTGGTCGCGGCGGCCCAGGTGCGCACCAGGGGATCCTCCCCCGGGTCATCGAGCACGGTCTCCAGCGTCTCGAGGGCGTCCGGCGAGCCGATCCCGGCGAGGGCGACGAAGGCCCAGCCGCGCTGGGTCAGGGACGGGGAGCTGCGCA